>JBBINF010000010.1:0-21448 GCA_037444045.1 Sulfolobales archaeon | reverse complement strand
CGAGAAGATCCAGCAGATGAGCAAGGACTTCGACAGGGTTCCCAGGGTGTCCTATTACATATCTGGGATGAAGAACTCTCAGAAGGAGGAACTGAACAAGGCGTTGGAGTCGTCTGACTTTGACGTATTCATGTCCACCTCTAGGTACATAATAAACAACATTGACAACATAAACGCCTCACAGTTCGGCTACATCTTTGTCGACGACGTGGACTCCGTCTTGAAGTCCAGCAAGAGCTCAGTAGCTGTTCTGAAGCTAATGGGGTTTACGGAAGATGACGTGAAAAAAGTAAAGGAGCTACTTTGGAAAGCAAGGAAAGACGAATCTGCCTTTAATGAGATAAGTAAAATTAGGGAGAGGAGGGTCTCAAACAAGGTAGCCATATTTTCCTCTGCGACCATAACCAAGAGTAACCCCGTTTTCTCCTCTCTGATGGGGTTCAAGCCAGGTAGCGCAGTTATTTACCTCCGTAACGTAATAGACTCCTTCGTTACTGGAGGGGATGTAGTTGAGACTACCAGAAAAATTCTGGAGAAATTAGGGTCTGGTGGTCTCATCTTCGTACCCATAGATAAGGGGACTGAGTACGCTAAGCAATTGGCGGAGAAACTAAACGGAAACTTGAAAGTGGACTTCATTTCGTCCTCCTCCACATCTAAACTCGACAAGTTCGTAAACGGCGAGATAGACGTCCTAATTGGGGTCGCTACGCATTACGGTATTCTAGTAAGGGGTATTGACATTCCTTGGAGAGTAAAGTACGCGATCTTCGCAGGGATACCCAAGTTCCGGTTCAGAATAGGAGAGAACATGCATCCTTTGGCTATGATGAAGATGCTGAGCTTAATATCGCTAGTCGTTAAGGATCAAGAGATAACCAGTGTACTGAGACAAGCAAGGGCAAGGCTAAGGAACCTATCCCCTGCTGCACTAAACGTGCTGGCCCAAAAGGTAAAGGAGGGCCAAATAGACGACCCCGTGCTAGCTAAGGCGTATGAGATCGTGAACGAAAACTTGAAAAAGGAAAACGTGTTAAAGAAGATTTCCGAGATCGGAGAGATATCCGTTACTACTGACGGCTTCATCTCTACCCCTGACTACTTGACCTACATTCAGGCTAGTGGTAGGACTTCAAGGCTATTTGGAGGAGAGCTCACAACTGGCCTATCTATCCTGCTAGTAGATGACGAAAAATTATTTGAATTGTTAACTAGAAAGCTCTCGCTAGTCCTCGACGAGATAAAGTGGGAACCGCTTGACGTAATTAACTGGAAGATAGGTGACGTTGAACTCACCAAAATAGCTGAAAAGTTGAACAACGAAAGGGAGAGGATCAGGAAGATAAGGGAGAGCGGAGCGTTATCAGCAAGTGCAGTAGAGAAAATAAGGACTACCCTCTTTATAGTGGAGTCGCCAAACAAGGCTAGGACAATCTCAAACTTCTTCTCGAGACCTAGCGTGAGGGAGTTTAAGGGGTTAAGGGTCTACGAGACAGTGATGGGAAACAGAGTACTAATGGTAACCGCGAGCGGCGGCCACGTATATGATCTGACTACAAAGGACATAGGTATTCACGGCATTGAAGTTAAGGGAGATGACAAGCTGTCCTTCGTAGCTTACTATAATACTATCAAGCGTTGTGCAAACGGCCATCAGTTCACGGAGTTTGGAGATAACCAAACTTGCCCTATCTGCGGCAGCAGAGAGGTCAGGGATAAGAAAGACGTTATAAGCGCTCTAAGGAACTTGGCCCTTGAGGCAGACGAAGTATTCATAGGGACTGACCCAGACATAGAGGGAGAAAAAATAGCTTGGGACATTTACCTTAACGTTAAGCCTTTTAACCCAAACGTCTTCAGGGCGGAGTTCCACGAGGTAACTAGGAGGGCCATAATAGAGGCCTTAAACAACCCCAGGAAGTTCTCGCTTCCTCTTTTACAGTCGCAATTAGTGAGAAGGGTTGAGGATAGGTGGATAGGATTTAAGCTGTCCAAGAAGCTCCAGACTGAGTTTTGGAAAGAGGAGTGCCACAAACTAGGAAAGCCGTGCTCTGAGAACAGGAACTTGAGCGCTGGGAGAGTTCAAACTCCAGTCCTGGGCTGGGTTATAGACAAGTATAACCAGTACAACAACACTAGGAGAAAAGTTTACGTCATACGTGCCTTCGATTCTGTGTCGATACTCGTATCACGGCAATCCAAGATGAACAAGAACAGTAAGCTAATACTCAGTATTGACCGCATAGAGGACGTAAAGGAGGAGTTCGGTCCTCTACCGCCATATACTACCGATGCCCTTCTCTCCGACGCCTCAAACTTTTACGGTATATCGGCCCAAGAGGCAATGAGGATTGCACAAGACCTCTTCGAGATGGGTCTTATAACTTACCACAGGACCGACAGCACTAGGATCTCCTCAGTGGGTATAGGGATCGCAGAGAGTTACCTAAAACAAGCACTAGGAGAGAGGTATAAGGAGGTGTTTAGGCCTAGGAGTTGGGGGGAGGGCGGGGCACACGAGGCAATTAGGGTCACCAAGCCCCTCGACTCAGACCAGCTGAGGGCAATGATAGAGGAAAGAGAACTGGAACTACCCAGAAGGCTTACGGCAAACCACTACAAAATATACGACTTGATATTTAGGAGGTTCATCACGAGCCAGTTAACTCCCTTGATAGTAGAAAAGGAAAGGATATACGTAAGCGTTAAAACGCACGATGGAACTGAGCTCAACGTTGAGAACAACCCTGTGGAAAACGTCTACAAGGTTTACCTTCCCTCCCAAGTACAGTTTGACGAGCTTTACCTGCCTTTTAAGGGCACTGGCAGACCCATAAAGGCTCAGATAAACTGCACACCAGGTAAGAACTGCCAATTTGAAGTTGCAATACAGTACTCGTTTATGAAGAGCGACGTGCAGCTTTATACACAGGGAAGCCTTATTACTGAGATGAAGAACAGGAAAATAGGAAGACCTAGTACGTACGCCACTATAGTCTCCACCCTATTAAAGAGGAGATATGTATTTGAGAGCAAAAACACTAAAAGGCTTATTCCGTCTACTCTCGGAATAGACGTCCACGACTTCCTGGTTAAAAGGTTCCAGAACTTCGTGTCAGAAGAGCGCACCAGAGACCTCCTTGAGCGCATGGATCTGATCGAGGAAGGAAAGGAAGACTACAGACAAATATTAAAGCAATTATATGAGGAGATACAAGATATTGGGTGAAAATATCATGCTAATTTCGTTAACTTATCTGAAAATCAGAGAGATGTCAAGAAAGTATAACATAGAAAAGGCTAAGAAGCTCATAAAGACGTCCAAGGAGAAAGGAGCAAAGCTGGTCATCTTACCTTCACTTTTCCCCGTAGGGAACTCCTTTGAGCTCTACAATAACGAGAAGAAAATGCGTAGCATGGTAAGAAACTTGGCAGAGAAAATACCTGGAAGCTCGACTGACATACTGGTGAAGCTTGCCATGGAAGGAGAAGTCCACCTAATAGCTGGCCCGCTCTTGGAACAAGCAGGGCCTAAGATATTCCTGACTACGTTAGTCATCTCACCAGACGGCGAGATAATAGGAAAGTACAGGAAGATCGTGGTCTCGGAGAAGGACATCAAGCTTGGGATATCTGGGGGAAAGGAGCCGATAAACGTCGTACTTGACAACAAGTACGGCATCATATCTGAGGAGGACTTAGTATCGCCGGAGATCAATAGGCTGTTATCGCTAGGAGGCGCTCAAGCGATAATAGGGACTATGAGGGCCCTTGGAAAGAGGCAGGAGATCATAAAGAACTTGGCAATTGCTAGGAGCGTCGAAAACGGAATCCCCTACCTCATTACTGGGGAGCTGATAGAGAACGAGAACGGAGAGGTAATTGGGTACTCGCCTACCTTTATAGTAACCCCAGACTCACTCATTTACAAAGAGGCTGAGGAAGAGGACTCAATACTCCTAGCTGAGACCTCGGTTATCACGCAGAACTCTAAGGAGGGCGTTATGAGCAAGCTGGCTAACATAGAGGCTATAATAAACGGGCTTTGTAAGACCGTAAAAAAGTCGAGGAACTTAAGCGAAAAAGCGACAATAAGCAAAAACGAAGATTAAGGCGCCACGTATATAGCCGTTCTCCTATTCCTAAACTGTTCCTTAACTATGCCTTGGGCGCTTAGCTCTTTCAATATCCTTTTCGCTACACTTACTGTAACGTTTGCCTTAGTCGCTAATTCGTATGGCGTTATTATCTTCTCCTTCTTTATTTCCTCTTGAACCCTCTTAATCATCTCGTTGGAGATCGTAATGTTCTTTGATATTACCTCACTTCCGGTCTTCGAAGTCTTCTTACCTTGCGCTTTCTTCTGCTGAGCCTCCATCTCCCTCTTTAACCTCTTCTCTACGTTCGAAATAGGCTTCTTTGTAGCTCCTCCCACGCTAATTTCACCTAATAATCTTTTATGTTGTTAAAGAATATATATTTGTGACTGAGAACCTCATAGAGGACATCCTATCAAGGGTCTCAAGGTTCGCTTCTATTCTCGGAATCTCGAAATCAGAGCTCAGGATTTACGCTACCCTTCTCTTGGAAGGGCAGCTGACTGCGAGACAGATCTCCGACAAGTTGGGGATTTCGTATACTAAGGTATACAGCATACTTACCCGGCTAGAAGAAAGAGGTTGGATAAGGAAGACCGGCAAAAAGCCTTCCTACTATTACGCTATCCCAATAAGGGATCTTTGGGCTAACATAAAGAAACTCTTGGAGGAGAAAATAGGCGAGTTTGAGAAGCAGTTCATTGAGCCCATCTCAGCGGTGCTGTCGTCCTCTTCCTCTTATACAATAATGGTTATTCCGACGATTGACTTACAGAGGACAATTTTCGAAGTGCTAAACGAGAATAGTAAGTGGTATTACGTAGTGCTGTCCTATCCGGAGCTGGTAACAGAGGACATAGTCGAATTACTTTCCACAAAGGTTTTTAACTCAGAGGTTAGGCTACTCGTGCCATCGAATGTAAACGTCAGTAAGATCCCACCTGAGAGAATAAAGAGGCTAGACAATATGTTCGGAAGCGGCATCATAACGTCCTCGTCTGTTCTCCTTATAGTCAAGAACAACGACAAGCTCTCGGGCATCATCTCAAATCACAAGTACTTCGTGGACATAGCCACAGTATACTTTAATCACTTGTGGGAAAGCGCGTCTAAATAGCACCATGCAAAAATACTTAAAAGGATTACACTGTCAATTCCATAAAACGATCTTTAATGAAAATAATAACCGTCAAGCTACCAGAGCAATTTCTGGAAGCGATAGACGAGCTAGTCAACACAGGGAGGTACGAGTCCAGGAGCGAGGTAATAAGGGCAGCTATAGGAGAGTTTATTAGAAAAGAACTGTGGATTAAAGAATAGTACGTGATGATGGCTGGTATTAATGACCGGTGAATTAAGACACCAATGCTGAGAAAGGTAAGATTTTTTAAACGTAAGACCCTTGAATGTAACGTGGTACTTAGAGAAGGAGACATCGTGACAGTATGGATAGACCCAAAGAGAGTCTTCTTAGTTAAGCTGGCTAAGGGCAAAAGGCTGGACACCGACAAGGGGTATGTTTTGCACGACGATATAATAGGAAAAGAGTACGGAGATACGCTAAACCTCTCTAGGGCTACGGCTTATCTTCTAAGACCTATTCTAGAGGACATCTACCTTGACCTAAAGAGGCCGTCCCAAGTTCTTTACCCTAAAGACGTCGCGTACATGATCTACTCTTCTAGCGTGGAGCCGGGGAGCGTAGTAATAGAGGCTGGCACTGGATCTGGATTTTTAACGATATCGCTTGCCCACTTCCTGGGAAAGGAGGGAAAGGTAATAACTTACGATGTTAGGAGGGACATGCAGGAAACTGCAAAGTACAATGCCAGTGTCCTTAACTTACAAGATAGGATAGAGTTTAGGCTGAAGGACATTAGGGAGGGGTTTGACGAGAAAGGTGTAGACGCAGTTTTTTTGGACATGCCGAGCCCTTGGGAAGTAGTGGATAAGGCCTACGAGGCACTAAAGCCTTCAGCAACGCTGGTAGTCTTCGTTCCAACAGTAAACCAAGTAGAGAAGACGTACCTAGAAATGGAGAGGAAGGGATTCGTGGAAGTCCACGCGGAGGAGTTGATATTAAGAGAATACAAGGTAAAGGAGGGAGCCACAAGGCCTAAGAACGTAGGCGTAACCCACACAGGGTACATTATAAGGGGAAGGAAATCAATAAAAACTTGATGAATTCTATCTAATATGTGGCTGAAATATGAGTGAGGCGAAGCTCAGCATTTACGCCAAGCTAGTAGTCAACTTTGAGAACGACATCAGAAACGTAAAGTCGGAAGTGGCAACAGATTCGAAGAACCTCATAATGCTGTCGCAAACGCTTTCACAGCAGTTATCAGCAGTGGCGGAAGAGGCCCTAAAGGAAATCTCAAAGTCGATTGAGGACGAGAAGGCTACTGAAGTCGACAAGATAAGGAAGCAGTACATGAACGAAAGGGAGCAGAGGCTTAGACAGATAAAGGCTTCAGCGGAGAGAAACCTTGAGAAGGCCATCTCTGAGGTAATATCCGCCCTAGGTGAAGCATTTAAATGAGCGTCCCAGCGTTAGCCTACTTAACGTCTATCTCGCGTAACTTCAAGGCAAAGACTCTTACTAAGGGGACTATAAACGAGATCCTCTCTGAATCTGACTGGAAAAACGCTGTCAATATACTAAAGGAAAGGAACTACCTCGAGGAGACTAGCGACAACTTCGAAGAAATGGAATTCTTGATTAAGAAAAATACCATAGATAACCTACTCCAGTTAGGAAACCTTAGTATGTCGGTGAAGACGTCTCACGACATAGTAAACTTGTACTACTACGCGATCACTCTAGAGGACTTTGAGAGCCTTATAGCCTCAATAGAAAACGGAGTAGAGCTGAGATCAAGATTCTTCCCTAAAGTAGTGGAGGTAAAGCCAGCCAACTTAAACGAACTACTGAACGTGGTCAGGGACACTATACACGGTAAAGCTCTCCAATACGCGTTGAACAAAAGTCCAAAGAACTTATCACAGCTAACCTCCTACCTAGATTACTTCTTTATCCTGGAACTAACTAAAATAACTGAAGGTCTAAGGGGAGACTGGAAGTCTTCCGCTGACGCTATCTTATGTGGGTATAAGGACTATTACACCGTCAGCTTGGCCCTTAGACAGAAGGTGCAGGAGGAAATCCACTGTAAGGTAAGCCTCGACACAATCAAGGATCTGACCAACGCTAGGTCCAACGAAGAGGCATTGGATATTCTAAGGAGGTTACCCTATGCCAGGTCAATGGACTTCTCAAGTGTTTACACAGCTCTCTCCACTTTACACAGAGCTGCTAGAGTCCAGGCTAGAAGTGCCGCCCTAGCAGCTTTTATGGGGTCTCCCTTTACCCCAGTGACAGCCCTAGCGATAGCGGAGTTGTTAAGACTTGACATGGAAGACTTAATAAGCGTACTCAACGGGCTTAAGCTAGGGATGCCGCAAGAGAAGATAAAGGCAAAGCTGTCAGTAGAGCTGGTTTAACTCCACTAATGCCCTCAATTCCTCCAGGATTTTCTCGTCAACGATGAACTTGTTTTCCTCCTTTATTATGGTGGCCTCGGGAAACCTAGGAGGTTCTGGCATTTCCTTTATTGGCTTTTCCTTCCCTAGGTATATCCACTTCAACTTCCCATTAATCTTCTCCAGTTTGTACCAGTACTTTCCTATGTAGAAATACCTCTTACTGCCCTTGCTGACCACGTGGAACGGCTTCAAGTAGACGTTGTACTCCTTTATTTTTGAGTTATACTCGTACACAAGTCCTTTGAACCTCGTTATCACGCTATCAAACTCCCTCTCGCTCAGCGTAACAAACATAAAGTAAGGTGTAAGTTTATTTTCAAAAGGTTTGAGAGTAATATATGTGGTATAACTATGAACTACAGAGAGTTAGGTACTACGGGGATAAAGGTCTCTGAAATAGGGTTAGGATTATGGAGCGTGGTGACCGACTGGTGGGGGAACCCATACAAGGGAGAAGACTTAATTAGGGAGTCATTTAACAAAGGGATTAACTTTTACGACACTGGAGACATTTACGGCGAGGGGAAGGCAGAGGAGATAATAGCTAAAGCACTGGGCAATAAGAGGGATCAAATAGTAGTCCTCACCAAGATAGGCTACGATTTCTACAACAAGGTCAACGGTAGGGCTGTTCACAACTTCTCAATAGAATTCCTTGACTTCGCGTTTTCCCAATCCTTAAAGAGGCTAAACACGGACTACGTAGACGTGTTAATGATCCATAACCCAAAGATGGACATCATAAGGAGAAAAGACGTTTTCGACTTCCTCCTCTCCTTAAAGAAGGATGGAAAGGTAAGGGCAATTGGCGTTGCCTTAGGTCCTACCCTGGGCTGGGGAGAGGAAGGAAAGGAAGCGATAAGGATGGGGTATGAGGCATTAGAGCACATCTACAACTTGATTGAACAGTACCCAGGAAGGGAGCTCCTAAAGTATCGCATAGGTCACGTTACTAGAGTGCCTCACGCCTCGGACGCGCTTTTGGAAAGGAGGTGGCCTATAACGGAGGACAAGAGCCTTCACAGGAGCCTTAAGAAGATTGAGTGGATAAGGACCGCTGTGGAGAGGAGCCAAAATCTCCTGAAGTACGCTAAAGAGAAGGGTATGACACTTTCCCAACTGGCCATAAAGTTCGTCCTTTACAACAAGAACGTTTCAACTGTCGTGCCCAACATAACTAACCTTGACGAGCTAAATGAGTTCTTAAAGGTAGAGGATCTACCGGACTTAAACGAGGAGGACATGGCATTTATAGATGGATACTACGAGAAGTACTACAGGGACTTAAACGAGGAAAGCATAGAGGAGACAAAAATCTACAAGTGATTTCAGCTTTCTTTGCGTCCTATGTAATACTCCAAGAATTTCCTGAAAGCTTTAGCTCTATGCGAGTACTTGTTCTTCTCTTCTATGGTCATTTCGGCAAAGGTCTTCTCGCTCCCATCTGGGATAAATATCGGGTCGAACCCAAATCCCCCCTCACCAGAAGCCTTATCGGCTATACTGCCGTAAACCCTCCCACTAAAGGTCCTTATCTCCGCCTCATCGACGTAACATATTATGGTCTCAAAGTACGCTCTCCTGTTTTTCACCCCATTCATTAGCCTCAAGACGCCATCGATATCGAGAGTCCTCTTGACGTAGTTGGTGTACGGCCCAGGGAAACCCTTTAACTCTTCGATAAAGAGGCCGCTATCGTCAACTATCAAAGGCACATTGTAAGTCTCGTAAAGGAGAAGTGCGGAGTAACGGGACACCTGCTCCAGCGAATCCGCCTGGATCTCGATTTTCTGGGCCCTTAACATCTCCAGCCTTACTCCGTATTCGCTTGCAATTTGCGACATCTCCTCGAACTTATGTTGATTACTTGTTACCAGCTTTACTGCGTCTTTCCTCAACGTACCTACCCCTCATTCTTATTTCCCTTACAGTGTCTAGAACTTCCTTGTAATTTAAGATCTCAGTCGAGTAACCTGCGACAAAACCCTCGTAAAGTTCGTCCTTTACGTCGGGGTGGGCGCTCTCCAGGGACCTTAGAAACACGTGGACGTCTGTGGCGAAGTCCTCCACGTCTTTTGTCCTCTTTGAAAGCCCAAAGTCTATTATGAACAGCTCCCCCTTGTTACTTAAGATCAGATTGTTGGTAGTTAAATCGCCGTGGGCTATACCGGCCTTATGTAGCTTGCCCACAATCTGCCCAATGTCCTCTCCTAATCCCTTAAGGCTACCCCTTTCCCACTTCCTTGAAGATATGTAATCCTTGAGCACACTACCCTCTATGAACTCCATAACTATGGTAAATTCGGTCAAATCGACGAAAAGCACCGCAGGCGCGTTTATCCCAGCCTTCAAGACGCTGTAAATAGTCCTAGCCTCGTACGTAGTCCTCTGTTCGTTAATTTTTCTGTCCAACGCTGGATCCCTATACGGCTTCGAAATTCTCTTCTTGAAGATTGAGTGTATGCCTAAGAAGTAACCTTCGTATATAACGGATTCAGCCCCTCTTTTAAGCAGTTTTAAGCCCTCCAAGGTATGGATACCTCGTCTATCCTCCATCTAGGCCTAATACGTGAGTTCTCCACATCTTCAAAGACTCCGTGTTTGCCAGCTAACATACCCGCGTACGCTATCATGGCGCCGTTGTCTCCGGCGAAGGCCTGGGGCACTATCTTGACTTCAACTCCCCAGTCCCTAGCCAAGTCGTCGAGTTTTTTCCTCAGACTTACGCTCGCCGCGACGCCTCCTACTACCATAACCTCCTTTTTTCCAGTCAAAGCTAAGGCCCTCTCAGTAGCCTCCAGGAGCATGTCAAAGGACACTTCCCTCAAGCTGTAACAAACGTCGTGAAGGTCGTACTTCCTAGCGGCCTTCAAGGAAGCTGTCAACAGCCCAGAGTACGACATATCTTGGCCTTTCACAACGTAAGGTAAATCTATGAGCTTTCCTCCCTGGTCTGCGCATATGTCTATTACGTGTTTCCCGTTAACAACGTAGGGAGGGGCAAGACCCACTTCCCTAGAGAAAACGTCAATTAGGTTCCCAAGGGCTATGTCCAAGGTCTCCCCGAACACCCTAAACCTCCCTTCATAAAACGTAGTTATGATCGTATTGCCTCCAGACAAGTAAAGCACTAGGGGGTCTCTTGCCCCAGTAGTCAAATACCCGATCTCTATGTGGCCAATACCATGGTTAACCGGAACTAGCTTTTTTCCGAACTTAAGCGCTAGAGTCCTTGCGACTATTGCCCCTACCCTTAATGCCGGCCCTATTCCAGGGCCTAAAGCCACCGCGATGAAATCTATGTCATTTACTGACGTGTTCGCGTCCTGGAGCGCCTGGTTTAACACATCCACTGCCACAGTCGAGTGATGTCTTGCTAAGTCAGTGGGCTTCATCCCACCGCTCTTCGGAACATAGGTATCTTTAGCGTTAGAAAGTATGTAGGGTTTTTCGTCTGTTACTATACCTACCCCAAAGGTGTGCGCTGTGGACTCGATGCCAAGAACTAACATACCTTACTTTTTCCCCGTGACGAACTCAGTGTACCCGCACTTCCCGCATGCCCATCTCTCTCTGGGCTTTAAGTGATGGCCCATTACGCTACCGCACCTAGGGCATTTCTTGTTTTTTAGCTTAACCTTACCGTCCACTATCTCATAATACGTCCTGACCGAGGCCTTAACCTTGTTTTTGTTCGCCACTCTGCTCACCTCCTTGCTTCTTTCCAGCTCCCCTCTCTAATAAATACTTTGGTTCATACTTTTCCAAATTTTCTTTTTTATCATAGACATGAACTCTAGCCTCGCTTATGCCGGCGCCATATCTTGTGAAGATCTTCCTTATAACTACTAGATCCTCTGACTTGCCCAAAAACTGGGCTAAAGCCTTCTTTAGCTCTTCCCTAGATGGCGTCCCAACGCCTATGTGGAAAAGCTTCATTGTGATCTCCCTTCTTTCTATGACCTTGTTAAACACGTCTCTTTCTACAACGCCCTGTACTTTGTCCGAAACTTTAACTTGCTGAGCCATACCGTCATTAATACAAAAATAGTAGTTTTAAGAGTTACGCAAGTCGCTTATTATGTCTTCGGCGACTTTCTTTCCGGAGAGAACCATAGCTCCAAATATGGGGCCCATCCTTGGCAAGGACTTCAGCTCACACACCGCCATCCCAGTCGTGTAAAGTCCCTCCACTACTTTGCCCGCGTTCTTTACCACTAGTTCCTCTGCGACTTCGCTGTAGGCCGACTTCTCCCCAGGGATTACTATCCCTAATTCCGGTATTTTCCTAGAGGCAACAGAGAGGATTTCGGCGTCGTGCCCAGTCGCGTCTACCACCGCTTTAGCTGACACGAATAGTGGGTCAACGTGCAGTCCCGACATCTGGGTTGAGGTCCACTCTACTGCAACTCCAGCAACTCTTAGAGGGTTTTCCCTAAAGATTACGTCGTCAACGTTTATTCCATGTATGACCTTTGCCCCGGCGTCTATTGCGGCAGCCCCTAGCTTCGCCATAAACTCAGCTGCGTCCACTACGAAAACCCCTTCCTCCGCCTCTACAAGTTTAACCTTCCACTCCTTGAGTAGTTCGTCGGCAGGGCTCTCTATTACTATCTTGTGGAAGTTCATGGCACCCCCGCCTATTCCGCCGCCGAAGCTTAGCCTCCTTTCAAAAACCACAGTCTTTAGCCCTGCCTTTGCCGTAAAATACGCCGTTGCAAGACCGGATGGCCCTGCTCCAACAATCACTACGTCACTGTCCACTATGCTGTACCAGTCGTCAAACGTGTACTTAAGGATGTACCTACTTATCTTCACTTCGTCGACCTGCTTAACCTTAATTGTCTGCATGAGTAGTAGTGAACATAAGTATCTTATAAACTATTTTATATCGTCTTTATCTCACACGATATATAATAATATATAATAGTGTTGCAGACCACTATAATGCATGCCATTCCAGATCAAAACAGAGGTAGGAGGTCTAAGGTGCGACTGGTGCGGTAAGATTGTGAGGGAGAACCCAATAGTGGTAAAGACGTGCTGCAACAATAAACCATGGACTTTTTGTAGTAGGGAGTGTTATTCCCAATGGACGAGAGAATGGATGAGAAGACAGGAACAGAAGGCAGGCCAAAGAAAAAGGCAGTTGTTATAGGCATAACTGGGGCCAGCGGGATAGTCTATGGATTAAGGGCAGTGGAGTCCCTATCACAGTTGGGTTACCCTGTCTTCGCTCTGATCACAAATGGGGCACTGAAAGTAGCCGAAAGGGAAAGCTCCATTGACTTGAGAAAAGAGATCTCCAAGTACACTAAAAACGTGTTCATGGAAGACGAAATCGATGCCCCCACGTCTAGCTCTAGCTTCTTAGTCAGTACTAAGGGGATGGCCATAATTCCTTGCAGCATTAGGACGTTGGCAGAAGTAGCCCACGGAATAGCATCAAACTTGGTGACCAGGACTGCGATAAACTTCATAAGGATGAGGAAGAGGCTAACCCTCGTTATAAGGGAGACACCTCTTGGGCCTCTAGAACTCGAGAATGCCCTGAAGCTCTCAAGAATCGGAGTAGTTATACTCCCCGCTTCCCCTGGTTTCTACACTAGGCCTAAGACGATTGACGACGTAATAAACTTCGTGGTAGGTAAAACGCTAGACTCCTTGGGTATAGAAAACAGCCTGTACAAGAGGTGGTCTTAGATGAAGTCTATGTCCTTTTTGCCGAGCTTCTTCGAGAGAAGTTCCTTAACCTTGTTATCGTAATCTTCCTCCTTTAGTTCCCTCTCTATGTCGTCTTTATTACCGTCCCTTTTGCTCATCGCAAAAGCGCACTTATTCCCCGGCAATAACGCTCTCTTTTCGCAGTAAGCGTATTGACAATCCCCAGTTATGCATGTATCACCTACCCACCTACAATAGCCTGCTTTGTATGGGTTTCCCTTAACGTACTTCGTCTGTATCATTAACGCTCTCTTGTTGCACCTAAAATAGGGGCATAAGTAGTTGCATTTGTCTCCTAAGGGAAGGGGTTTTGGTTCATTCTCTGTATATGAACCTCTATGCCTCGGCTCTCTTTCGTTAAAATTACTTCTCACTACAAACCCCCGACGTTATTGATCTATAATCTAGTTACATTTTCACCCATTTAAATATTATGTATCTTATGCTCTTTGTGTTTAGGTTAACTATAGCGAGAACCAGCTTCTTCCTGGTACTATGCGAGACCCTGCCAAAACTCATGAGCTCGTTGGCAAAGAGTCTCGCGTTCTCATCTAAGGCTATCACGACGTAGGGGGCGTGTTCTATCCCAGGGCCAAGGCTATACACAGCGAAGTCTGCACCGAACTTTATCCCAGACCTAACTACAAACCCCCTTTTCCTCAAGTCCTCGTATACTGCATAGAGGATGTCAAACTTGTTAATGACCCCCTTGGCGTAATTGTAAAGTTCCCTCTCGTCTATGACCTTTCCGTCAGAATGAACCTCTAGTATACCCTTTTTTACCAAGTAAACGCCCTCTATTAACGACAGCTCAAGCGGTCTCTCTACCTCTTCCTCTTTTTTGGGCTTTGACACTCCTATAGGCTTGCCGAAAAATCCCCTGTTATAGATGCCCTTGGCCTCTTGAGGGTCTGGAACGACGATCCTATCGTAAAACAAGTACCCCTTTGCCGGCATCACATCCTCCCAAAAGCTATGTAGGTAATGTTGTTTGCCACGTCCCTGATTAGGTCCTCGCTGTCCTCTAGTCTATCCACAATGTCCTTCATCAGCATTACGTAAATCAAGTCATCGTATTTAGCTTCAAACAACTTCAGTTCTACGTTCCTGTATAGGTCGTCCACCTCTTCCTCTAGCTTAAGCACGTTCCTGGAGCTCTCCACTGACTTCCTTGCGTTAGTAGAAAGGCTCTTTACTGCCTCTATAAGGTGGGTTAAAGACGCCAAGATCTTCTCCGACATGACTACAGTAAACTTGTACACTATCTCGTTGAGCTCAGTCCCCCTAGTTAACAGGACGCTTAGCCTATACGCGCTCGCGTCTATGTTTTGCGAGACCTTCTCCATCTTATCAAGTATGGCAAAGTACAAGTCCTTATCGTCCAGACCCTCCTTAACCTTCACGATATACTCTCCCAACAAATACTTCTCGTTCTCTACGCTGTTCTTTATGCCGTTTATCTTAGCGTATGCCTGCATCGGGTTCTGAGCCCTAACGGTAAGGAACTCGTAGAACACCCTGATCTCGTCGACTAGTTTTAGTGCTATCTGTTGGATCTTTTCCTCCAAAGTCATATGAGCAATGCTCATTGTGTTAGAAAAGCAACAATAGTTTAAAAACTAAGCTTAGAGAGCAAGCTCATTGCGTCGTTCAACTGGTGTATATCGTCGTTTATGCCTAGGTCTTGTCCAGACCTCTTCATAATGTCGTTTAGGTTGATCAACAGCTCCTTCTCGTCCCTAAAACCTATCGTTGAGAGGTAACTTATTATGCCAATGCCCTCCTCTTTGACCTTAGGGTCGTTAACTTGGGAAATGTTGTCCATAATTACCTTTGCCCCTTGGATTAAGTTCTTCCTGACCCTCCTAATCCTCCTTAAAAGCCTTGTCGTTCTCTCGAAGTCCGGTCTATTAATTGCAATTAAGTTCTCCATCTCCTGGAGATAAAGGGAGTGGTCTTCAACGTACTGCTCAAATTCCTTAAGTACCTTGATGACCTTAACCTCGTTCTCGTTCACGACATAACCCTCAGCGTAACAGTGCTATTGTCTTCCAGACCAAGCTTTACCATATCATTAGGGTTTGCCCAAACCTCTATCTCCGGTAGTCCTTCTTGGACTATTGCGCTAAGCTCCAGCCTCTTGCCCTTTATAGAGATCTCTACCTTGTCCTTGACTCCCATCTCCTTAGCTAACTTAGAGGAAATTATAAGTGTCCCCTCGTTTACTTCCCCTTTCTTCCTTATCTTAACCCTCTTCTCCTTTAATGGGGCCTTCTTTTCGCCCTTCAGTGCCGAAGCTGGGGGAATCACGTTGACAAGGGACTTTATGTTTACCTTCTCTTTCTCCTCCTTTTCGCTCAATTGTCCTCACCTACTTTTTCGATGGGCTCTCCACTAAATAGTTTCTCCAGAGCAGTAGTTAACTTTTCCTCTTTAACTCTCACTTGCTTCCACGTGTCCCTGTCCCTAATGGTGACAGTGTTGTCCTCCAAGGTCTGTGGGTCTACGGTCACAGCGTAAGGTACTCCTATCTCGTCGACTCTTGCGTACCTCCTGCCAATGCTCCCAGAATCGTCGTAGATGGCGTCAAACTTCTCCTTAACCTTTAGGTAAATTTCCTTAGCCTTCTTTATTAGACTTTCCCTCTCAAGTAACGGGAATACTGCCACTTCGTAGGGGGCTATCTCCCTCGGTAACGAAAGCACTACCCTATCCTTCTTTTCCGTATACGCGTTGAGGACGCTTAAGAAGAGGCACCTCTCCACACCAAATGAGGGCTCCACAACGTGTGGAATAAACCTCTTCCCCGTTTCCTTCTCTTCCCTCTCAGTGACAACGACGTACTCGGATATCTTCTTCCCATCTATGGCAAAACCGTTAAGTACCATTTGCTCAATTTCCTCTGGAGACTTGTTGGCCACGTTAGTCATGAACTCCTTAACGAACTCCCTACCCTCCTTGTTTAGCTTGTCCTTATTTATTATTATGGTCTTCCTCTTTACTGTCTTGGGCTCTGAGTATTTCTTGAAAACTGATAGGTCCTGACCGCTGAACTTGGCGTGCCTGCTCAAGTCGTAGTCCCCCCTGTAAGCGTGTCCAGATATCTCCACCTTCTCCCCCTTTACTACAGCTATCTGGTCAAATGTCTGCCTAGAGTAGTGAGCCCTTTCCTGAGGAAGTTTCTCCTCGAAGAACGTGTTAGTTATGCCCAACGCCTTTACGAACCTATTGGCAGTGGCCATCCAGTACGCCAACCAGGGGTTCACAACGACCTTCTCCTCTACTAGCTCCTTTACCTTGAACCTAGTGACCTTCTCTTCTCCCCTGGCCTTTTCCTCCGCTCTCCATACGCTGAGCTCGTCCTCCTCGAACTTGTGTAGTGGCACTTCGTTGTCCTCTGGGTCAAAGAAAAACTCTACTTCCATTATGGTGAATTCCCTCATCCTTATGAGCCCCTGCCTAGGGGATATCTCGTTCCTCGCTACCCTACCGACTTGGGCTATACCAAGGGGCAGTTTTTCCCTGCTTACTTCGTAGACCTTTCTAAAGGACGTGAACATACCCTGTGCCGTCTCGGGCCTTAGGAAACCAGTGCTACCGCTGTATGGGCCTATGTTTGTAGAAAACAGGAGGTTAAAGGCCCTAACGTCTCCTAGATCCCCTCCACATGAGGGACACTTCAAGTTCTTTTCCTTTATCAGCTGGTTGAGTTCTGAGATGGAGAGCCTTTCCACATTTACCTTCAGTAAGTCCTCAACCAAGTGGTCAGCCCTATAGATCTTGTGGCACTTGTTGCACTCCACGATTGGGTCTGTAAAGTTTTCAACGTGACCGCTCGCCTCTAGCACCTTGTAAGGCGTTATAATCGGCGTCTCTATCTCCACAACGAAGTCCTTGTTGTCCTCCACAAAGTACTTCCTCCACAGCTCGACTATCTTGTTCTTTATCCTAACCCCAACTGGACCTATGTCGTAAAGCCCTCCGACCCCACCGTATATTTCATAAGAGGGCCAGAAGAGCCCCCTCCTCTTTGCAAGCTCTACTACTTTCTCTACTTCGCTCACAAGCCTCTATGAGTGAAGCCAAACTTATAAATTTCTTCAACTCCATTAGTCGCATGGACGACGCTAGGCTTCTCTACCTAAACGAGTCTTCGAGGAAGTTCGCTGGCTTCTCTAAGCCTAACTCGCCGTTTGTAATCTTGGGCGTACCCATGGACATAACAAGTAGCTTTAGGCCTGGTAGTAGGTTCGCCCCCTCGGCAATTAGGGACGCTGCACAGTACATCGAGTTCTTTTCAATCAGGACTGGGGTGGACATGGGCGAAATAGGCTTTAACGACGCTGGTGACGTTATACTCCATCCCTCAGACGTGGAAGAGAACGTAAAAAGGATCTCGGAAGTAGCGAGCTACTTTAAGGACAGGGGGAAGGTACTAATATCCATAGGCGGAGAGCACACTATCACCGTGGGTACCAGCAGAGGGCTAGAGGTGGACTGCGTCTTGAGCTTTGACGCACACCTAGACTTGAGGGACGATTACATGGGCTACAAATACGACCACGCCTGCGTAATGAGAAGGATCAGCGAAAGGGGAGTCCGAGTATTTGAAGTTGGGACTAGGGCAGTGGGGAGGGACGAAATAGAATACGCGAACTCAGCGGGGGTACCCTTCATTACCTCCCATCAAGTGAAGCTAGTCGGTCCTAGAGAAGTGGCGAAAAAAGTGTCTACCCACTTTAAGGAGTGCAAGAGGATATACGTGACCTACGACATGGACGGAATAGATCCAGCTTATGCACCGGGCGTGGCCACACCAGAGCCTGAAGGCCTAGACCCATCTACAGTTCTAGACATAGTCAGCCTAGTGGTGGACAAAAGGGTAGTTGGGTTTGACGTAGTTGAGGTCTCGCCTCCTTACGACCCTTCTGGCATCACTTCTGTGCTGGCGGCGAAGCTCATAATGGAGACTGCAGCGCTAGTAACCAAGGCGTCTAAACAGCCTTAATTACCTTTACCGTAGGCCTCCTTATCATGTATATAATATTGTAGCCGCAGTAAGGACACCTAACGCCTGGAAGAACCTTAAGCTTGTCTTCGTCGAAAGTCTTCCAACATCTCCCACATCTGTATTTGTCTGGCATAGTAATATACAGTCTCTTTACATGTTTTAAAGCTAATTCTGATAGAAAAGCCTAAAAAGGGGTTACCACAGAAAGTATTATTGGCAATATGACAGATAATTTATGTGGAGGACTTCCACCCGAGATATGTGAGCAGTTAAATAAAGAAGAACAGTTTATTAAGGTAAAACTTGAAAAGAGGAGGTACGGCAAGGAAGTAACTGTTATAGAAGGGATTTCAAACTCTGATGCGGAACTGAAGAAAATAGCTTCAGAGCTTAAGTCAAAGTTAGCAGCTGGGGGGACTGTGAAAAACGGCAGGATAGAGATACAGGGAGACCACAGGGAAAAGGTAAAGGAACTACTGGTTAAGCTAGGCTTCCCAGAGAGTAACATAGTAGTTATTGAGTAATCACAAGTAAGCTAAAAACCAAAAATTTGCTAAAAAAAAAAAAGAAAAGGAGAAAGTTTTAAGGTTACTGGTTCTGGATGGGTATCTTGAGCTCCTGAGTGAGCTCCTTGTACCTATTCCTTACTGTAACTTCCGTCACACCTGCCACTTGGGCTATCTCTTTCTGTGTCCTCCTCTCGTCGTTAATGAGGGCGGCGATGTAAATTGCGGCCGCCGCTAGCCCTGCGGGGTCTTTCCCAGCCGTAAGCCCGACGTCCTTAGCCTTCTCGAGTATCTCTGCGGCCAGTTTCATAGTTGCCCCGCTTAGTCCTAACAGAGAGCCTATCCTAGTCACGTAGTCTTTGGGATCGGATACTGGCACCTCTACGTCCAACTCCCTTAGTAACAGCCTATAGCACCTAGCTACCTCCTTCCTGTTGGCCTTTGTGTACTGGGCTATCTCGTCTAACGTCCTAGCTATCTTCATCCTCCTACACGAGGCATATATTGACGCCGCTACGACGCTCTCTATTGACCTACCCCTTACTAGGCCCTTCTCGACTGCCTTCCTGTAGATCAAGGCGGCCTCATCCTTGACCGACTTTGGTAAGCCCAGTAGGTTACCTATCCTCTCTAGTTCATTCATAGCCTGGGCTAAGTTCCTATCAATGGAAGACTGGATCCTTGCCCTTACTTGCCACTTCCTCCACCTCAGTACCTCTAGCCTTCTCTTAGGGTCTAGGTTCCTGCCTATGGCGTCCTTGTCCTTCCAGTCTATTAGGGTGGAGAGCCCTCTGTCGTGAATAGTGTTGTTCAACGGACCGCCTACCCTGCTCCTCTTCTCCTTCTCCTCTGGAGTAAAGGCCCTCCACTCTGGCCCTTGGTCGACTATCCTGTCCTCTATTACTTCCCCAGTCTCAGTACATATGTACTCTCCTCTGTCTGCGTCGAAAATTATTTTATCTGGAGGGCAAATTGACGTATTAGATGTAGAATCTTGCTCACCTGCCAATTGGACCACCCACCTTAAAAGAAGGGTTCAATAGACGAAACCCTTTTAAATCTTTCTATATTGTCCCTTTTAAATCTTTCGGTTAATTCTTAAGTGGCTTCTAGCTGAAATCTTTTGATAAATAGAAAGAGGCAGGGAATGTGTATTGACAATTACGCTAGGACAAGGAAGGGATGGCAGAGAACCTCTTGTCAAAGATTTCTACTCATGGTGATCAAGGTTAGCCTCAGTGTTAAAGTCGTACTTCCCTAGGGACTACTTAAACGTGTACGTGTTCTCTAGATCTAACTTCTTGAAGTCTACAGAACTGACTACCTCCTTTTCGTCCTTATTAATGCAGGGCTCCTAAGGCTCCTCCATATCATAAGGGAGGAGCTCTAGTCTGCACCAGCCTCAATGGCACTAACGATCTCAGGATTTATATAGTATGAGCACAACGAGTCTGTAATGACGCCTAATCCGAAGGCACTATCGATTTTCCCTATAACTCCTGGCCTATCTTTTGCCGTGTCGATGAACCCGTTAAGGGTTCTGACCATTTACGGAACACTAAGTAGAGCAGAAAACAATCTATTTAAAGGCAATATTGAAAGAATCGTGATAGATGGTAATTACTCCGATTGTATATGGTCGCATAAACGTATAGGGAAATACAGCATATCGTATAACGTTTCAAGACCTTGACATTCTAGATGAGGACTCTCTAAGGAGGGTTGGCAACCTCATAGCTAATAATAACTTGTTCTCGTCATCAGCTGCCGAATTGCTAAAAGCATGTTATTATCCCTTCAGATGAGGTAGTTGTAAACATGTCTGAAAGGTAGTTACGTTGAAGAACATCCCTCCCCTCGGCCCAATCAGAAAGCCTATGTAACCTCTGTACTCTATGCCGACAGTGAGGACTTCGAATGACGCGTCTGGGTACGGTTGTACGAATACGACGTCAGTGCGTCCCTTACCTTCAGACTTATTATCCACGACGATAACGAATTTCATTGAACCGTCTGCCACACTACCCCACCTCCTTTACTGTCTTACTACAGTCACCAACGCGTCTACCTTCTTTACCCCATCTAGCCTCTCGCTTAGCTTGGCGAGCACCTCAAACGCTAGCCTATTGCCAGAGGTGTGGAAGACACACTTGTCGTAGAGGTTATACTGTTCACCGTTTGGTAGCACTATTGTCAGGTCGACCTTTTTGCCCAGTAGCTCTCTTTCCCAAACCTCTTGGGTATAGACACGTATTAGATATGGGTCTCCCCTCACGTCTACCGTGTAAAAAACTGTACAACTTGGGATCTTGTATATGACCTTCTGGCTCGCTATTTCTGCTCAGCTAGGTTTAGGCATTTTAAAAGCTACAAACTGACGTAGTCAGTGACGTTGGTACGCTAGTCTCCCAACGTTTGCACTCAGGAAAAAACTCCCTAATCGACACGTAACCACAACGTAAATTTTAGGGAACCGATACGTACAGGATAACGTGGGCGGTTACGTGAATTTTATGGGGTAAACAAGGGCCGTCTAGGGAGTTTTTCACGGGCTTACTGGCACA
>JBBINF010000009.1:0-23099 GCA_037444045.1 Sulfolobales archaeon | reverse complement strand
CGTAGACGTGACGCTGCAAGGGATCATATACTCAACCGCGACGATACTGGGGATTATCTTGTCTCCAGTCTCAGGAATATTAGTTGACAAGTACTCCACCAGGCTAGTCCTCTCTTCCTTCACCGCCCTAGCTTCCTTGTTAAACCTTATTTTGTACTTCGGAATAGCTTACGGCTTAAGGGGTCTTTCGCTAGCCTGTGTAGTCCTATACTTGGGTTTAATTCCTCCTTTCATTTCGGTAGCGTCTAAAGTAGTACTGGCTGAGTCGAATAGACCAGCCCAGGCATATGGATTGTTCTTGTCTATAGCCTCGACGCCGAGCATTATAGGACCATTCCTAGGCTCCTTTCTGATAAGTAATGGTTTGTCCTTTCTTGTCTCCTCTTTTATCAACATCGTTAGTGCGGCATTGAGGTTAAAGGTCTCTGAAGTGAAAGGAAATAACCTTGGCCAACGCGGGATAATCTCGGCACTCATGCAGCTTAAACAAAAAAGGTTAATGATTTTATCCATCTCCTTGGGTCTGTTTTCCCTTATAGCCTCGCCTGACAGTTACGTACTGGTGATCTACAGCGTTGACCACTTAGGATTTGGTAAAACAACATTAGGCATATTCTATTCAGTCCAAACCTTATTATACACAGTCGTACCTCCATTAATAGGGAGGGTCGCTTCACGGAAAATCTTGGTATTAGCGTATATCCTTGAGGGGATTTCCTTTTACTTACTCACAGTTGCGGGGTCAACAGTTGTTGGCTTTATGATCATGACCCTCTTGGTGTTTTCAGCGATAGCATGGGAGGTATCATTTTTTGGAGAAGTGGCCAAAATTGGAGGAAGTGGAGTAAAGTTTGGGATTTTGTCCGGCATATCAAGTTCATCCACAGCTATAACCTTGGCGTTTTCAGGCTACTTGTACCAGGTCAGTTCGACCTTGCTATTCTACTTATACGTGTTGCTGATCATCTTCTCGTTGCTAGCGTACATAATTGCGTTATACAAAGGCTCCTAACGTTTCCTTAAAAATGAGGAGATGTGCTTAAGGTTATTCTCCTCCATTTCTGTATCAACATCTTACAAAATTTTTTGTAAAAATGATTTTCTCATATTCTTGAAACTTATCAGCTAACTTGTTAGCCTTCAAACGTATCAGTGTGCAGCCAGCGAAGACTGAATGTTTACAGGAGCTACTGACTACATTAGATACCCAATTATAAGGGGCTGGATAATCAGTGCTCATTGGGTATATAGGAAGCTAACCTTTTACATAGGCTAGAAAGAGTATGGATTCTTGAAGAAGGCCAAACAGAACAGACGAAAAGGTAATAAGACTAATCGGCATAGAGGAAGTCAGCAAATTCATATGTGCCCTGATCTCAAAAATGCACTAATCAATACTTGGCAAAATAGAGTGTAAAGGTTCAGAGTCAAGCTACTAAATGTCTTTTAGATCACTGATCAGAAGTCCTCGTGGCTTCTCCAGAAAACTTGTAGTCTTCGTTATTCTCTACATTAAACCTCGTGGACATCGGGTTTCACCTCCTTCTGCACTCTCAAGCATTTTAACTTCAACAACATAATGTCAACTCAATGATGAACAGTGGGTAAATTAACGGAGGGATGAAGACGGTCTTGAGTGCTGAGACCTAGCTTAACTCTCTCCTTAACTCCTCCAAGTTATTGTCTGCGGTGAAGAACACTGGTACATCGTGAGGAAGCGCCGCCTTAAAACTGACCAAGAGCCACTGTCCTACCTCTAGGTCAAGCGTCCTGTCCATTAACGCGTCGTTGATACCAAAGGTCTCCGCAACTAGTTGTCTATCGTAAGGCCTGGGCAAAGTGCTTATGAAGTACGTGTGGAGCTGTTGCAGTACGTTGGTGTTTAAGTAGGCTAGCCTCTGGGTGCTGATCAGGGCGTGAAGGTGGTACTTCCTACCGTGCCTCAACAGTTTCTCTATGGCGTTACTGGAGTCCTCGCTCTTGTCCTTTTGTCTCGTGTCAAAAGGTATGAACTCTTGTGCCTCATCTATGACGAAAAGCACTGGGGTAGTAGAGTAGAGCCTCTTCCTCCTGTTCATCACCTCGTTAATCAGCGACGCTACCACTCCCCTAGCTTCGTCCATGTTGGGCAACTCTAGGACAAACAGCCTTGGAGAGGATGGAGAAGAATCGAGGATCTCTATTGCTAACTTCTCTACGTCATATTCGTCGCTCTCCTGGATGGGCTCGTTGAAGTAGGCCCTCAGCCCGGCCAAGAAAGAGAAGATTGTTGCGTTGTCCTTTAGGCCACTAGTCCTAGCCTCTTCCTCCACTTGATCCAGTATCTGAGAGACCGAATCGTCGACTATGTCTTCCTTGCTTAGCTTCCTCTCCCTCATGAAAGAGTCCAACTTCTTTAAGAGTAGCCCAAAGAGGGGCTTCTGCGCAAAAGACGTGTACTTGTCGCTGATCTGGGCGCTCACCATAGCCAGCAAGTCCTTGTAAGTCATGTACTGGAACCCCTCTGGGGGTACGTAGAGTTGCTTCATCTTGGAGTATACGCTGATAGCGGCCTGCCTTATCTTGTCCCTTAATTCTGCCACTTCCTCAGGAATAACGTGCGTCCTCAGGAACCTCCTAGCGGCGTCCTCTGGAGTTAGGGCAAGCCTCTCCGTGGTGACTAGCCTCGACTCGTACTTCAACAGCTGATCCAACAGCAGAACTGCGTATTCCATCGAGATGTCCACCACTACGACCTTCAAGTCAAGCTTACTCAGAGCCCTTCTGACTAGCAGGGAAGTCAAGTTGGACTTACCGGAG
Source organism: Sulfolobales archaeon (assembly GCA_037444045.1). Taxonomy (GTDB): domain Archaea; phylum Thermoproteota; class Thermoprotei_A; order Sulfolobales; family Sulfolobaceae; genus Aramenus. Next base: position 20,300 of record JBBINF010000009.1, on the reverse strand, counting down.
CCCGTGAAGGCAAATATCCCTATATGATAGTTTACCGCCCTCCGCAAGTCAATAGTAAGCGGTAAGCCCTCACCTACTATCTCCCCTATCCTAACCCCCTTTTCCTCGCACACGAACCTGTTGAACACTTCCTTGTTTAACACGTAGACGGTGGAAGCGATTAATGGTGGTACATAGCCTTTCTTGAACTTTATTCCGCCGTTCAGCTCTAGTAGGTAACCTATGGGATAGGCGTGTACTTCTATCCAGGCGTTAGGGTCGTCTGTGCCCCAGTTTTCCTCTACCCTCTTCATCACCTCTTCTCTTATTTCCCTTGGTACTGATTGGTCTAACTCCAGCATACCGTAGTGCATTGGGAGGAAATCGACCACTTCAAGCAGTAAGTAGGAGTCTTCCTCCATCGTCTTAACGGCGAGTAGCTTCCCTATGCTTAGCGTCTTCCCGGCTACAAAGGGCATCTCCACGGAAAAGCTCCTAAAGCTAACGAACCCCCTGCCGTCTGCTGTCTGCCTAGTGAGTACCTTTACTTCCCTGAGCCTACCCCTTACTTCCTCAAATACGCCTTCCAACGCTCTTCGCCCTATGTCCCTCAATTAAACTTCTGAACTCCCTATATTTTAGCGTCTTTCCTACGCTAAGTTCCACAGCCCTTTGCATTTTGTCCCTGTAAAGCTTAGCCACTTTATCAGCTAAGAAGAGGGGGTAGTTATACCCCAGAGCCTCTGGTATGGGGTAATTACCGCAAACGTAAAGGAGGGAGAGCAACCCCTCCAAGTCCTTAAAGTTGGTCTCCACCCTGAAGACCCAGCTTACCCTGTTGAGCTTAAAGTACCCCGTGACCAGATCGCCCTCCTCTTCTACTGACAACCAAGGGTACTCAGTGAACTCCTCGTCGAGCTGGGCTCTAGTCTTTGGGTCGAAGTCCTTCACTATTCCTACGGCGTTCCTGGGGATCGGGTAGCCCATTTTCGCGTCCATAGTGAGCTTCCTGTCCATGAATATAACATCTGCATCGGAAGAGCTCGCCATCTCGTACTCCAACTTACGCATAACTTCCTCTCCAGCTCCCTCAGATATTTCGTCCTTAACCTCGTAGGCAATAAGCCTTAGCTTACTCCCTTCTATCTTGAAGTCTACCCTCGCCCCGACTACGTAAGATATTACACCCTCCTTTGTGTATACCTCGTGTAAGCTACCGTCAATCGCCGTCAGAGATAATTTAAAAGCGATTGGCGAATTCATAGTCAGCCTGATAAAATTGGAAACTCCCATTTCTCTGATTACTAGTGTCCTATTGCCGAATATAAGGGCTTTGGAGGCGAAAAGGCTAAGGGCAATGAACATAAGCCAGAGTAAGATAGCCTCCTTGCTTGGGGTCACACAACCAGCAGTGAAGCAGTACCTCGACGTAAAGGAGGAAATTTACGTGAAGAAGCTCAGAGAACTTGGACTAAGCGATAAAGAGATCCAGGAGTTCTTGGACGACCTCACGGAGATCTTGCTGAGGAACAACGTCAAGGACGTCATGTACTTTGTGACGATGCGGGGGCTTAGGATGTTGAGCGAGCTGAAGTTCTGTGCTTACCACAGGAAGGTCAACCCTGCTATTCCTCTTGACTGCGACATCTGCGAGTCCTTTTACAAGGAAGACGAAGAGGAGGAGATTACCTTAGCCCTCTCAATGCTACAAAACGAAATGGTGGGCTTGCTAATCCCAGAGGTGCTAAGTAACATAGCTTTTTCCAGGAGAAACCCCCAGGACGTAGCTGACGTAATAGCAGTCCCCGGGAGGATCGCAAAGGTAAGGGGTCTTCCAGTTCCAGTTTCGAAGCCCATGTGGGGTGGAAGCAAGCACTTAGCGGGCATTCTCATAAGGGTTAACAAGAGGTTTCCCAAGGTTAGAGCTGTAATGAACGTCAAATTCGACAAGATGGTATTGGAGGCCTTAAAGGATCTGGGGCTTACGTACGTTGAGGCGGGGCCAAGGGACTACGCAAGCGATGACGAGATAGCTGAGGACATAGCGAAGGCGTACAACGGCGAAGACGCGGTCATTCATCTGGGGGGAAAGGGCCTTGAGCCCATAACCTACGTTTTTGGTAAAGACCCCCTGGAGGTAGCTAGAAAGGTGTTAAACATCTCGAGGAGGTACAGGGAACTCTTGGAGGGAAAAGTCCAGACGGAAAAACGTGTAACTTAGTCAAATAGCTTCCTTGCCCTCGGCCACCAGTTGTACTTCTTGAGCACAGCCATTATAGCTGGGACAAAGATGGGCCTCACTACGAAGGTGTCGAAGAGCACCGAGAACCCCACTGCGAACCCTATCTCTCGTAGGAACTCCATGTTGGTGAAGACTAGGGAGAAGAAAGCTCCCGAAAGTATTAGACCCGCAGCTGTCACCACTAAGCCGGTGTTCTTTACGCCCGAGACTATCCTCTCCTCCTCTTCTCCCTTTTCCTCCATTATCCTCAGGACGATGAACATGTCGTAATCTATACCAAGGCTGAAGAGAAGGGCAAACACTATCAACGGTGAAAGCCAATAGGGACTGTTGAACACTAGGTCCATTACTGCAACCCCTATCAGTGAACTCACTAAAAGGGTTAGACTGAGCCTTATTGGCACTATAGCAGAGCCCAACACAAAGAAGAGGTACAAGGTTATGAGCCCTATGGTGAGGGGTAAGACCTCGGAGTAGTATATAGAAACTGTGTTGTCGACTATGTCTATCCTCTGTGCGTTACTTCCTCCTACCATGTAACCTTGGCTTATGAGCTCTCTCGTGAGGTTTATTGCCCCTTTACTGAAAACGGGGTAGGGAATGTAGACCTCTACTAACGTGTAGTTGTGGCTGTAGAACCCTCCTACGTACTCGCTCTTGTTAAGTACTTCCTTGCCTACAGAGAAGGGGCTGTAGACCAGACCCCCCTCGGAGATTACTTGCTTCGCGAGGGCCGTTATTTTGTCGTAGCTTGAGTTAGGGTTCCCCTTTATTATTACGTAGTCAACGCTGTAGTTAAATAACGAGCTGAGCTGCCCTAGACCCCTCACGGAAGACGAGTAGTTAGGGACTATCTCGTCTACGTCTACGTTACTTGGGTGGGTGAGAAACACAAAGAAGGAAAACAGGGCTAGAGCCAGTATTATCAACAGCACTAGACCCCTCTTATTTACGGAAGTCCGGGCAGCCCTTTCCAAGTACCTCTGCCTGGCGTCCATAGGGTTAGGTACCTCTTTCCTAGGGAAGCCCAAAACCCGTTGTGGGATGACGTAAAGCGCTGTATAGTTAAACAGAATGGCTGGGATAATAGAGGAAACTGAGGCCACTATCAACGCCTCACCTATGTTCCTCAATAGCGGGGATGAGGAGAGAACAAAGGACGCGAAGCCTATCGTTATGCTAATCCCACTGAATACAGCCCCCCTCCCTGCAGTCCTCAGGGCGGTCTTTAAGGGGTCTTGTTTACCTTTCCTTATTTCCTCAAAGTACCTGTAGACGAAGAGGATGGAGTAGTCCACTGTTATGCCGAACACAATTGGCGGTATGACTAGCCCAGAAATGTAGTAGATCTGGTAGCCGAACAAAGTAAGCATGTGGAGTAAACCATAGGCTAGGACTACTCCTATAACCGCTGAGGCTATTAGGAGAAGTATGGGCACTGGGGAACGCAGTAGAGCTATTAGCAGGGCCCCAACTAGTAACACTGTCACTACGTCGATTATTTCAAGGTTCCCTTGGGTGTAGAACGCTGACTGCGCGTAGATAGCCAAGTGCCCTGTGACTGTCCCATTTACGTGCTGTATAAACTCCTCTACCGAGGTCAAGCTCTCGTTCTTAGGAACCTCCACAATGAAGAGCCACTCGTTGCCCTTGTGGAATTCGGAAACCGAGACTGGAGGTGGTGGAAGTTTCCTTTCAACCTCGTTTAAGGCGAAACTCTCGGGATTGATTAAAGCATCGTTTGGGACGTGCTTTCCGGTAAGGAGGAAGACCAGATAAGAGTAGTTGTCAAATGAAGAGAGAGTAGAACGAGCGAGGGAGAAATTGCTGTAGTTGTTGAAAGAAAAGAGCAGCAAGTAAGGATCCTTAAATAATTGTAGCCCCGCGTCCCTTGATGCTTCGAGCTTGGAGACGTTCTCCTGCAGCAACCCCTGGTAAGCTAACTTAAAGGCCAACGCCTCTGGGGAGCTCGAGTTAAAGGCTCCTAGTGGGATCCCGTAAGTCACGTTAAGCTGATACTCAAAATACGTGAAGTTTTCCAGCAGGAAACTCCTCTCAGAGCTCAAGTTCAAGTAAAGCTCGTGTAACGGCATTAAAACAGAGGTAATGTTTTCAACTATTGGCGACACCTCATGTAAGTAGGTATTTTCAGCCTGTTCCACGTAATCGTAGGGCGTTACTAGTGTGTAACCTTGGAGGTACTTTAGGCTAGCCATAACCTCGTCGTAGCTCTGGTTATATGACCCATTCACGATCACGTATATGCTCGAGTTCTGTCCGAGCTTAAAGTACTGGGAGACTATGTCATCTACAACCACGCTCTCGTACTCCTTCCCAAGGAAAGGGGAGTCGCTATATACGAAGTCCTTCTGCACGTTTAACGCGAAAGGAGCGAGGGCTACCAAGATAACTATCCACGGAACCAGCAAAAGCGCTTTGGAATTCATCATGATGTATAATCGATAATAGCGTTACTAAAACTCTTTAGGAAATACCAGTTTTACGAATGGAACCTATTTATTTAACGAGAATAGAAATTACTTATGTCCTCCTTAAATGAGGCTCTTAAGTTGCTCGAGGAAGTAGAGAGAATAGTTAGCTCCGCTAACCCGAAAGCAGAAGACAAGAAGATTATCAACGAGATAATAGCCAAGAACATGAAAATAGAGGCAGAGATCTACAGCATTTACTTGAAAATGTAAGACTGATTTTCCGAGTTATAGAAAACGCTTATAAACATCTATTTGAAACTTTTCTTTTAGGATGTTTGAGATATTCGTAGATATGGTAATTAGCTCCGAGGAGAAGGTAATAACGGATAGCGGACACCTTGTTTCCTTCTCCAAGGGGCTATCAGAGGAGCTTAAGAACTTGGGTATAGGGAGTAAGACCTTTGCCAATTGGGTAATCGAATACTTCGAGGAGAAGTCTCCGAGCTATTCAGTCTACTACAAGAGGTTAAACGTGCCACGGGAGCCGGAGGTGTTCTCCAGGGTATTTGAGTTCTGGGTCAACTTCCCAAACTACCAGACTAGGCTCTTTGCTGTCATAACCAACTTTAACGACGTCAGTAAGGTGACCCTAATAGACTCAAAGCTGATAAACGTGGAGGTGGAAAACGTCCTGAACGACGTCAACAAGTATAAGGACGCTCTGATAACGATGCCGTTCCTCTACAAATTCCTTGTCTTTGAGACCTTCAACGCATTTAGGAAGATGAAGGAGCTGAAATTTGAGGGGATAGTTAGGACTACGCATAACAACTACTTGCTAGCGGTTAACAAGGACCTCAACGCAGTAATATGGAAGGTGGACTCTACAAGCCTAAAGTACGTAAACGACGTCGAGAACGAAAACCTAGGCGTTAGTAGTATTTTATGAGTAGTATTTTATAGCAGAGTGCCTACATATTCATGGGTTGATTTGGCCACTCTTGAAGAGTTAGAGTGGAGGTTTAGGAACTTAAACGAGGTCACTTCCTTCCTATTGGCAATTCTCTCAATAGCAGTGAAGGCGGTACCTCTGTACTTTATAACTATGGGTCAGTTCGCAAACTCCTTCCTAGCCCTTTTTGTAGTAACTGCAGTAATAATTGCGGCAATAATTGCAGTAATTCCACACGAACTGGCACATAGGCAGATGGCCAGAAGGTACGGTTGCTTTTCCAGGTTCACCGTAAGCTTCACTGGCTTTATGGCAACTACGCTAATTAACGTGCTGCCGTACTTTGGGCTGGTCTTTTTCTCCGGGTACACCTTGCTCTCCTGCAGGTTTTTCTCAATGGATAAGGAGATAGAGGGTAAATCTGCAGCCGCAGGGCCCGCAACAAACCTTGCCATCTCCATATTGGCTTACGTGTTAGCTATTTTCACCCCCGGGTTGGCCCAGATTCTCCTCATTTACATTTCAGGCTTTAACGCAGTAGTGGCCTTCTTTAACCTTTTACCGTTCTGGATATTGGATGGACTCAAGGTATTTAGGTGGAACATAGGGGTCTGGATAACAATGATTATAGTGGCGGGTGCTATGATGTACTTAACTGGTCAATTATGAAAGCCACCATAGGGCTAATGATTGCGGTTCTTGCAGGGTTTATAGTCGGAGAGACCCTTTACTTAACTGGGGATCCACTACTTTACTACCTCATACAAGTGAACTACTTAGTACTTAGAGGAGACTACCTGAGTTTGCTCACGTCAATGTTCGTTACAAACAGCTTCACCGACTTCTTCTTTAACTTCTTCTCCTTGGGCGTTATATACTACTTGTTTGGGTCAAGAGCAGGTAAGTTGGAGTACCTAGTCTTCTTGCTCTCTGGGCTTGTGGGGAACCTGTTCACCCTGTTGTACTTTCCCCCGTTCACGGCAAGCGAGGGGGCCTCTGGCGGGATATTTGGGGTCTTCTCGTTCTACGTTGTAACTGACATGGTGGAGATGCACAGAGTTGACTACAACGGCATTGGCATACTGGTTTTCGTGTTCATCCTTAGCGACGTGTTGCCAGACGTTAACTTTGTGGCACATTTAGGGGGTATACTAACGGGGGTACTACTGGCTTTAGCTACCCCTCGTCTTTTAAAAAGAAGCGAGGAAGCCTAAAACCATGAACTTAATAGAGGAAGTGTTACTAGTTTTAGGCATAGCCATGATGCCCTATGGGCTATACGAGATAGCTAAAGGGGAAGGGGATAGACAAGTAAAGTTGCTCCTAATAGGTACTTCGTTAGCGTTATTTATCATCGAGTTCATCTTAGCTTATAGATGATAATCTTAGTTACCGGAACCCCTGGAGTGGGTAAAACCACAGTAGCTAAACAGCTAGCCAAAAAGTACAATTTGGCGTATTTTTCAGTCTCGCAGTTTATTATACAAAATAAGCTGTACGTTAGTTACGACGAGTTAAGGCAAACGTATAACATAGACGACAGCGTTATAGAGGAGGTAAACAGGGAAGTTGAACGTCTACATGACGTAGTGGTGGAGACGATATACCCTTCTCTCCTGGATAGGGCAGACAAGGTGATCGTACTCCGGAAGAATCCCACCAAACTTTACGAGGAACTAATGGAGAGGGGGTGGAGCGAGCTGAAGGTGGCTGAAAACGTGGAGGCTGAGGTCTTAGGAGTGGTTAGTCAAGAAGCAAAGGACTGGTTCCAAGAGGCCTGCGAGATAGACGTAAGTGAGAGGAAAGTAGACGAAGTAGTTTCCATGATAGAAAGGGGAGAGTGCGATAAAGACGTGGACTGGCTTTCGTATCCAGGGATTGAGGACTTACTGCTCAAATTAGATAAAATTATTACCTCCTACGGCAACCTATATCATAATGAGTAATAACCCGTTCAGGATTCAGTCCCCTCAACAGCCACAAAGGCAACCGAGAGATCTCAGGAAGGCCCAACCGCAAGTACCAGCAGCTGACATTAAAATACAGATGAGAATGAAGAACATAAAGTACAAGATAGTCGTGCTCAGCGGAAAAGGCGGTGTTGGGAAGTCTTTCATCTCCTCAAATTTAGCCATGGCACTCGCTGCATCAGGTAAAACAGTAGGAATAGTCGACGTTGACTTTCACGGTCCCTCTGTTCCAAAAATGCTTGGAGTAAGAGGGCAGGTGCTAACTGCAGACGACAACGGCATAAACCCCGTTCAAGGGCCTTTCGGTATTAAGGTTGTTTCAATTGACTTTCTTCTTCCCAGAGATGACACCCCAGTAATCTGGAGGGGGTCAATAAAGCACACTGCAATAAGGCAGTTCCTAGGCGACGTCAACTGGGGGACATTGGATTACTTAATAGTGGACATGCCTCCGGGTACTGGGGACGAGGCCCTATCGGTAGCCCAGCTACTCCCAAACATAACTGGGGCAGTTATCGTCACCATACCCTCAGAGGTCTCGACCTTGGCCGTAAAGAGGTCCATAACTTTCGTAAAGACCGTTAATACAAGGATTCTTGGAATAGTGGAGAACATGAGCTACTTTGTCTGTCCATCTGACGGTAAGCCCTACTACGTATTCGGAGAGAACAAGGGGAAGAAGATGGCCGAAGACATGGGAGTACCACTACTAGGGCAGGTGCCTCTAGACCCCAGGATAGCTGAAGCGAATGACGCTGGGGAGCCGTTCTTCCTAAAGTACGTGGATTCCCCCACCTCAAAGGAGTTCTTAAACATAGCTGACAGGGTAATTAACATAGTGGAGAAAGGGACTACTGCTTAACGCGAAAGTAAAACTTTTTAGCCTCGTAGGCTGGGTACTTCTCTACTATACCTTCCCTTACCATTTCGGCCAGGGTTTCTCTAAACTCCACAGCACTAAAGTTAACATCGCGCTTAAGGAGCTCTGCCATGATCTCAGTAGAAGTCTTATCGCCGCCCTTAAGTATTTCGATGATCTTTTCCTTTAGCTCTTGTTTCACGAGTATTATTTAGCGGCCAACCAATAAAAAATTAAGGTTACGCTTATGGAAATAACTTTAAAAACAATAAAAACTAAAATCTTTATGGTGAAAAGTTAAATGAGTATTGAAATTACTGAAAAAAGCGTCATATTAAAGAGATTCTTGATGGTGGGATACGGCCTATCAGAGGCAGACGTAGAGGCGTTTATGAAGATAGTCAAAAGCAATGAAGGAAAGGACGTCGACTTCATCTCCTCTGAGCTTGGGATTAGCAAGAGCAGGGCAAGCTTAATACTAAAGAGGCTTTCAGACGCAGGTCTCGTGGAAAAGCAGAAGAGCTCCGGTTCTAAGGGCGGTAGGCCAAAGTATATATACTATATAAACAAGGACGAAGTAATCTCCAAGATGATCAGCAGGGCCAAGGAGCTCTGCAAGGACCTCGAAAACATAATCCGTTCTTTATAAGAGCCTTATGCCTTGCACTAGGATGTACACCCCGAAGGAGGCTAGAATAGCAAAAGAGACCAGGTTTACGTATTTGACGTACCTTTTTACGTAGAGGTTCGAGAAATAGGGGAAAGTTATTACCCAAATTACGATACCCGAAAAGAAGCCTAGGATGCTTGTAGTACCAAAGCTATCTACCATGTAGATACCAATAGTTACCCACCAGCTTATCTGGTAGGGGTTTGTTAGCCCCATGAGGAGCCCAGTAAAGTAGTTTCCACTAACCGAAGTGTTAACGGAGGGGCTGGACTTCAGGGTAAGGTAAGCCAAGAGCAAGAGAAGCACCCCTCCAACCAAGTAAAGGATCCTCAAGACTAACGGGGGTATTTCCGCCCTTACGTAGTAGATGACTAGGAAGAATATCAAGTCAGCCGTCATCGCCCCAAACCCCACGCTACTGCCGTGGAGTCTGGACTTCATCGACTCCCTCAAGATCATTGCGTTAACTGGGCCTGGAGGGGCAGCCATTGAGAGGCCAAGCAGTACGCCCAGTATATAGGATATCATTGCGAGATCTCCTTGAACCTCAAGGCGTTTTTAACTGAATATACGTTGTTGAAAAGAACATAAGATTTTTCGTCTACCTTCTCCCTAAGTTTGCGCAAGTCGTCGTCTGTGTAGTCGTATTTGTAGTTTACCTCCCTACCTCCTATGCCGTGTAGCCTAAAGTACTTGAACTCACCGTAGAGGGGGGCATGCCTAAAGGGGTCGACCACGTGTATAACCTTGGCCTCCCTTAGGACGTCCAAGAGTAACTCCTCGTTTGCGTACCACTCTCCCCTAGGCTCCCAGCCGTAAATGAAGTTCCTGTCGACGACTGAGAAGAACTGCTTAATGTTCTCCACGTTCTCTTTGCTGGGCGCAAAGGAAGGAGGGGACTGGAACACAATTATCTTAGAGCCTAGAACCTTAGCCTCCCTTAGCGTTGCCTCTAATGCCCTCTCAGTGTCCTTATTTAGCTTGAAACCTCCTGCGTTCTCCTTGTCCTCTAGTTTGAAGTTCTTCATCTTGGCGAAGTTCGAGTTGTAGGTATGGGTTATTACTTGCAACGCCTTTACCGTGTACTCTACCTTGTCGCTGTAACTCCTCCACCTCTTGAGCTCTTCCTCACTCACCTCATCGTAGAAGGTCTTCTGCACCTCTAGCACGTCAAAAAGCTGGGCGTATTTTCTGCTCACTGAGCACACTCCTACTTTCATCGGATTACCATTTTCTGCTGTACTTAAAAACCTTTCAAAATTCAAAATTTACGAATAACATAAAAAATTCATTATTGAGAGCTCCTATTCTGGGGAATCGAGAAAAAGGCCATGTATTAAAAAAGATTTTGGAAAAAATTTAAAGAGAATAGTGGAGAGGCATAAATTATGCAAGACGATGAAATGATTAGAAAGGCTAAGGAACTCTACGAGGCTGGGTTGAGCATAAGGAAGATAGCACAACAGCTCAACTTAAGTTACTCTAGGGCTAGGAAACTTCTAAAGGACGCAGGAGTGCAGTTTAGGGGGAAACTGCCAAAAGAGGTTGAGGAGAAGATAGTTGAACTGGGGAAAAAGGGATACAGTGCGAACAGGATAAGCAAGGAACTTAGCGTCAACTCCAACACTGTTCTCAGAGTGCTGAGGAAGTATGGCCTTATAAAGAGGAAGAGGAGGTTAAGCGAGGACAAGATCAAGGCAATAGAGGAGATGTATAAGAGCGGCTACTCAATTTACAAGATAGCAAAAGAGCTCAACATCTCCACGAACCTTGTTGTATATTACTTAAAGAAATTAAATATTTACAGACCTACTCATGAATCTTATTCCACATCTCAGTAGCCAACTTACCCTCGTACTTGAATAGCCTTACCTTCTCCTTTGCTTCTTCCCTCCTCTGCCTATGTTGCTCTAGGAAGTCGTTGAGCTTCTCTATCAAGATCTGCTTTAGCTCCCCAGTGAGCATCTTCCCAGAGCGGTACTCCTCCTCTATCTTCTTTATTCTGTTATCGTCTGGCTCGAAGAAGTAATAGAGCCACTGGAACGGGACGTCTATGTCGGGGTTCCCGCCGTACTTCCTGTGGAGCTCTATTGTTGGCTGACCGCCCGAGAAGGCGTACTTCATGATCTTCCTCTCTACGGTCTTTGGATCGTCAGTCAGGTAGATTGCGGACTCTGGGTTAGATGAGCTCATCTTTCCCTCTGGTCCAGTGAGAGGTGGCAAGAACTTACTGTGGATTTGCGCAGCCTTATAATAGCCTAGGCTCTCGGCTATGTCCCTCTGGAGCCTCCAATAGGGGTCTTGGTCTATGCCCGCTGGGATTAGGCATCTTTTCTTCTCAAACATAGTGGGCGCTATCTGGAGTGCAGGGTAGAAGATTACGCCAATGTTAGACGAGGTGTCCAACCCAAAGGTAGCCTTGACCTCATTGAAGGTAAGCTTCTTGGCTATCTTTATTGCTAAAGGGTACATGTTCCTTATGTACTCCGTGTCCTGGAAAATGAAGGTCTTGTCTGGGTCGAAACCCACCGCTATTATATCCAGGATGTTGTCGTACGCCCACTGCCTAGTCTGGTCTAGCGTGTAGTCTACGTTCCTCATGAACTTCTCGTCGTCAGTTACCTCTATGTAAAGGTTTACCTTGAACTTGTCCTGGAGCCACTTAGTAAATATGAAAGGGATGAGGTGGCCTATGTGCATTCCAAGGGAAGGTGCCCTACCCGTGTAAAGGTAAAACCCGCGTCCCTCCTCGTAGTCCTTCAGGACTAGGTCTAGATCCCTGTGGGAGAAGAACACGTTCCTCCTCAGCATTACATGGAGGTCTCCACCGGTTAGCCTCGAGATCTTCTGCTTTAGCTCCTCAGTTATCTTCTGGGTCCCAAACTGGATTATCAGCTTATCGTAGTCTACCTTGCCCTTTACTTCCCAAGGAGTAACAGTGTAGTTTTCGCCTTCCACAAAAATGAGGATACGTAGTAAATAAAAAAACGTTTTTATGCCTTTTGGGTGAGGGTAGTCGCAGGTAGGTCTGGGAACTTCTCCTTCATCTTCTGCTCCGCTATAGCCGAGGCCTCCTCCAGTATCTTCCTGGCCTCTGCTGTTGGAGCAGAGGAGTACGAGTAGGCTCCGGCGAAGTCTCCGGCCTCTACTACCACCTCCTGCAGTCCCTCGCCTAGGGCACCGAGTTCTACTGAGAGCTCTGGCATAACTCCTCTGAGGACTCCCCTGAGCTCGTTGATTACCCCCACTACTGGCACTAGGTTTACAAAGACATCCCCAATCTCGCTCACGGTCTCAAGTCTTAGCTCCACCTGCTCTAGGGCTATCTGCGTCATCAGAAGCTGCTTGCTTATTTTCCTGATTTCAGCCACTTCGTTAGCGTACATAGCTGCCCTTGCGGTATCCTTGGCCATCTGGGCCTCCACTACTCTCTCGAACAGTATCTTGTCCCTCTCCTGCATCCTCCCAATGTAAGCGTCTAGCCTGCTTATCATGGAACGTAACTGGTAGTGAGCTTGAACGAGCCTGTACTTAAGGGGCTGCCTCCCCTTAAATACGCCCTTTACTCCTCCCCAAATGTCCTTTTCTTCAGATCCAGCCCAATACTTTTGGAAGTTTTTACCGAGCATCTTAATTACATTATTGTCATGTACGGCTTTTAAGAACGAAGAAATGTAATATCGTATTGTTCTTAACTAGCGAAGCCCAATTGCGTTCCCCTTGCCGTAAAGGGACTAGGGAAAGCTGGGCAGATAGGAAGTATTTTTGGGGACGACGAGAATAGAAAAGGGTAAAGGCTTTTATGAGAATACCCTTGTAGGCTAAACTCTAAATTTAAGGAAAGCAAACACTCAACTATGACCGAAGAGCTCTTCCTAACGGACTCCTACGTAAGGGAGTTCGAGGCTAAGGTAATTAAGAGTACGGAGGACGGGGTAGTGCTGGACAGGACTGCCTTTTACCCAGGAGGGGGTGGCCTTGAGAACGACGTAGGGAAACTTATCTTGGAGGGGAAGGAGTACAAGGTAACTGAGGTAAAGAGGAAGGACGGCGAGATGATACACAAGGTAGATGGTAAGGTTCCTGAGGGCACCCAAGTGAGGGGAGTAATAGACTGGGAAAGGAGGTACTCTATGATGAGGTTACACACCGCCTCACACATAATATCCGCCATAGCCTTCTCCAAGTACAACGCAATGGTTACTGGGGGCAGTATAACGCCACAATACGCAAAGGACGACTTCAACGTAGAGGACAAGAGCGTCTTAGTAGACATAATAAGGGAGGCAAACGAAGTGGCTAAGAGAGGGATAGAGGTAAAGGTCTACTTCTTGCCCAAAGAGGAGGCAATGATGATACCGGGGATAGTCAAGCTTATGGGGAGGAGCCCCCCTGATACCCCAGTCTGGAGGATAGTGGAGATCCCAGGGGTGGATATACAGGCTGATGGGGGACCCCACGTAAAGAACACCAAGGAAATAGGGGAGATCCAGATCCTGAAGGTGGAGAACAGAGGTAAGGGCAGGAAAAGGGTCTACTACACCGTTAAGACCACACAAACTTGACGCTTGTGAGGAACCTCACGAAGAACCCAGCCACTATCCCCACGAAGTTTATCACGCCAAGCAACAGGGACTGTAGTTTCACTAAGGAGGAGAAGAAGAGTATTGTTAGAATTTCCGTCAAGTTACCGAAATGTAGTACAGCTAAAAGGAGGGCGACCACTACCACGTACTGTACTGCTCCCCCAGAAAGCGAGGACAAGTGGAACTTGCCGAGCCTCTTCCACACGCTCCCGATCCTCCTGTCGCTGAACGTCCACAAGTCGTTTAGCACGAAGTTGAAAAGGATTGACACCTCTATTGCTAGTGCCAAGGAAAGGGAGATGGGAATGAACTTCGTCGTGACAAGGACTACGCCCTCGTTAACTCCTGTGCCAAGCCCCCCAACTACCGCATACTTAAGAAGCCTATTCATCGCTATAAACTCTTGAAATTCAGCTTTAAAACCCTTTGGTAATTTTCACAAAAATTTAATACAAATTGTATTACATCTTCAAACCCGTCCCTTAGCGCTATCCTGACGTAGTGGGAGTCCAACCCAATAAAGTTACTTGCATCTCTCACTAAGTAGCCCCTCTCCAACAAGTGCTGTACAACGTCCTTGGAGTTACAAGGGATCCTCCAGAGGAAGAACGGGGCTTTACTTCGATACGCCTTTCCGAGAAAGCTCATGGTGGAATAGTGGGCCAGCAGTTCCTCTACCTTCTTCCTGCCCTCCCTAAAGAACTTCCGAACCTCTTTAGGATCTACGTTAGAGAACACATAGTACGCAATTGAGTTCACCCTCCAACGCGGTGCCCTGGCCTCCAACTCCCTTGACCTAGCACCCAAGGTGAATCCTATCCTCAGACCGGGGACTGAGAGGGACTTGGTGAAGGTCGACACTACAAGGAGGTTGGGGAACTCCTCCACGTAGGGTACGAAGCTGTTAACGGGACTTATGTCAGCAAAGGACTCGTCTATAACCACCTCTTTGCCCAGCTGGAGGGAACTGAGCACCTCGTCAAAAGGTGCCTCCGCGCCAGTAGGGTTGTTTGGGTTTGAGAGTATAACTTTCTCCCCCCTAACGGGGAAATAAAACGAGTCTCCTATTTCTTGAGCAAAGTATATCGCCGACCTAGGGTACTCGATGAAGTTGGGCTCTGGTACTGAGAACCCATTCCCGAGGAGCCTTATGGCCTCAGTAGCCCCGTTAAAGACGCCTACAATGTCAGGGCTTACGTCATATACCTCAGCTATCACCTGCTTAAGGTAGGAGTAGTCGTCGGGATACACTTTGTGGACTCCCTTCTTCACGGCCTCAACTACTAGCTCTTCTAGGAACTCTGGCGTGCCCAACGGGTTCAAGTTAACGCTGAAGTCCTTTACCTCAGGGGGCTTGCCCCTAACCCACCTTGCCCCCCCGTGGATCAAAGTCCCTTTCCCCTCAAGTAGTTGCTGATCACGTTTTTCTCAGCCCTCCTGAGGATTTCAGACAAGTTGGACACGCTCATGTTGAGCTTCTCGGCCAGCTCTTGGATCCTTACCTTCCTAGGGTAGTCGAAGAATCCTGCCTCAAAGGCTATCTTCAGGATTTGTTCCTGCCTTGCGGTGAGGACGTCCTGCGATTTGGCCTTTACTACCTTGGTTATCTTCACATCTATTTTCCTGTCGACGAACTCCCTGAGTAAGTGCTTCAGCTCAGTGTAGTCACTCAGTATAACTGTCCACTTGATCTCATCTGGCCACACTACCCCGTTCAAGATTATATAACTGGAGAGTATCCTCTCCACCGGCGCGTCTAGCTCTATAGTTCCGAGGTACTTGAACTTAGAGACCTTGGTGAACTTGCCGTTGAGCCTCTGGAGTACGTGCTCGTCTCCCTTAAACTCGGCCAGTAGCCTCACAGACCCGTTGAAGTCCTTCATGTCTAGGATTATCAACGAGTTCTTGGTCCAGTCTACCCCCTTTGTCCACTCCTCTGGCGGAGACCTCAATGTAACGTATAAAACCATCAAAAGGGTAAGTGAAATCTGGAAATTTAAGCATGACACATGGACGAAACTGGCACCGAAGAAAGAGCGAATACGAAAGTGTGGACAAGGAAAACTTTAAATCGAGGCCCTCAATTATTATCACAGTGCTCCGGTAGTATAGCCCGGTCAAGCCCTTCCATCTACTAGGGCACCGAGAGTATGCAGGCCTTTCGAGCCTGTGACCCGGGTTCAAATCCCGGCCGGAGCACTGTGGTGGGGGCACACACCCCCCACACCCTCTAAGATTGTGGGAGTACCCACATCCCTCTTCAGTTTTAGGTAAGATTCTACCACGTCAGATAAGGAACCCACGTGAGTCTCCCTTGTCTCACCGTTTACGTTCTCTCGCTTGTAAACATAATACCGACATTCAATCTGCCTTATTAT
This sequence comes from Sulfolobales archaeon, assembly GCA_037444045.1. Lineage (GTDB taxonomy): Archaea > Thermoproteota > Thermoprotei_A > Sulfolobales > Sulfolobaceae > Aramenus. Next base: position 4,232 of record JBBINF010000009.1, on the reverse strand, counting down.
GTAGTCACCACATTTATAACGTACCTTATCTTTCGGCATGATTCCGTACAATATTATGGTTACCATGACGCTTTTTAAGCAATGGTAACACGCAAAAAGTTACCGAGATTTACGTCAGATTGAAAGTAGACGGTAAAAGTCACTCGGTAGTGAGAAAAATAGTAATGACCCCCATGCTATACTGGGGGTTATCCCTAGTAGTCTATGTAGTCCCTTAACATCCCGTCTGTGGGAGACCACTCCCCACACCTGCACTGTTATTTTTCAATTTTAGGTAAGTCTCAATTACGTCGACTAAGGGATCTACATACCGCTCCTTTACCTCACCATTTACGTTCTACAGATTGTAAACTAGTACTTCCCTTTAATTGGACGTATGATGTACTCGCTGTACTTATAACGTGTCTTCCCTTTAGACATCTTATTAACTCTCCGCCCTAAAAGGCGAGTCAGCTACTGTTTGATAATAAACAGAAAACAGTGATGGTAATGATTGTAGACTTAAAAGTAAACCAAAATGGGTCTTATACCAGGCTATCCATACGGGCAGGAAATAAGCTTTTTAGCCTTATTCCCCAAAATCTATGTTAGCCGGGTAGTCTAGCGGCCAAGGATCCAGGGCTCTGGCCCCTGGGACCCCGGTTCGAATCCGGGCCCGGCTATGTGGGGGCTCTGCCCCCACACCCCCGTTACTCTCTTTCAGTTTAATGTAAGTTTCAACCACGTCATTTAAGGGGCCGATGTAACGCTCCTTTACCTTACCGCCATCGTCCTTCTCTATTAAGTAAACGTAATACCTACCGCTGCGTTCACGTATTTTATATTGCCCTGCGACGAAAGTCTTATAGCCCATATCTAATGTTTGCCCCTTTTTCCGCGATATAAGCTTAAAAGACGGGGACAATTGCCCTAACCAGACGTAAACTCCTCGTAATAGTGGCCAACATTTTCACGCCTCTAGCTCTACAATAGCCTCTCTTGCCCTTCCGGGAAGGGATATTACAAGGTTATAAAGTTTGGCGTCGAAAAATATTGAGGGTACAGCTTTTGTTTGGTTTCCTAAGGAGGAACGCCAACCCCAAGGACGTTGACGTAAAGAACGAGCTTGGAGAGTGGATTATTCTATCAAGGAACCCAGAAGCGTCTTTCCTCTATTGGCTAATACAAAGCACCTTAAAGAAGGCAGGGATCAGGAAGTTCGACACCTACATAGTGGAGTTCTCAAAGGACGAGAAGATAAAGAACTTCATATCGTGCAAGGCCCTAGTAGTCTCTAAGCAGAACGTAAGGGAGCAGGACGTGGTCCGTTACTTGAGTAAGATTTCTGAGGACTTCGGCCTTCTTGGAGAGACTAAGGTAAGTAAGCTTAGGCTGTGCGGAGACCTCTTCATTTTCATATACTTTGACCTAGTCCTAAGAAAGGTGAAGAACCATAGGAACTCAGTGAGACTACTTCTCCCTCCTCTAGGCGTGAAGGTCTCCGAGATTCCCTACACCCCAGAGGAGCTTTTCTCTGAAATGTTGAGCAACTTGACAAACTCCAACTGCGTTGCTGACTTTGAGGTTCAGGAGACTGGGCACGCTAGGATAGAAGCCACCTGTGATAACCTCCCCCAGTACGAGAGCCTGAAGTACGCGATGGCCTATTTCTCTGACCCGCTCGAGATAAAGGTCAGCTCGAGGAGGGCTAATCCCATGAAGAACGAGGTTGAAATAGACGTCTACAATTTTAGGGCCAAGGCCTTAATCCCACTGATTTGGGAAAACTTCATGCATACATACGTCCAATGTTGACGTTCACAATACGTGACAAGTTTTTTAACTCCTAGAGAATAATAACTACTTGCCGCCGTAGCTCAGCCTGGTTAGAGCGCCGGACTCATACGGTGCTCTGGGATATCCGGTCGTCCGGGGTTCAAATCCCCGCGGCGGCATTTTTTCCCAAGGAGAACGCAAAGTAAACTTTAATTCCAAAAACGGCAATTATTTCACGCCACCGTAGCTCAGCCCGGCCAGAGCGCCGGCCTTGTAAGGTAAAAACAGGAAAGCCGGTGGTCGCGGGTTCGAATCCCGCCGGTGGCTCTATTCCGCCTCTAGATACCTTTTAATCGCTTCCCTTATAATCTCGCTTCTCGAGATCCTCTTATTCACGGCGTAAAGGTCTAGCTTAGTTGCGAGATCTTCCTCGGCTTTAAACGTTATCACTCTCATGGATCCCCCAGTATTACCTTCTTGTGTGGAGAATAAATGAAAAAATTTTTTCGGTTGTAAAGTGAGAGGTAACCGAAACTAATAGCCGAGCTCGGAGACTATTTTCTCCACTAGGTCTCTGACGACGCTTAAGTCGTTCTCGTCGCTCAAAAAGCCCCTTATCAAGAGCCCTTCAGCAGTCCTCCTGTCAAACCCCCTGTTCTGGAGGTAGAACAGTAGATCCTCGTTAACCCTGGAGACTGCGGCGGAGTGTTTAGCTGTCACCACCCTCCCAGTCCTTACCTCTAGCATAGGCGCTACTACCGCCTTCGCGTCCTTTCCGAGCATGAGCGCTCTGCCTATTATGGAGGTAGAAGAGTCAAAGGCGTTTTCCTCTATCCTCGCGTCGCCTCTAATGACCGAAAGGGAATTACCTGCGGCTATCGACTTCATGATCCCGTTGCTGACGCTCTTGGCTCCCTCGTGGATTACGTCGGTAACTACGTCTATGTTGTTATTCCCGGTGCCAAGGGCCTTTGCGTTAAACGAGGCAGAGGAACCAGTCTGTAAAAGCGATCTATATTGTACGTGGGCTACTGCAGTCCCAGTGACGAATATAGAAGTGTTTACTGAACCCTCTACCCTCGCCTTAGTGTAGGAGAATGCGTTGGAGGAACCCCCTCCCTTTACGATTAAGCTGAAGCTTACTGCAGCGTTTTTTCCCGCGTTTATGTAAACTGTAGAGCTCTGCATTGCCCTGCCGTAGGCCTCAGCGTAGTATACAACCTCGAACACGTCGTCCTCCGCGTCTATCTCCACGTTTATAGGAGAGTATATGTCCTCATCCGTGTAGTGGTATATTAGGTATCTACCGGGCCTATCTATCCTGATCTTCTTGGATAGGGCCAAGTTCAAGGCGACAAGCTTGTGCTCCTTAGGCGAGATCCCTACGTTATCTGGAGAGTCTAAGGCGTCTGCCCCCTCTATTACGTTATTCGCAACTAGGATTAACTTGTACTCCTTTAGCGGGGGTACGAGGTCTACCTTTTTCTTCCCTTCCCTTACCTCTAGGGAAAGTGAGTCTAGGGCGTTCCAGTTGGTGTAGTGCTTAAGCGTAGGGGAGTCGTTAATGACTTGATAAGGTGACTTCAAGTACGTTAAAAAAAGTTCCTCCCTCTCGGCCTCCTTGCCCAGCTTCTTCATGTAGTTCTTTGCTGACTCCTCGTTTACTACTCCCATTTAGGCTACAGCCCCTAACTTCTCCAACTCCAACTTAATAATCTTGTTCAGCATGGTGGCGTACTCGAAGGGCAACTCCTTCATTATCTCGTCTATAAATCCAAGTACTAGCATCGACGTTGCTTCCTTCTCGTTTATCCCCCTGTTCATTAAGTAGAACAGCTGATCCTCGCTCATCCTGAAGGTATGGGCCTCGTGGGCTACGTCTGCGTCGTCCTCAAACACTTGGTTATGCGGGAAGGTGTAGGCCTTGGTCTTCTCGTCAAGCATTAGGGAGTCGCACTTTACAAAGGCCTTTGCCCCAGTAGCCCCCTTGTTTACCCTTATTAGCCCCCTGTAGATGTTTACCCCACCGTTAAATCCTATGTTCTTGTTCACTACTTTGCTCTTGGTGTTTGGAGCTGCGTGGATCATCTTGGAACCGCTGTCCTTCCACTCTCCCTCTCCGGAGGCCATTGTGACCACTAAGCTCGTGGAGGTGGCGTTCCTCCCCCTCAGTATAGTTGACGGGTAGACAAAGGAGTACTTTGAGCCTAGAGAGCCCTCCACCCACTCTATATTGGCGTTCTCGTCTGCCCACGCCCTCTTGTTGTTGAAGTTTATGACGTTCTTGCTCCAGTTCTGGACTGTTGTGAACTTTATGTGGGCGTCCTTCTTAGCGTAGAGTTCTACCATCCCGTCGTGGAAGGAGAACTTCTTGAACTGAGGTGCACTACAACCCTCTATGAAGTGAAGGTAAGAACCCTCGTCAGCTACTACTAACGTATGCTCGAACTGTCCCTCCATTTCTGAGCCTATCACGA
>JBBINF010000008.1:0-25381 GCA_037444045.1 Sulfolobales archaeon | reverse complement strand
TTGGTAAACGCCCAGTCCCTGGGGAGGGGGGAGGTCTCCGACGTAAAGCTCTACGCCATGAGGGACGGGACAATACTGGGCATGGAGGGGACTATAATGGCAAACATAGGCGCCTACGACTACGGCATAAACTACAACACCCCCATGTTTGTAGCTAGGCTGGCCAACGGCCCCTACAAGCTGAGGTTCGCGAGGATAAGGGCGATGTCGGTGTTCACAAACACCCCTCCAATGGGGTTCTACAGGGGGGCAGGGAGGCCTGAGGCGGCGCTAATACACGAGACCTTGGTGGAGGACTTGGCAGAGGAGCTTGGCATGGACCCCGTTGAAATTAGAAGGAAGAACTTGGTAGACGACTCAGGGTACGTGACTCCCTTGGGCAACAGACTAGACCCTGCTGGCTACAGAGAAGTATTGGAGAGGGCAGAGAAGTACTACAGGAAGGCTAAGGAGGTATACAAGGGGGAAAACGTCGGAGTGTCGATAGTTACCTTCACTGAAATTGTGAGGACCTCCCCCGGCGAGTCTGCAAGGGCGGTTGTAAGGGGCGGGAAGGTGGTCTTCTACGTCGGTGGGCTGGGCCCACACGGTCAAGCCTACTCCTCGGTGTTCAAGAAGGTCGCCTCAGAGACCCTAGGAATAGGGGAGGACAAGGTTGAGGTAGTCACCGGGACGACTGAGGGAGTAAAGGAGGGAGTAGGGAGCTTCGGCTCAAGGGGAGGCAGCGTGGGTAGCTCTGCAGTTATTGCAGCTGCCTTAGAGCTGTTGAAGAGAGTAGACGTCAAAGACCTTGGCAAGTACGAAGGGGTGGAGGTAGAGGTATTCTACAAGACTGACGACATCTTTGCCCCAGGGGCCCACGTGGCCGTTGTAGGAGTGGACAAGGAGACTGGCTTCGCCAGAGTACTAGACTACTACGCTGTGGAGGACGTAGGGAGGACTCTATCCAAGGAAGAGGTAGAGGGGCAGATAATAGGCGGGGTTCTACAGGGGGCTTCCCAAGTCCTGTTTGAGGCGATGAAATACGACGAGCGCGGGATCCCGCTCTGCAGCTCCATAGCCGACTGCGGAGTCCCAACTGCGGTGGAGGCGGTGAGCAGAGTCAACAACGATGCAGTAGAGTTCCCCTCGGGGCTCCTGTCAAAGAGCAGGGGGGTCGGAGAGTCGGGGACCACCGGTGCCCTCCCCGCGGTGTTTATCGCCTTGGAGAAGGCAACTCACAGGAAGTTCTCGGAGCTCCCCGTCTCGCCAGAGATGATAACCAATAGAATTTAGAAAACCCGATAAGATTTTTATTTTCAACAACAACTATTTCTTATGCCGAGAGAGCTCACACCGCTGGAACAGTTACAGCTCTTAGTCCCGGGGTACAGGGGGTACAAGGTAAAGGACTTAGTGAGGCAGGACGACTTCCTAATTAGGCAGTCGACGGTCTCCAAGCTACAGACCGCCATAAGTAACTTGGAGATGGCGGAGTCGCAGGTAGCCTCGTCCAACCCGTTTTCCCCAGTACTAAAGAGGGTGGAGTTCGTCATATCCCAGATAAGGACGCTAATAGGGCAGATACTCTCAGCCCAAGGTGGAGGGGCAGACGTTTACGCTAGGTATAAAATACACGCGGAGCAGTTGGACGAGATAGTAAACAACGACCTGAAGATGGTCTCCTTGGCAAACCAAGTAGCGAGCATCTCGTCGTCTCTGGACAACCTAGAGCAGATCCCCCCTCTCCTGGAGCAGATTAGGCAAGTGCTGCTAAACAGGGAAAAGCTATTCCTCCCACCGGAATATAGGTAGAAATCTTTTTATCTTCACAATATAAAATAATTTTGGATAATTATGTCACTTCAATTTAGAGGTCAAGTTATCTCTACTGAGCTAGAGAACGGAACCTCTTACATGTCGCAGGACACAATAGTCTTTAGGTACCCTAAGGAGAACATAACCTCAAAGTCCATCATAATAGTCCAGCCCACAGAACAAGCAGTAGTGGTAATCCAAGGGCAGATAGCTGGGGTGTTACCTCCTGGGACCCACAACATACAGTCCCCGCAGAACCCCTTGTCCGCCTTCCTCTCCAAGTTCAGGTACTCCTCCCTCCCCTACGACACAGTGGTGTTCTTCATTTCCACCACTAGGCACGAAGTGAGGGTCGCGGGAGTTAGCCAGACCGACGACCTAGTCCCATTGGAGTACGAGGTGGCGGTGTACTTTAGGGTGGTCAACCCTGGGCTCCTAATAACTAACATACAGTTCCACGAGGCCTTCTTCAAGGACGCCAACCTAGCTAGCTACATCTCCCCCATAGTGGACCAAGAGGTAAGCCAAGTCCTCAACCACGTAAAGTTGACTGAGGTCTTCAAGAAGTTCGCAGACATATCCACTGCCGTGACAGCGGGGCTCAAGACGTTCCTAGGGGAGATAGGCATAGAGCTCATCTCCGTCAGGATAACCAAGCTCATACCGCAGGACCCGGAGCTTAGGAGGATATTGCAGCTCAGGGACCTCGGGCTAGAGGTCTACGATGCCGTGAGGATGGGGTTAGCTAGGCTTTTGGCCGAGAGCGGGAACCCGGCGAGCGTCAACATGGCCCTAGGAGTGCCCTACTTCCCCACGCTCTCCTCCATCGTAATCGGCTATCCCTTCTTCCCGTTCTTCGGAGGGACGCAGGGGCCTTCGCAACAGCCACCAACTACTGGGGCAAACATACAGCAGGTGTTAAGGCAAGTGTTTGGGACGACCCAAGGGGGTGGGTCCAGTGGCCCAACGCAGTAGGCTCCTAGCGTGGAACGTGGCCTCTGCCATTGGCTTCTCCTTTATCTTAACCATCGTTATGGCTATAGTCTCCTTGGTAGTAAAGGCCTTCTACCCCCCTACAGTCTTTGAGGTCGCCCCATTAATGTCGCTCGTCAAGAGCCCCGCCTCTGGGGTAGTGCAGCTAATCGTGTTAGGGTTATTGATCTCCTTTTCCCTGCCTGTTGGGAGCAAAGTGGCTGAGGGGAACTTAAGGCTGGCCAGGAAGGTGGCTATATACACGGGGGTAAGTTACTTGGCCTTCTCTCTACTCCCCAACGCCTTTGTCTCCCCTTACCCACAGTCTTACGTCGGGCTAGTGATAGCCTATAACGTGTTGAACGGGGCCTTCTCTGGGACTTTAGCTACTTTCTTATGAAAAAGAGGGGATCTTTTTAGCCCATTGGCGGGTACCCTTGGGGCATACCCGCCTCCCCTTGTCCTTGTGGTTGCTTTGAGGGCGCGGCAGCTATCATGTCGTCTATCTTCATAATTGCCACTGCAGCGTCAGTAGCCCCCTTGATCACTTGTTCCTTAACCCTCAGCGAGTCTAGGACGTTTTTCCTGGTCATGTCCTCCTCAATCCTTCCGTTCATCACGTCCACCCCTGCGTTTACCTTACCCTTTGCGTGGAGGCTCCTCAGCTCTACCATGGCGTTGACTGGGTCAAGCCCAGCAGTCTCAGCTAGGGTGCTCGCCATCTCCTCTAGGGCGTCAGCGTAGGCCTCCAAGGCCAACTGCTCTTTGCCGGGGAGGTTCTTCTGCCTCAACCTCATTGCCAATTCCTCCTCAAAGGCCCCTCCTCCAGCGACTACGTACGGGTCTATGAGGACGTTCCTTAGCGAGTTCAAGACGTCGTTGAAGCTCCTCTCCATCTCGTCCATGGCCACGTCAGTCGACCCCCTTATTAGGATAGTCACTGCCTTTGCGTCCCTCACTCCCTCAATGAAGATTGCCTTGTCCTTCCCTATTTGCCTCTCTTCCACCTTCTTGGCGTAGCCGAGGCTCTGCTCGTCGAGGTCCCTATAGGAGCTGACTATCCTCGCGCCGGTGGCTTTGGCTATCTTTTCTAGGTCGCCCCTGCTAACGTTCTTTATCCCCAGGATCTTGTGCTTTGCCAGGAAGTGAAGCGCTATGTCGTCCATGCCCTTCTGCGACACGACCACGTTCGCCCCAGTCTTGGCTATTGCGTCTACCATCGCCTTTACCTGCTTTGCCTGTTCCTCCAAGGCCTCCTTTATCTGCTCTGGGGAGGTTATGCTGAGCTTCGCGGTGATCTCCCCCTTCTCGACGTCGAGCCCAAAGTCAATAACTGCGATCTTGGCGTCCTCCACTAGCTTTGGCATAGAAGGACTTGGGACTTCCTTGTCCAGCACTATGCCCTTAATCAGTTCCACGTCCTCCGTTGACTCTCCCCTCTTTTTCACGAACTTTACGTTGCTCAAGTCTATGTTGTAGCTTTCCCCGCTCTTTTCCGCTATAGAGAAGATTGCGTCCATGGCAACGTCTATTACCTTGTCCATGTTGGGGGCGAAGTACTTGCTCGCCAGCGTGGTAAAGGCAACGTCCCTCAAGTACTTCCTGTCCTCAGGGGATACCTTAGTGGCGATCTCCTTGCTCAAGGAGAGGGCTAGTGCCTCTGCCTTCCTGTAGCCCTCAATTATCGTGTTGGGGTGGACCTTCTGGTCCAAGAGCTTTTCAGCCTTCTCTAAGAGGAAACCTGTGAACACTACAGCGCTTGTAGTCCCGTCGCCTACCTCCGAGTCCTGTACCTTTGCAGTCTCAACGACTAGCTTTGCCGCGGGGTGGTCTACGTCCATCTCCTTGACTATGGTAGCACCGTCGTTGGTGACCACCACGTCTGAGGTAGAGGATATCAACATCTTGTCCAGTCCCCTGGGCCCTAAGCTGGACTTGAGCATCTCCGCAAGTGTCTTTACTGCTATGATGTTGGAGTATATTACGTCGTATCCGGTCTCCCTTCTAGTCCCTTGTCGAAATAGGAAGTTCTCCATTTAACCACTCAGTCCAATTCTCGACCATGGTATAAATTAGTATCTATAAATTTAATCAACGAAATAATCCAATTTTGCAGAGACTAAGGTCTTGACGGAAACTCTCTTTACTCCCTAGGAAAAGATTTAGTTTATGATCGAAACTTACCGCCTTACAAAGGTCTACAAGGACGGGACTGTCGCCCTTGACAACTTGGACATGACCCTCTCCTCAAAGATATCCTGCGTCATAGGTAGGAACGGTGCGGGGAAGACTACGTTGATTAGGATCCTCTCCACCCAGCTCTTACCCACGAGCGGAAAGGCCTTCGTGAACGGCTACGACGTAGTGAGGGAGGCAAAGAAGGTGAGGAAGATAATATGTAGCATACCGCAGGAGGCTGGTACTGCTGGGATGCCCTCGCCGCTTGAGCATTTAGTGATGTACTTGACCGCTAGGGGCCTCTCCATCTCTGAAGCTTTAAGCTCTGCAAAGAAAGCCCTGAGGGAGATAGGGCTAGGCAAGGTGATGAACAAGCCCACGGACGAGCTCTCAGGGGGGATGAAGAGGAAGGTCTTCGTGGCAATGGCCCTCGCCTCCAACGCTGAAGTGGTATTCCTCGACGAGCCCACTACTGGCCTAGACCCGGTCTCAAGGCTTGAGGTATGGTCTGCCATAAAGTCCATGGACTCAAAGGTCGTCCTCACTACGCACTACATGGAGGAGGCAGAGGAGCTCTGCGAGGAGATTGCCATAATAAACGACGGCAGGCTAGTGGACAAGGGATCCCCCTCAGAGCTGATGGAGCCCCTCAAGGGGAAGGTAAGGGTAGAGGGGGTAGGGGACATAAGGATAGGGAACTTGAGGATCTCCTATATGACCCCAGAGGAGGCTAAGTCATTAGTCGGGAAGGTGGTCATAAAGCCAGTCACCCTCGAGGACGTGTTCATAGCTAGGGGGTTGCACGTTGAAGATTAGGTTCATCTTGACATTCTCTTGGTTCTACGGCGTAAGCACGCTGATAAGGTCGCCCATCTACGTCCTGTCGTACTTGGCCTTGCCCCTTTCCTTGCTGTTCTTCATCTACTTGGTCTCCCACGGCACGTTGACGGACTTCGGGATACTTGGCGGGCTAATCTCGGTGATGGTGTCGAACTCCCTCTCCTTGATAGGTGACTTTGCGTTCTTTAGGTTGTACTTGAGGCTACAGGACTTGCTGGTCGCCACGGAGATAGGGCCCACGGACTACGTGGCTGGGCTAGCCTTGGGTAACTTGGTCTACAGCGTCCCAGGGCTCGTGCTGTACGCGTTTATGGGCCTCCACTTCGGCGTGTTCAGCGTTGACCAGACGCCAGTCATAGCTTTAGTCCTCCTGGTGCTCTTGAGCTCTAGTACTGGGCTATCCATAACCCTCGCGTCCTTCTTAAAACACACAAGGCACTCGTGGGGGCTCTCCACCTTTATGTCGCTCCTCTTTACTCTCCTACCGCCCCTGTACTACCCCTACACCATCTTGCCGAAGCAGATACTCTACTTGCTCTACGTCTCTCCCTCAACTGCGGGTTCCGTCATTCTGCAGGGGTACTTGGGGCTAGCCCCATTTGACCTAACTGCAGTGTGGGTGTTCATAGCGGAGGGAATAGCGTTCTCCGCCCTTCCCTTCTTCGCCCTTAGGTGGAGGGAAAAATGAGCGTGTTGGTCACGCTCTAGTTATTTTTACCTTGCTGAAGAGCGCGTACGGCGTGAGCACTGGGGTCGGGGCGTCCCACCACTTCACCAGGAACCTCTCCCTTGAGAGCTCCTCCAAGTTCTTCAGCAGGTTCTTTAGGCTGTCCGCTATCCTCAGCCTAGGCGACACCCCTACTGGCCTCCCGTCCTTATATACCACCACCGCGTCCCTGCCCACGGTCGAGAACTGACCCTCCACGTAGTTCTGGAACCTAGTGTACCAGTTGTTGTTGAAGAGTATTACGTTTCCCGCAAGTAAGTCCTCCTTACTCACCTCTCCCTCCTTTACCTCTAGGTTCCACGCCCTAGGGTAGACCCAACCGGCGTTCCCCGTGGTTTCAAGCCCCAGTACCTCAGCTACCTCGTTGTTCAGCAGGGGGGTCTTGAACTCCCCGGCCTCTATTATTGCCTTGTCCCTGGTGAATGTCGCCTCCCAGTCGAAGCCCACCGACTGTGGCCTGTCCTGCTTTGGCGTGTCCAGGAAGGTCAGCTTCTCGCTAGCAACCTTAGTCCCGGGCTTCACTTCGTAGAATATGGACTCCCCCATTACTATAGACAGACCGGAGGCCATGTCCGCTAAGTAGCCAAACAGGTTGCCCATAACCATTGGGGAGAGCACGACGTCGTACCTACCGTCGTCTACCACTACCTTGTTAGTTATTGAGGCGAAGTCGGTAGCTATGTCGACTGCCTCCCTCACCAACTTCTCGCTGTACGTCGTTGAGGCGAAGCTCCACTGCCCGGAGAACTCACCGTTAAATACCCTGAAGTAACCGTCTACCGACGACCTTACGTCAGTGCCGTTGAACCCCTTTGAGGTCACAAGGGAGACCTCCCTCTTGGTCAAGTTGACTATACCGTACACTGGGTACTTTGACTGCACCGAGTCTATTACCTTCTGGGGGTCTTCCCTTACCCTCTCTATACCTTGGTCAGACCTCTCCAGCTTGTACTCCCTCGCGTTATCCGAGATCTTTGGGGATATCTTTGGCTCCTCCAACGCGTCTATTAGCTTTGAGTAGTCGAGATCCTCCCCTTTCCCCCTAAAGGTAGTCACCAAGTACTTCTTCCCCTTCTTTACCAAAACGTAGTACGTCTCGTCGTCCAGGTTCTGAACTGCCGCTACCTTGCTCTCCACTACCTTTATCACGGTGTTCTGCACCCTCAGCTTTACCACAGCGCTCTCGTCAAAGCCCTTTAAGGGGTTCAAGATAGACAGGAGCTCCTCGTTCATTTAGATCACCTTCACGTAGACGTCCCTCAGCCTTAGGTCCGGGCCCCCCATCCACACTGGGACTCCTTGGTCTGGGTCTCCCTTCCCGCAGACCCCAGCGAAGAATTGGAGCCTGTTGCTCGCCCCGTCCACCTTTGCCAAGAGCTCGTTTGTCTTGCCCTCCAGCACCGGGAAGAGCACTGGGTCTTTGACCTCCCCGTCCCTTATCTCGTAAGCCTGGAGCCCAACGTACCTCTCCCCTAGCCTTAGGTCGTCGATGTTCCACTCCATGTAGCTCTTGAAGTATATCCCCTCCTTTACGTCCTCCAGTAGCTCCTCGAGGGTCATGTTGCCGGGCTGGAAGAAGGTGTTGGACATCCTTATTATTGGTTCCCTGTTGTAGCTCATGGCCCTAGCTGACCCGTTGCTTTTCGCGTTGAACTTGGGGGCTGAGAACCTGTTTTGGAGTAGCTCGTTGACCTCCCCTTTCTTTATCAAGACTTTTGGCCTCGCCTTCACCCCTTCGTCGTCTATGAGGAAGAAGCCGTTGCTGTTGGGCAGGGTGGGGTCGTCAATTACAGTGACCGCCTCGCTCCCAATCCTCTTCTCCTTCATGTAGGTCAAGTAGCTCAGCCCAGCCTGCGCCGCCTCCCTACCAAGTACCCTATCCGCCTCAAATGGGTGGCCGACTGACTCGTGGGCCATGATTCCCGCCAACATGGGGCCAAGTACCACGTCGTACTTCCCCTCCTTTATTGCCTTACCCTTGACCAACACCTCGTCCACTTCCCTTATCTTCTCCTTTAGCCTCTCCTCTATCTTCCAGTTCTCCAACCACTCCAGCCCACCGCTTGCGCCAAACTCGTCAGACCACACTGTGGCAGTCCTGTCCTGGTACTTCATCACTAGTGAGAAGTATATCCACACCCTCGGTACCCTACCCCTGACCTCGCTGCCGTCATGGAACAACACCCTCTTTTGCTCTACTGACTCCATGTAGTTCACGGTGAAGTTTAAGATCTTGGACTTAACGTCAAGCTTGCTCAAGTTGAGGTATAAGTCCTTCAGGAACTTGACCTTCTCGTCCAAGGGCATAGAGTCAAAGGCCTTCCTCTGCCTCACCTCGTAGCTCCCCGAGCTGACTTCAACGTCGTCTAGCCTCTCCCAGCCGTCCGCCCTCACCTTCACCAGTTTAAGCCCCTCAACGGACTTTGAGGAGGAGAAGTAGAGGACTCCGTTCTCGTAGCCCCTCAAGGCGTAACCTGAGTAGCTCTCCTTGCTCAGCCCCAGCAGTTGGCCGTTCATCATTACAATGGACGTCATCTCGTTTAGGTGTTCCCTACCTTCCACGTAACTGAGGTTTGTTGCCTTAACCGCTTGTTCTAAGTCCATACTTACTCATCTCCTCCACGCTATTTCTTTTTAACTTCCTCCCTCACCCTGATTAGCAACTTCAGCAGGGCAGGGTAGACGAACACCCTTATGACGAAAGTGTCGATCAGAGCAGCAATTGCTATTCCGATTCCAAGTTCTGCAATGGGCTTTATTGGGTCTATCCCCAAGACCCCAAAGGACGCAGCTAGGATAACGCCTAGGGCCGTCACTGCCCCAGCGGAAACAGATATTGCCCTCACTATCCCCTCAACGCTCTGCACCCTCTCCACCTCCTCCTTTACCCTGACCAGGATGAAGGTGCTGTAGTCGTTCCCTAGTCCCATCATGAGTATGAAGACAGTTATGGGTATGAAGAAGAGTACCCCCTCGCTGTTCCTGAAGAGCAGGTAGATGATTGCCAGGGAGACGGAGACGCTCAAGAGTATAGTGGACACCGCCCCTAGGGAGATCCTGACAGACCTCAGCAGGACGGCTAGGGCTATGACGAGCACTATCGGCAACACAATTGTCAGTGCAGTGTAGTAGGGCGTCAAGTAGTCCAACGCGTCGACGACGCTTGCGGTAGTCCCGCCGACGTAACCGTTGTAGGGCGTTACCTCCTTCTGCATTTCCTCCACTAGCTTTTCCGCCTGGGGAGAATAGGGGTTGTAGGACATGATTACAGTCATTAGGAGGGTCTTGTTGTTTGTGCCCACGTTCTCCTTGAGTTGCGTAATGACCTCCGGCGTGTAAGTCCCGTTAAAGCTGGCCGGCACTGGGCCTATTACCTGCGTCACCCCCGGCAACGACGAGATGTTCCTCTCCAGAGAGGCTATCTTAAGGAGGACTGAGGTGTTGTAACCGGAAGTGTTAAACACCACGAGGACGGGGTTGACGAAGGAGTTGCCAAAGGCGTTCTCCAACACCTTTAAGCCTACAACTGCCGGTATGTTGGGCAACCCAGAGGTGAAGTCCAAGGAGAGCGGGGTACTTAGGACTAGTGCTGCCGAGGCGACCCCAGCTAGGAGGGCTATGACCAACACGGTTTTGGGCCTTGAGACTGAGGCAGTGGCCAGCCTCCTCAAAGTCCTGCTCTCCCCGGCCTTTGGCCTAGACGGCCAGAACATCCTCTCCCCCATCTTACCGTAGACCAATGGGAGTAGGGTGTAGGCTAGGGCCACCGTCACCGGGACGGAGAAGCCTATTGTGAGGCCCCACGTCTGCATGAATGGGATGAAGCTCAGCGAGAGGAAAACGAAGGTCACCGCGGCACCGCTTATGAGTATTGCCTTCCCCGAGTACTTGAGGGAGGTCAAGGTAGCTTCCTCCTTACTCGCCCCCTTGCCCAGTTCCTCCCTAAACCTGCTGAGTAGGAACACGCTGTAGTCTGCCCCCACCCCCAAGAGGACGGAGATCAAGGGCTCAATCACTTGGAAGTCGACCTTCTGGTAGAACATCCCCACTAACGTCACTATTGCCATCCCGAACACCACTGAGAGGCCCACCAGGGCCAAGGTCACAAAGGGGGCAACGGGACTCCTAAAGTACGCCCCGGTTATGAGGAGGAGGGCAACGAAGACTAGGACAAAGGTTATTGCCTCCCTCTGGCTCTCGCTGCTGGAAAGCTCCTGCACCAAGGGGGCAGGGCCAGTCAAGTAGTGGGTCAAGGAGACTTTGGACAGCTTCTCCTGTAGCAAGTTGGCGACTTGGCCTGCAGGGTAAGTCCCGTTGGGGAACTGGAAGTTCGGGCCGTACTTCGTGTAGACGAAGATGACCGACACGTTCTTGGACACGTAGAGGGAGGTCAATGAGGAGGGAGGGGTTATAGAGAAGAACGCGGTCTCGTTCTCCTCTAGGAGGGTCTCAGGGGAGACGTTGAAGAGGACAGTGTAGGAATAGGGTACGTGGAGGACCTTCGCTATCTCCTCCCTAATTAGGGTGATGTTGTTTGTCTTCTCCTCCCTCATTATCTGGTAGCCGGTAAAGTTGATTTCCCTTCCGAGTTCCCCTTCGTACTGGAGGTACGCCGTAACTAGGCTGTTTACTTGGGTCACGCCAGACACGCCCTGGATCAACTTCACCACTTGATAGGTCTGCTCTGGCGTAGCGTTGACCAGGACAACGTCAATTGTGTTGTTCTCGTTAGCCCCGTGGAAGTACTCGTCGAGGAGCAACTGGGCCTTCTGTGACGGATAGCTAGGTGGAATCGTCACGTTCTCGTTGTAGTTCAAGAACTTAGAGGACGAGGAAGCTAGAAGGAGTGCCACCAAGAGAGCTATAGCCCACAAGACTATAATGAGCTTCTTGTCCATAGTAATTGAAAGGCTGAGAGGGCTAATAAAAATGGGTTAACCGTTTACCCTGGCTTTAACCTCCTTTAACACGCAGTCCAGCTCCACCTCAGCCCTCTCCCTCGACACGACGTCTGCTATGGGGTCTAGGGGCGTCTCCTCCATGTTGATTATCACCAGCACACCTCCCCTCTGCTTCACTACTTGGGGGATCAAGTTGGCGGGGTATACAGTGAGGGAGGAACCAACCACCAAGACCATGTCGGACTCATAAGCGATCTCCACGGCCTCTTGTATCTTGGTCACCGGCTCGCCAAATAGCACGACGTCTGGCCTTATTACCCCACCGCAGGAACACCTAGGCGGGTTCTCCCCTGAGTCCAGCTTCCTTAGCACCTCCTTAGAGTCGTACTGCTTGTAGCAGGATGAACAGTAGCTCCTCTTTACAGTGCCGTGAAGTTCTATTACGTTCACTGAGCCAGCAGCTTGGTGGAGGCCATCTATGTTCTGAGTTATCACCGCCTTTATTAACCCCATCTTCTCCAGCTCCGCCAAGGCTACGTGGGCTGGGTTCGGCTTAGCCTCGAAGAGCGACCTCATTCTGAAGCCGAAGAACTCCCAGAAGCCCTTTGGATCCTTCTCGAGGTACTCCACGCTGGAGAGCTCCTGGGGGTACTTCTTCCAGAGCCCGCTAGGCCCCCTAAAGTCCGGTATGCCAGAGGCGGTGCTGATGCCTGCCCCAGTAAAGGCTATTGGGTAGGCAGAGGAGAGCAGGAGGTCAGCTATCCTTTTGCACTCCATATAACTCGGATTGCCGGCGAAGGATTAAAGCTTTCAGAGCGACTCAGCGTCCTAGCGTTGACGACTCATCTTTGCCTTGTCCGTTGTAACATTGGACTAGCAGGGACGTCCTTGAGAACATTAAAGGCTCCAGAAGGGACTGAGGGAGAGAGGCGGAGAACGGGCCTTCATGGGAGAAGCACTAGTCGACAACAGAAAATCTGGCGATTTGGCGTAGACGCTTTCGGTAGTTTGCTTAACTAGGGGTTAGATAAATTTTTATTCTTTCGGGCAACCCTAAATAATAGAGAACATGAACTTTATCCAGTTCTTGCTAAATCCGCCAAGTAGCCTGAGCGTGGGAGAGATCCTGCTAGTGTCCTACCTATTGGGCATGATGCACGGGGCAACTCCAGACGAGCACACTTGGCCTATAACCTTTAGCTACGCCGTCGGAAAGTACAGCACAAAGGGCGGAATGAAGGCGGGGTTCCTATTCTCGCTGGGCTTCACAATACAAAGGGCTTTGCTGACTACCTTGGGCTTCATAGGGTTGGCAGCGATCTACAAGGAGTACAACCTCGACGGTCCAGTCTACTTTGTTGTGGGCTTTGTAATGGCCATTGCCGGCTCTTACATCTTGCACGGTAGGTACTTGCACTTACCAATAGACAAACTGCTCCACAGCGAGACCCACTCGGGCAGCGCTGAGAGGGAGATAAGGGACGTTCCCCTCAAGATGACCATAGTCCACGGCCTCATAGCGGGGTTCGGCTTTGGGGCCTACGCCAGCGTCATAACCTTTGTCCTCGCCCCCATGATGCCCTCAATATGGTTCGCACCACTCCCAGGGGTTATGTTTGGGCTCGGCACAATGACAATGCAGGTAATCTTCGGTGCACTCTTTGCCAACCTAATGAAGCTGAAGAGGCTCACCGAGGACGACATCAAGTACATAGGGAGGAAGACTGCAGGGAGGACTTTGTACTACGGGGGGATAGTATTCTCTTTAGTCGGGGTACTGATTATGCTGTTGCCCTCGATAGACAACTGGGCGATCTCTACTGGCAACCCAATACCCAACTTGAACGCCATAGACATAGGATTCCTGTTAGTGGTCACAGTAGTTGGGGGAATAGGGATAGCGAGCATAGTGATGAGCTATAGGGAAGTGAAGGCCGCTAAGGGAACGCCAGAGGCTAAAAAGCCAGTGAGCAGTCAAAAGCCAAGTTAAACTCTTTTACTCTGGCTCTAAATCTTTTTTATGGAAGTCGGGAAGCTAATTTTAAAGATTTTAAGCGAATTCACCGACAGGATATTTATAGTTTCAGGTACCGATTACCCAGCTTTCATAAAGGCCCAACTGGAGGAAAGGGGCCTCCCCACCTTTGAGGTTGCTTTACACGAGACAACTGCAGCCAGCGGGGCGATAGGCTACTCCTTGGGCGGGAAACTTGGGGTGCTCTTCGTCCACACGATCCCTGGCACTTTCAACTCCTTGGGCTTCATAGCCGACGCCTTCACCTCTAGGATACCCCTAGTGGTCGTTGCGGGTAAGAGTCCCTACACGGAGAAGGGGAGCACTGCCAGCAAGGACTTGAGGATCCACTGGACCCAGGACGCCGACAAAGAGGGCTTCCCCTTCTTTAAGTGGAGCTTCGAGGTGAGGCACCCGTCCCAAGTTGAGGCCGCCGTGAGGAGGGCGGTGCAGATAGCTTTGAGCGAACCGCAGGGGCCAGTGTACCTGGCCATCCCAAGGGAGGTGAGCGTCTCCGAGGCTGAGCCCAGGAGGACTAGGATGGAGCCCTTCTACCCAGGGGTTCCAGACTCCTATGTACAGAGGGCAAAGGAGATGATACAGAGGGCCTCCAACCCGGTCATAATCACTTGGAGGGCCGGGAGGAAGGAGAGCTGGTTTAGGGCCCTGAGGGACTTCGCGGATAGGGCTAACATACCAGTGCTCAACTACGTCGGGGAGAGGGTGAACTACCCCTCCTCAGGGAAGATGGCCATAGACCGCTTTGACTTGAGGGAGGCAGACCTAATCATCGAGGTGGAGGTAGACGTCCCGTGGATACCCAAGAAGTTGGACGTTGACGCAAAGGTGATAAGGGTAGACGTCGAGCCCTCTTACTCCTACATCCCGTTTTACGGCTTTAGTTGCGACCTATGCGTCCAGACAGCGGTGGACGAGTTCTTCAACAAGCTGAACGTAAAGAGGGAGTTGGACAAGGCATTGCAGGAGGAGATAGAGAGGCAGAGGGAGGAGAAGAGGAAGGAGATAGAGAGGCTCTCCACCCAGCCCCAGATCCATCCCCACTACCTGTCCTACGAGGTCTGCAAGCTGGGCTGGACGGTGTTCAACGAGTACGACTTAAACCCGAGGTTCTGCTCCTTCGACGAGTTCAACTCCTACTTTGGGGATCCCGCGTTTGGGCACTTGGGGTGGGCAATGGGGGCAGGGGTGGGCTTCAAGATGGCCACTGGGAAGAACGTCGTAGTGGCTGTGGGCGACGGGTCGTTCATCTTCGGCGAGCCCCTGTCCTTTTACCACCTCCAGAGGAGGTACCCAGTCCTCACGGTGGTCTTCGACAACAAGTCCTGGAACGCGGTGAGGAGGGCGGTAAAGGAAGTCTACCCAGGGGTCGAGGCCAACGCATTCCCTGGGGCTGAGATAGACATAGGGGAACTCCCCTCCACTGTGGAGAAAGTCGGGGGCAAGTACTTCTACGTCGAGAGGTCTGAGGAAGTCGAAAGCGCACTAATTAAGGCGAAAGAAGACGTGGAGAAGGGGAGGCCGGCAATAGTACACGTCAGGACATTAAGGACTTGAGACAATTTTTAAACCCACGTAGGCTTAGTACCTACATGCTAAAGACTGTCCTTAGGAGGCTAGAGGAGTTCCACGAGGAGATGATGGGGAGGGAAGAGGGTAGGAGGTCTTTCCTTTACGCTTACCACTCACTACAGTACGAGTACTTGAACAAGACCGGGAAGTCCTACGTGGACGCCCTCAAGTCCGTGCTAGCGAGAAAACTTAGCTTACCCAAGGAGGTAGTTAAGGGAAAGTACGGGGAGTTCCACTTGGACAGAGAGGGGAAGACCCTAGTCTACTTGTACAAGGACTTGGCAATAGAGAGCGACGAGTACTTCGAGCCCTCCAGGGAGCAGGACGGCTACGAGGAGTGGCTAGTCGTGTCCAAGTTGTTGAACTACCCCCTCCCCAAGGTCAAGGTCGCCGTCCTAGACGACGTAGAGAGGGCTCTGAGGAGGGTAAGGGAGTACTACGTGAAGATGTACGGGGCTCAAGGAGTGAGGGTCTTTCTCTCGCTCTACCACTTGGCTATGGCCGAGGCCTATAAGGAGTTCGGTAAGGGCTTCAAGGAGCTCTTAAGGGAACACTTGGGCAAAGTGGAGCCCAAAGGCGTAGCAGTAACTGGGAAACTGGGGAAGTTCTACGTCAGCGACGAGGAGAAGAGCGTGACTTACTCGTTCAAGGGCCTCAAGGTTAAGGTAACCTACGAGATAAGCCAGGAGGACTTCGAGAAGATGAAGCAGTACGTAATCAAGTTCAAGGAGCTTATGCCCAACGCCAAGGGAGATCCGGAGGACTGGATAACCGTGTTCTTCAAGGCCCCCTTCGTCAATTCCGCCTCAGTGAAAATTGAGGTGTAATACTGAAAAATCTCCCTCGAAGTAGGGGAGCTTTTGGCACAGCGGAAGCCCTTTGGGGAGAGGATATCGGGTCAGGGAGACTAATAACCCTTTTCGACCTCTCTTTCTACTTCCTCCTTCAACTTCTTCTTAGTTTCCTCTAGGATTTGGCTGAAGTTTATGACCTCATACCTAACCCTCTTCCCGTTCACCGCGTCCCTCACTTTCCTCTCGTTTGCGTTCAGGCTCTGGTTCCCAGTCTTTACCTCGAAGAAGATTATCTCCACCTCGTTGCCGTCAGAAAGTCCCTTGAAAGCTACGAAGTCCACAGGGGACCCGAGGTGTCTGAAGTCCTTAGGGTTTACATTATAACGCTCTGCGATGAGGAAGGGGGCAAACTCCTCTCCAATCCTTCCCAAGATTGTGTTCACTGACTTCGACAGGGCGTCCTTCCTTATCTGTTTCTCGCTCTCAAGCTTCCACTTCTCAAGTTCAGCCTGGAACTTGAGCTGGGCACTCTGCTCTATCTGTACCCTGAGCTGGTCAGAGTACTGTTTTACCCACTGTTCAAACATCGTCTGAGCCTCTTTCTGGACATTCTTGACCTTCCTGGAGTAATACACTATTGTAGCTATTAACACGAGGAAGAGGACTAGGGCTAAGACGCTACCAATATCAAGTGCTGCCATTGAGTTCTTTTTCTGTCCAAATTTTAAAAGGTATTTAGGATCTAAGAGGCCGGGTTCCTCCCTTTAGGGAAAGGATTACCTCATTTTGTGAAAAAAGAGTGGCTTTACGGGTTTAACTGTTGCCGTTGTCAGAGCCGTTGTCGGAGTTCTCCTCTTTGATTATTATTAGGGGCGCGTTAGTCACAGTGGCGTTGTGGGCGTGCTCAGACACTTGGTAGTATATCTCAATTGTGATGTCGTAAGTACCATTGGTCAAGTACATCTTGTGGCTCTCGTGGTGGTCCTTGGTCAGCACCACGGTGTAGTTGGAGAACTTTAGTACTACAGTGAAGTTGGAGAACTCGCCTTCAAGGGCGCCGTCGTTTAGTTTAAAGGTGTAATAGCCGGAGCTCAGTTGCACCTTAGCATTAGCGGTGTAGTTACCCTTCTGGCCAGCCGTTAAGTTCCCCAAGTTGACATTGGCCAATAGGACTACAGTGTCGTTACCAGAGTTGCCCCTACTTGGCGCAGTTATGTGGTATGAGATAGTAGCTATCTGGCCCATGAACGAGTCGGCTACAGCTATCCCTACTCCCACTAGGAGGGCCATTAGGCCTCCTACGATTAACAGTTTATTCATTTTTGGTCTGAGAATTCTTTCTACTCAAAGCTATATTAGGAACCCGTTCCGGAACGGTTCTTTGGAACGTAGAAAGTCCTACCCTCCTTTTTCACTTCCTCAACGTAACCTAGGCTTACGAGCTTCTTCAACCTCCTATACGTGGTAGTCTTAGGTAGCTTGGTGAACTTCATTATATCGGACAAGGTGTAGTTCCCCTTGTTTATCGCCTCCAACACCAGCAAGTCCCTGTCGTTGAGCCTCTCCTCCACGTGGAACTCTTCGCCCTCCTCAGCCTGTGCCTTCGCCACCTCAACCTGCTCCACAATAACCTTCTCCTTCTTCCTCTCTTTCAGCGTCCTTAGCAAGGAGAAGGCAAGGAACCCGTTAATCCCCACCAGGGAGGCTATCAGGGCGTAGATCAAGGCGTAGTTGGGCTGGGCGTAGACAGGCTGAGAATTACTCTCTGAGCCCTTGACTACTGGGAGAAAGTAGTAGAGCACTGTAGCGTTATTGGAGTAGAAGGAGAGCTTGTAGTAGTCCCCCTGGAGGGAGAAGCTCTCCGGCACCGGGCTCATATACGTAACCGTCGAGTTGGAAGGTATGTATATTGTGACGTTCAGCGGGTAAGGCTCGTCAAACGAGATTACCCCTCTGTTTAGGGAGGCCACGTAGCTTAAGGTCACGTTGCTCTCGTTTGAAAAGTAAATGACCCCTCCCTCTATTCTAAACCCACTGCCCACTACCTTTATGGGAGTGACGTTGTGTCCCACTAAGTTAAAGCTCCCCACTCCAGACAACACCGCGTTGACTGTACCGTTGTAAAAGATTGTCAAGCTAGAGGAGTGGGCGAGGGCTGGGGCAATGGCAAGGAAGGCAAAGGTCAGCAACGTTAATGCCAGTCTCATTAAGTGTTATTACCGGCAGTCAGTTAAAATTTTAGCCTCTTGTTCCGCGAGTTCCTTTATAACCGGTGAAACGAGAATAAAGATGTGAGGCAAAGTCTATTAGTGGCGTTGTTGGTGGTGACCCTAGTCGCAAACGTAGTGCTCGGTATAGAGCTATACACTGCTCTTCATCCTGGGAGTACTGCGTTTTCTGGCAAGAACGTAAATACCGAGACCGTGCAGCAGACCTCCACGGTGAGCCCTACCGAGACAAACTCCTCCACCTACCCGTTCTCCTTTAAGTTCACATATGTCTTCCACTTCAAGGAGGAAGGGTATTACGTAGTAGGCATTAACCCGAACGCCTCAGCGTTCAAGAGCCTCTTCGTGATAGTCCAGTTTAAGAACGGGAAGACCGTGGAACTTACCTTATACAACACGTCCGCGATAGTACACTTGGAGAAGGAGGACAAGGTGGCAACTGTCTTCGTTACCGGAGTTAGCTACCTTAACTTGACTTCGCGGGACGTAATGAACTACGTTAATCTATACTATCAAGAGGTCTCTTCCCCCTCTTCATCCTCCTCCGAGTCCGACTAAGTGGTGGATTTTTATCTCGGGGAGGCGAATCTTAACTTATGTTTAAAGAGCTTGTTAAGGCAGTAGATTACCTAAACAGAGGCCAAGTGGAAGAGGCTGGGAGATACCTGCTTGAGTTAGCTAAAGACGCCGACAACGAGGAGGTATTCAAGCTCACAGCTGAAGTGGAGAAGGAGCTGAGGGGGATAGAGGAGGAAAAAGTCCTCCTTGACGTCAACACGCGCTTCGACCGGGAGTTAAGGGAGGCCGTAAGTAGGGACATGGAGTGCAAAAGGGAGAAGCTCAGGGTCTTGTCCTACGTAATAATAGAGAAACTGAGTAAGGGGAACGACGTCCTTATATCCATGTTGAGGTACCCTAACTCCGCTAGGCCTCACACGTACATCTAGATGAACTTTATCCCACCCCTGTAACTCCCTCTTATGACCCTGTCTACTGCGAAGACAGTGATTACCATAACTGGGAGCGCAGCTACTAACGCAGAAGAGGCGAGGAGTCCCCAGTTTATGCTCTCGTCCCCCAGGGCTTGTAAGGCGAATATTGTCACAGTCTGCGCGCCCTGC
Organism: Sulfolobales archaeon; assembly: GCA_037444045.1. Classification (GTDB taxonomy): domain Archaea; phylum Thermoproteota; class Thermoprotei_A; order Sulfolobales; family Sulfolobaceae; genus Aramenus. The sequence continues at coordinate 6,219 of JBBINF010000008.1, read as the reverse complement.
GGAGGGAAGGAGAAGTTGTAAGGTGTTGAGGAGAACACAAGTGGGTAAAAGAGCAGGTGCCAGTTAAAGATGAAGGAGAGGAGCAAGACGGAGAACATTGATGGCCTAGACAGCGGGAATACTATCCTCGTCATCCTCCTTTTAATGGAGAAGACCTCCGCTGCGTCGTCGTAGGCCCTGGGGAAATCCACAAAGAAGTTGTAGAACACCCAGACGCCGAAGGTGGCAGTAAATATAGGTGTCGAGAGAATAAGGGCCCACCACGTGTTTAACAGCCCCACAAAGGCGAAGAAGAGGAACAAGGGTAGCACAAACGACGCTGACGGGAGGGAGTACAAGTAAATTGAGAGGGGGAGTATCCACGACCCCTTGCCCCTCGCTACTTCGTAGGCTGAGGGGAGGGAGAGGAAGACGGTGATTACTGAGGCTACTGAGGCTACGACTACACTGGACACCATGTAGGGCACTGAGGAGCTTAGGGCGCTGAGGAAATAAGACGCCGTGATGCCCTTTGGGAATATCACTGGAGGGTAGGTGAAATCCAAGTAAGCACTCCTAAAGGCGACCAAGAACATCCAGTAAACCGGGAAGTCGAGGAAGACTAGTACAACCGCGGTGAGTGAGTAGACTACTCCTTTGAACAACTTGTTGGGGAGCCTCAGGGTAATTGAGGGCAAGAGCTTGTTCTTCCTAGTCCTTATCAGGAAAAGGAGTATAACTGAGGGCACCGTCGCGAATACCCCCAGGATCGCCGACACTAGGGCTCCACCAGAGAAGTCGCCGAGTACAAAGACTTCGTCATATACCAGCAAGGGCAGGGTGGTGGTTGAGTACCCTGGGCCACCTTGGGTCAAGACATAGGGGAGGTCGAAGTTACCTAGGGAGAGGACGAACTGGAGGACGAAGGAGAGCCAAAAGGCCTTGCCCACTGCGGGGAACACGAGCTTAGAGTAGTACTCTGAGAGGGGAATGCCGTCGACCAGTGAGGCCTCCTTCACCTCTTGTGGGATAGACCTAATCGCCGAGAGCATTATGAGGAAGGAGAGTGGTATGGAAGTCCAGACGTTTACCATGATTAGGGCGTAAAGCGCAGTGGACTTGTAGTACAGGGGGTCGTAGCTGATGCCCAAGAAGTAAGTGAACCAGCCGTAGTGGCCGTAGAGGCTTATAGACCATATCAAGGCTGAGGACGTGAACGGGATAGTGTAGGGCAACATGCCTAGGAGGGAGACCGCCCTCTTCCCCCTTGAGACCATGTCCACTGCCATTGCGAGGAAAGAGCCTATAACTGTAGAGCCTAAGGCTGAAAGGAAGGAGAAGACAAAGGTGTTGTAAACGACTAGGCTAATGGGTATGAGGGCGAAGGCCTTAGCGACCTCTGCCCAGCTTGACCCGACCAAGTAGAAGGTGTAAAGGAAGGGGATTACTCCAAACCCAAATATGTACAAGAGGTAGGGTATTGAGTACTTCAAACCCCCTCACCTAAACGCCTTGAACTTCCTCACGGAGAACTTCACTTGGGAGCCAATGCTCAGCCTCTTGTCGCTGAACGCCCTCAGTTCTCCGCCCTCGAACTTGACGTACACTAGGTACTTGTCCCCCCAGAACTCCACGTCCGATACCTCGCCCACAAACCCCTCTTGCCCCAGTACGACGTCCTCAACCCTTATGCCCACCACGCCGTTTACGTTAAAGGGCCTCCCGTCTACTAGGCTCATTGGGGGCAGGCCGAAGAACCCAGCCACAAATGAGTCTACTGGGTTCTCGTAGATCTCCTCTGGGGTCCCCACCTGCACCACCTTACCCTCGTTCATTATTGCCACTCTGTCGGCAAGTGCCATTGCCTCTGCCTGGTCGTGGGTTACGTATATGGTGGTTATCTTGTTGTCCATTTGTATCCCCTTGATTAACCTCCTCGCGTGTATCCTCTGGGGTGCGTCAAGGTTAGAGAGGGGCTCGTCCATCAGGAAGACCTTTGGCCTCTTCACCAAGGCCCTCGCTAGGGCGACCCTCTGCTGTTGTCCACCGGAGAGCTCGCTGGGGTACCTCTCCAGGAGGTCAGCTATGCCCAGGCTCTTAGATACGTAGTTGATCCTCTCCTCAATCTCCTCCTTGTCTAAGTCCTCTATCGGCATCCTCAAGTTCTCGTATACGGTCTTATTAGGGTAGAGGGCGTAGTTCTGGAACACCATTGCGACCCCCCTCTTAGACGGGGGCAGGGAAGTGACGTCTTTGCCGTCAACAAATACCTTGCCCTCCGCCCTCTCTAGGCCTGCAACAGTCCTCAGAAGGGTGGTCTTACCGCAGCCAGAGGGGCCGAGGATGACGAAAAACTCTCCCTTTTCTACCTTTAAGCTCACGTTGTCCAGCGCCACTACTTCCTTGAACCTCTTGGTTACGTTCCTCAGCTCAACGCTCATGGTTTTACCCGTAGTACTCCTCCAAGGCCTTTACCCACTGTAAGGCAGCTGTGTTGAGTGCGTCAGAGGCAGTGGTCTGTCCCTCTAGGTAACTGAACACTTCGTTGTTGAAGGACGGTATTAAGTAGTTGTAAGTCGGAGGGACGTTTGGGGGGTTGGCCCAAGCGTTGAGCGCGGCAGTGTAAGTAGCGGAAAGCCACTCCCTCTCATAGGGAGGCAGAGAGGTGTTGTGGATCAAGGAAAGGAAGGCCTCCTTTGATATTGGGAACTTGTCGAACTTCAGGAAGGCCACCTCCTGCATCTGCGGGGAGACTAGGAAGGCCAAGAACTCCTCAGCGAGCTGTGGGTGGGCGGAGTACTTGCTCACTCCAAGGAAGTCCGTCCCAGTCTCGGCGTAGCCTCCGGGCAGGGGGGCCAAGTAGGTGTCGTTGAGCAGGCTCGTGTTGATAGACGATAGCTGAGACGTGAACAGGAAGGCCCCAGGGGCCTCTGCGTAGAACACCGGGATGTTGTCGTAGGACATCTGTATGGAGCTAGGGGCAGGCTCGTAGCTCACCAGTTGGGCGTAGGTCTGTAGGGCTTCTAGTCCTGCACTTGAGTTAAAGGCGGGGAGTGGGAAGTTATACCCCGGTAGTATGTAGCCCTCGAACATGATGTTGAAGCCTGGGATCCCTGAGACGTTCCCGTGGTTCAGCGAAGTGTCCCTGGCGTAGTAGTACCCAAAGACAGCAGGGAAGGCGTCAATTATGCCGTGGGACTCGTGGTCGTCGATTATGAAGCCGTACTTGGTGACGTTATGGGAAGTGAGGAAACTGTCCACGTCCAGTACCACAGTCCAGTTCTCCCAAGTGCTCGGCGAGAAGTTCATGTGGTACTCGTTGTAGAACTCCTCCGCGAGCGTTGAGTTGTCGAATATTGACGCCTTATATGCCGTTAAGTAGACTGCAGTCTCGTAGGCTATTCCCACCATCACGTCCTTGTGGAGGGTAACGTTGTATATTATCCCTCCGAAGTCCTCCTGGGAGGAGATTATGTCGGACATGTTAAACATTGAGGAGTTGAGGGGGAGGAGATAGGGAGAGACGTCCTGAGCAGAGGTGGAGGTAAAGCCTATAATGTCGTACTGGGGGGAGTGCGCCTCCAGTACGGTGAGTTCCTTGCTTATGTAGTCGCTGAAAGGATACGCTATTACTTGTACCTTGACGCCGGGGTGTTCCTCCGAGAACACTTCACCAGCGTACTGTATGAACTGGGCTGACTCCCCGGAAAAGGTGACCACAGTCAAGGTGACCGGCGCTGAGGTCGTTGTAGGTGTAGTCGTGGTAGTTGCAGTGGGGTGATGGACGAATAGGAAGTAACCTGCAACTGCAGCTACGATTATTATAACAACTATTACTCCGGCTATAACTGCTGTGGAGACGCCTTTCATGGTAGGAAATTGTAACTTTAATTAAAAGGCTTTTCTAGTACAAAGTTCTGTAATTGTATTTAAACATCGCTTTGACCCGGGCGTTAGGCCCCCAATCAATTTTAACCAGATTATTTAAAGTACAGTGAGGGCTTTTCCGTGTGAACCCTGTCCTGAGGTATTGGCTAAAGTACTACGTCATCTCCTTCTTGACAGTTGCCCTAATTGACGTTTTCGTATCACTAATACCAATAAACTTCCCCCTCACTCCAGTTTTCCAAGTGTTTGTCATATTCTTCCTGTGGTACCTAGTTTCCCCCTTTGTAATGAGGCTTGTCTTCAAGATGACCCCCTCAGACGATGACGTGAAGGGATTAGTCACGTCCGTTTCAGGGCTATTCTCGATTAAGACGCCGAGGGTGCTCATAGCTGACGTGGACTTCCCCAACGCCTTTGCCTTTGGTAACGCTTTCTGGAGGGGGGTGGCTATAACGAGACCCATCTTCAACGTCCTAGAGAGGAGCGAGCTAGAGGCAGTTCTTGCCCACGAACTCTCACACTTGAAGAACAGAGACCCAGAGGTCTTGTTGCTTACCTTGATAGGAGTAAACTCGTTATACGTAGTGATGCTCACATACGTTCCAGGCTTTGGGGCTGTAGCCTTCTTGGTCTACTTCTTCGTGCTTTTGCCCCTCTTCTTTTACGTCCACAGGGTACTGGAGAGGAGGGCTGACCTCACTGCAGTAAGGACTTCCCCCTACTTCGCAATACCGTTGGAGTCCGCCTTGATAAAGATAGCCCTCCTAAAAGGCGGTAACCTCAAGGAGCTGTCCCCACTCCAGGTCCTAAGCATGAGGGACGCTGCCCTAGTACAAGGTAACGGCTTTTCGCTATTTAGGACTCACCCTTCCTTGGCGGAGAGGATCAGCTACTTAAGGAAGTACGAAGTGTACAACTGGACAATCCCTTATTAGCCTTAGAGGACAAGAAATGAGGGGTTCTCCAGAGGAGAGGAAAATGGTGGTTGGGTACTTCGACGGGTTATGTGAACCGAGGAACCCAGGCGGGATAGCGACCTACGGCTACGTGATCTACTTAGACGACGGGAGAGCAATTAGAAGGTACGGACTTGCTGCAAAGCCCTTCTCAACAGACTCCACCAACAACGTGGCGGAGTACACTGGCGTAATATGCCTCATGGAGGAGATGAAGTCCCTAGGCGTTACCTCTCCCGTAATAAAGGGCGACTCCCAGCTGGTGATAAGGCAACTCAATGGCGAGTACAAGGTCAAGGCCAAGAGGATAGTCCCCCTTTACGAGAGGGCGGTAAAGCTAAAGGAGGAGCTCAATGCTACGCTGGTCTGGGTACCAAGGGAAGAGAACAAGGAGGCGGACGAGCTAAGCAGGGTAGCTTATGAACTGGTGAGAAAAAAGGTATTAAATAATATAGGCTGCCCTAAGTTGGATTAGACCCCTGCTGTGGCCTCGTTTACTTCCTCTAAGCTCTTGTTTATTGTGTTCGGCAGTACAGCAATTAGGAGTAGCCCCATTATGACCATCGGCACTTGGAAACCGACCCAAGTGGCGAAGCTGCCCAGAGCCGATATGACTGGGAATATTATAGCCGTTGAGATCGCGGCGCCTAAGTGCGCAACGCCGTCTGAGAAAGCAAAGGAGGTCGCCCTAGCGTAGGTGGGTACGTTCTCTGTACCGTTCAAGTAGTTCATCTGGTTGCTCCACCCAACGCCTATGAAGTTGGTGAGCAGCATCCCTAGGAAGGCCACTGTTAGGTCGTGGACAATTGCCCCGTAGACCGAGACGATCACTCCTAAGAGCATCCCGACGAAGTAAGAGAAGGTGGTGAGCACTGCCCTCCTAACCCTCTCTACCACTGGCCTCAACGCTATTGACCCCAAGAACGTGGCTACTCCAGCAACTCCGTAGAGGAAGGTTATCTCGTTTCCTAAGGAACCGCTGTAGCCTAAGGTGTTTGAAGTCCACAGTAGGTATTCCGTCAAGTAGGGGTATTCCCCAAAGTAGAAGAAGAAGATCGACAGCATCACCAGTATTACCCTTACCCTATACACGGGGTTCTTAAAGACGTAGAAGGGGTCTACTTTCTTTGCTTGGTACTGCACAACCTTAGGCTCAGGGAGGCTGTTGAGCCCGGTCCTCTGCATGGCCTTGTTCTCCATCTCCTTTACTAGGTTCTCCGCCTCTTGTACCCTCCCCGTCAAGGCCAACATCCTAACTGTCTCGCTGGCGTGAGACCTAATTACAAGGACAATAAAGGCTAGGGTAGCTCCAACGGCGAAGACTATCCTCCACCCTATCGCCGGGTTAGCTAGGACTATTACCGAGGCTAAGAAGGGCCCCAGCCCGAGCCCTGCC
>JBBINF010000007.1:0-25657 GCA_037444045.1 Sulfolobales archaeon | reverse complement strand
AAGGGGCTCGGGCCGGGACTTGAACCCGGGACCACTGGGTCCACAGCCCAGCGCTCTACCGAGCTGAGCTACCCGAGCCACCACTTATGATTGTACGATATTTACTTTTAAACTCTTCTTTGACGATGTCCAATAAGTTTCTTGCTATTTCTCTTTTTGTCATTTTATCAATCTTTCTGATAAAATCCTTTCCTATAATATAGACTTCGTCGTACTCTGAGGAGAAGCCTATGTCCTTTCTTTTAACGTTATTTGCTACAATTAGGTCGAAGGAGTGCTTTTCCCTTTTGACCTTTGCCCTCTCTATAAGCTCTTCGTCAGTATCGACGGTCTCAGCGGAAAAGCCAACTAGAAACGCCTTTCCCCTAGCTACTGAGGAAACCTTAGGGGTGGGCTCAAGCTCGACGACCAGCTTTTCGTTCTTGTGCGTGTCTATTTTAGACTCAAATACTTTCTTGAACTTGAAGTCTGCAGGGGCACCTGCTAGGATCAAAATGTTGTATCCCATATCGATGGCTTTCTTTACCTCTTCTGCCATCTCCTCTGTGCTAGTTATCTCTACTTTGTTCCTAACGTATGGTTTTACCCTAGAGGATAGTGGACCATGAATGAGTAGAACGTCAGCTCCGCGGGAAAAAGCCTCGTTCGCTATCGCAACTCCCATAGCACCGCTACTTGGGTTGCTTATGAACCTAACTGGGTCTAAGTACTCCCTGGTCGGTCCTGCAGTGACTGCTATCTTTAAGCCGTCCAGATCCCTACCTCTAGTCACTACAGCAGAAACATATGCAGAAATGAACTCTACGTCAGGGAAATGAGCTAGATCCCTCACTACAAGGGGGTCTATAATATGTACGCCTATCCCCCTCAAGTAGTTCATTGCCTCTATGACCTGTGGGGACTCATACATGGGCAAATGCATTGAAGGGACTACAAATAAGGGTTTCCTAAGCCCCGCGAAGTTTAAGGCGGTAGCTAGTATAGAAGAGTCGGAGATCCCCTTTGACAGCTTCACTATTGTATTTGCAGTGGCTGGAGCAATCAACATGGCGTCGAGCTCTTCAGCCAGCGTGACGTGTTCTATGTTGCCCGTCAAGCTCGTCACTACTGGGTTACCGGTTGCCCACTCGAACATTTCCTTAGAGATGAGCTTCTGCGAGGACTTGCTCATCATTACGTAAACCTCTGCCCCCATCCTCATGAGCGTTCTAGCTAAGTCTATAGACTTGTATATCGCCACGCTACCCGTAACGGCCAAAAGTAGCTTTTTGCCAAGGAGCTCTTTGGTGTTCTCCCCGATTATTCTCTTTGAAGGATGCACCATAAGGTTCTTTAATCATGTTATATAAGCCACTAATAAAAACATTATACTCATGGAACAGTCAGTAGAAGGCAGGAGAGTTCCGTTTACCATAAGAAACGTTAGACTTGACGATGTAGACTCGATAATAAGGATAAACAGATTGACGTTGCCCGAGAATTATCCGTATTACTTTTTTGTAGAGCATGTAAAGGAATACGACAAGGCCTTTTACGTGGCAGTGGTAGATGGGGACATCGTGGGCTACATAATGCCTAGAATAGAGTACGGCTTTAGCAATTTTAAGGCGATCCCAACATTGGTCAAAAAGGGTCACGTGGTCTCCATAGCAGTCTTGGAGAAGTATAGACACCAGGGAATAGGGAGTGCGTTGCTTGGCTCTTCTATAAAGAGCATGAAAGAGGAATACGGTGCAGAGGAAGTATACTTAGAGGTAAGAGTCACCAATTATCCAGCAATATCGCTCTACGAGAAGTTCGGTTTTACGAAAGTCAAGGTACTGAAGCATTACTATGCTGACGGGGAGGACGCGTATTTAATGGCAACTCTCTTAAACGAGAATTCGAAAGTGAGCGGATCTAACTCAACGTAAAATCCCTTAAAAACCGAGCCTACAGAGACCACCGTTGTTTCTTCTTTATTCACAAGGGAAGGGTAATCCGAGTGGCCGTGCAGGATAATCACTTTCTCTCCCTTTGGTATTGCTAAGTCTCTCCCTATCGTAATGCCTCCAATGCTTCCAGAGCCATAACTCTTTGGTGGGAAATGTGACAGAATGACCCTTCCATTTAGGTTAAACAACCTTACGAACATTTCTGAGTTTATTAGCTTACTGTTGTTTTTTAGGTATTTCATCACAAAGACGCTTTCCATTTCGCCCAATATACCGTAAAAGTTGTCCAAGTACTGCGGGCACTCTACGTCGCCAAGTCCTATTATGGCTTCATAATTCTGGGAGTTAAAATAGTCTATTACATCCACGAGGCAGGGGAAGCTTGACACTAGAGCCAGTTTTCTCATACCATTTCTCTAACTGATATAAGGAAATACCAACTGCTATAATGTCTGCGGTTGAGCCGGGATTATACCCCCTAGAGGTTAAGTATTCGTTAAATTCCTTGAGTTCCTTTTCTGTGGGGCAATCGCTGAGCCTCATTGCGTAAGTTGAGACCTCTATTGCAGCCCTCCCTCCGTACTTCCTATATATTAGCCCATCAGGATGCTCTCTAAGTATCTTGATAAACGTGCTTTGGACGTCCTTTTCAAAACTACCGCACTTTCCTTCCTTAATGGTCTTGTAAACTTCCACGCTGTACTTGTAGTTATTGGTAACGTTTCTCATTAGGCTATCTTCCATAGCTGAGTAGAGGAACACTTCCCACAATCTCTCCTTCATTTCCCTGAAGTCCATGTTCTCCAGCTTACCTAGATATGAGGGAGTCTGGAGGGAAAGCGCCTTGGAGAACCATTCCGTTTCTTTTTCGTCTAGGCTCCTTAGCGTCTCGCTAGACTTTTCTATAAGGGTTTCGACGCTATTCGAAAGGGTTATAGAGTACGCTAAAGGGAGTTGGGCTATTTCGGTACCGAGAATTGCGAAGTTGACGCCTAGGTTCTTGGCAGTGTGTATAGACTGGTAGAGTAGATCGTAGATTGGCCTCCTAGACTGATAGCCCTTAACGCACGCTTGTGCGTAACTATCTACAGAGATCAAAGCAGACAACAGAAGGTCAGTGTAGTTAACTCCGCGTATGTCTTGGTATAGGGAAGCGTTGCCCGGCTTGAAAACACTAGCCTCCAATACAGTTGAACTTGACAATATGATAGAAGCCTCTCTACATATCCGGTATAACGTATCCTCCAACTTTCCTGTCACCCACCAATATTACCTCCCTATCGTCGCACTTCATCAGGACTCCCTTTACGCTTACCTTATGGATGCCGAACATTGCCGAGCTGAAGATTCCCTCAAAAGAGAGCACCTCATATTCCTTTTCAGCTTGAAGTACTGCGGAAGAGGGGTAGTAAAGGGCTTTTACGTCTCCGTAGATAGTTCCCTTGGTCTTTATCTCTCCCACTTGCGTGCATACCATTTCGCAGTGTCTTTTAGGCTTGTCGTCCACAAAGAGCACCGAGAACTTCACTCCCTTGTATATTCCCCTAGTCTTGTTGTTGTAAAGTTTCTTTACAGCGTCAACTGGGAGGCCATAATTACTAGCTGTCTCTAGTATCCATTCGTTGTCCCCTTGAAAGCCCTTGAAATCGTGTACAAAGTCATCAGCGCTCTTGTACCCGTAAATTACTAGATCCACGTCCGAGTTTTTGTGGGCTATCCCCAATAGGAGAGATCCCGTTATCCCGGCCTTTTTTACGTCGATTTCATAAGTGTAGATAAAGTCGACTAGGGCCTCATAGACCTTCTCCTTAGGGCTTTCACGAATAACTTTCTCTAGTCCTTCCTCTGGTTTGATATGCGTCTTCACCTCCGACAAGTAAAGGACTGGGTAGGTAACACCGTAACAAGGCTCGTATTCAAACCTCTGCGGAGAGGCCAGAAGTCTCTTAACGCCGTAATACTTCAGAACCCTCTCGTATCCTTTCCAAAGTCCCTTGGAAGTATAAACATACTTGAGGTAGGCAAAGACGTACCCAGGGGGATTGTAATTGGTTAGTACAAAGTACACGTTTCCTTGCTTATCTAGTAGAGCGTCCTTATCAAGGAAGTAATCTCTTCCCATCCCCTTAGTCTCACAAATGATATAGGGGTATTTGAGCTCTTAAGCATATCAATGTAAACCCTATACACTCCTCCCCCTAAGGCGTTGGCTATGAAAGACGCTCCAACTGAAGCTTCCTTGAACTTAAAATAGGACTTTATTCCCCAGTCTATTTCATCCTTTCCTTTACCCGAGACTATGATGGGTATGTTGTACTTTTGGCTGTACCACTCCGAGATTATCCTCGCTATTTCCTTTGCCCTTCTTATGTCCCCTCCGGTGTAGACTGTTTCCTTGGTTATCTTTGAGTACTTTGAGAGCAAGTAGGCGACTTCTCCGTCGATCGCTCCAGGGGATACCGGACCGGGTATGTAAGTACCACCAAAGCCGTCTATTATCTTACCGTCTACCACCACTATAACGGAGTAGAAGTGCCTCCCCGCCTCGATCAAGACGAAGCTGTCGTAAATAGTTCTGTAGAAAAAGGCAGAGGCGACCTTGTCCGCAGTCCCCATGTCGGCGACATTAACCTTTCTGTATTCTGGGACGCTGTCTAGCTCTACCACGGAGGGAACCGTAACCCCATCTCCCTTGAAGCTCCTGAGAAACGAATGTAGTGGCCCCTCTTTGTCTGGGTCGCTTAAGGTTAACAGGAAGATCTCCCTGGGGCCTATGTCCCTTGCCTTGACAAAGGGGAGCCCGTGGCCTGACGGAAGAGCCACCAGTTTAGGCTTCCAGCTAAGTATGTAGTTAACCAGTGTTGGTGAGGACTTTGTCACTAGTGAAGTGGGTATCTCTATGTACTTTGCTATCCTGCCCAGCTCATCTACAGCGGTCACTGCGTAGCTCTCGCTCCCCGGGTCCACGCCTACGAATAGCATAATAAGACTTTTAAATTCAGGGAAAATAAGTCAAATTGAATGATGACACAAAGAATACCCGATTTGTGAGGTTAGTGGGCAGCCACTGAAGATTTAATATGACGTATACATATGTATACACTATGTCTCCAGGGAGACACTCCTGCTTCATGGAAAGCGACGTGTACGCTAAGCTAGCCGAAGTGGCGAAAAAGAAAAACATGTCGGTGTATAGGTATACTAACGAGTTAGTATCCCACGCGTTAGAGCTAGAAGAGTTAGGTGTATCGCTAGAGAGAATCAAGAGCTACGCGTTGTTACTGGAGAGCCTTTCCAAGTACAAAGGGAGGATAGCTGTATTACCGTTTGACGCAATTTTGAGCACTGAGGTTATGCACTGGGAAAGCTTAGGTAGGGGATTAGGGATACTTTTAAGGCAGATGGGTAGGACTAAGGAGGAGCTGACCGAATTAGCCAAGCTAGCGATAGCTTTCGTGTTCCAGTTCATAGGAGAGGTAAGCCAGACGGGGGTCATGAACGTGTCTTTTCCGTTTATGCGAGTCGACATGCAGAGAAAGCTAGTTGCTTACGCTAAAGCGTTTATTATGGCCTTGACTAACACTATAGGAGTTGAGGTAGAAATAATAGAAGAGGAATCCGGGCTATCGATAAAGTTCGTGGCTCATGGCAGCGATCAAGGGTAAGCTAGAAGGGAAAGGGTAGTAAGAAGGAGCAATATAAAGCTTACGTTGTTGCTAGCGTTTCTCCAATACATTTTCGTCACTGACTTGTGACCAAAATGGATCTCATAAGGAGCAGTTGCACCATCATGTTTACATTGACGTGGCTGAGCGGTTAGCTTTTTATAGACGGACTCAAAATGGTACATAGGCGGGATAACGCAGCGGCGTAGGCCAGCCTGGTAGGCCGCAGGGCTCATAACCCTGAGGTCCCTGGTTCAAGTCCAGGCGCCGCTATACATTCCCGCCTCCACAGTTTACTACTTAGCATGCACTGGCGAACCTTAGTTTTGTAAACTGAAGAAATGAGCACAGTGACCTTAGAGGGTTTTGTCCAAGAGCTACCTACTAAGTCCTACTCCTTGTTTGGGAAAATAACAAGTCTAACAGTTTCTCTTACAGAACAGCTAGTAATCTCATGTCCTAGATGCTAACCCTTTGGGATCGTGTCTTGAACGTTCAAATAAGCGTAGATAGCTACTAATTTCTTAGTAAAGCTTATTAAGTTGCGTGATAATTGAGATAATTAACTGTAACCAATAAAATCGTAATCTTCGACTTTATATCTTACCCCCAATAAAAGAGGGGTTAACCCTAAATGTCTTTTCAAAATTAACTAAAAACTATGAAAAAGAAGGTAGTCGTTATAGGTGGCGGAATAGGGGGAATGGGAGTAGCTACTACCTTGGCTAATAAAGGTTTCGACGTCACCGTTATAAACAAAGACCACTACTACGTGACCGGACCTAGTAGGCCTCTCCTCTTAACGGGAGAACAAAAGCTAGAGAGGATGCTAAGGGGATACGAAGAAGTGGGCAGACAAGGGATTAAGGTAATTACTGGAAACGTCTACAAGGCTGATCCGGGAAACAGGAAGGTTTATGTTGCAGAGACTTACACGAATTCGACAAAGGAGCTTACTTACGACTACTTAGTACTTGCGCCCGGCATAATTTACGACGGCAGTAAGATCGACGGTTACGACAAATTCTGGTGGAAGGTCACCAACGTCTATGACCTTGGAAGGCTAAGCGTCTTAAAGGAAAAGTTATGGAACTTGAACAGCGGGAACATAGTAGTATACGCCCCCAAGGCCCCCTATAGGTGTGCCCCTGCTCCAACTGAGACTGCAATGTTAATCCACACTGTCCTAGTTAATAGAGGAGTGAGGGATAAGTTTAACATAACTTTCATAGACGCTAACGACAAGACTCAGCCACCTTTCATAGCCGACGTAGTGTCAAAGACCTTTGAACAAGCTAAGATCCAGCTAGTGACGAACCAAGAGATAACTGAGTTGGGAGAGAACGAGGTAGTGACGAAGAGCGGTGAGAGGTATAAGTTCGACTTGTTGGCCATGTTAGAGCCAAATAGGGCACCTGCCTTTATATCAGAGGCAGGGCTTGGTGACAACTACGCGGACGTTAGGTCTCCACAAGACCTAAGGAACCCCAAGTACGACGACGTGTTGGCAGTAGGAGACGCTGCTAAACTGCCGTTCCCCAAGAACCAAGAAATAGCCTTTGAGAGCTCGTTATTTGCGGCAAACAAGATCATGGAGATGGAAGGACTTTCGGAGAGGGTACCAGTACAGTACGCCTTTGTAGGCTGGGCCTACTTAGGGAACCTAGAGGGAAAACTGGAGACGTTAAGCCTACAGTTCAGCCTCGACCTCACTTCCTCCCCGCCAAAGCCCGGAAAAGACCCGCAGCCAAAGAGAGAATACACGACACAAAAGGACAACTGGGAGCAGGCGTATCTAGCCAGGCTGTTCGGATACAAGGCGTAAAAAATCATAGCCTGAATGAGACGACGCTTTTCTTTTTCTCCGCTTTCCAATCTACGCTTACTGGCGGTAACCCCTTCAAGCTCCTCAAGTAGTTATATGCGCTTAGGGCTGCCTTTACGCCCTCAGCTGAAGCCACTACTGCTTGCTTGTATGGAGTTTGAGTTACGTCTCCTGCTGCAAACACTCCCTCGACCGACGTCCTACCTAGTTCGTCTACTATTATTTCTCCTTTCTCGTTCAACTTCACGAAGCCCTTTAAGAACTCTGTCCTTAGCTCGTACCCCATCTCAATTATTACTCCTTCTACTTTAAGCTCCTTAACCTCGTGGGTTTTCAAGTTCTCTACGACTATTGCTTCAACCTTTTTCTCCCCCTTGATCTCCTTTACTGCGTAACCTAGGTAGAGCTCTACGTTTTTTCTCCCCCTTATTTCGCTTACTACTTCGGGCTCCCCCACTAGCTGGGGGGTTCTAGATATGAAATACGCCGGCCTGGCATACCTAGACAGCAACTCTATAGCCTCTAGCCCCGGCTCTCCTTCGCCAACCACCGCAGCTGGGACATCTTTGAAGAAAGCTGCATCGCATATCGCGCAGTAGGAGACTCCCTTCCCCTTAAGCTCGTTTTCTCCTGGAACCTTGAGCTCCCTGGGGGACTTACCGAAGGCAAGGATTACTGCCCTAGCTTTGTACTCCCCCTTAATCCCACTGAGGACAAACACGTCGCCTTCTTTCGTTATGTTGGCGATTTCTTCGCCGTAAATGAACTTGGCCCCAAACTTCTTTGCTTGGTTCTCTACCTTAGTCGCAAGCCCTATCCCTGTGTCGGCGTTTACTGCAGGGTAGTTCTCTATTAGTTGGGTTAAGTTCAGCTGTCCTCCTAGATCCTTTGAGACCACCAACGTGGAGAGCCTTTGCCTTGCGGTGTAAAGGGCTGCGCTTAGTCCAGCAATTCCTGCCCCTACTATTACTACGTCGTATATTTCTCCTTGAGATAAGTTGCTCATGATAGTAGTTATTCTCATCACAGAGTTAAAAGATTATTTCCTAAATTAAGTAAAAGCGTGATTAATTGTGATTAAATCTTTTATTTTGAATATAACTGGAAATATCTCATTTGCGCTTTACGAGGAGGGACGTAGACTTCCTACACTACATGTATGAAGTATTAAAGGATAACCGTAAGGGCTTCGTGACAGTGTATAACCTACTTGATGTAGTCCAGTCCACGCCAAACCACGTGTGTGTCGTGCTGAAGGAAATGGCTAGGAAGAGACTAGTGAAAGGTGAGAAGATTGATAACATAGTAGTCTGGAGACCGACGAAGAGAGGGAAAGAGATACTAGAAATGGTGCTAGGGAAACGTGTTAGCGTGACGATGTTTGGCAGTAAGAGGGTAAGGGACCCATATGAGGAACTAGAGCGTGGGGAAGACGGATCTGAAGAGGGGGAAGAGGTAGAGGAAGACGTAAAAGACTGACGTGGAACTGACACACATGGCCACTTTTTTCAATATAGCGTGGAATTTTTTCCTTTTCCTTTTAAACTGACGCGAAGTATGGTAAAAATTGACGAGTTAACACTGCTTAAAAACGCGAAATGTTAACCATAATACAGTGCGTAAATATGGCGAAAGAAAAGTCCCGTTATAAATACGGTGAATACATTATACGTCCAATCAAAGGTAGGTATTATGTTTACAAGCTAGAGAACATAAATGGTGAGACAAGGGAACGTTACGTTGGTCCTTTAGTTGACGTAGTAGAAACCTACCTTAAATTGAAAGAAAACGGGGATGTGGGGGCTCCTGACCCCCACATGCGACCGCCGGGATTTGAACCCGGGATCACTGGCTTGGGAGGCCAGCGTCCTACCAGGCTAGACTACGGCCGCAATATTAATTTGCTTGTATGAGGTAAAAAGCTTAATGATGAGAAGAGGGTCGAATGAGCTTCGGTGATTGTCGCTGGAAATTCTGAAAGTTTAAAACACTGTTCAGATTTATATCTGTCAGTTTTCGTAAATAATCTATGGGTAAGCTATTTGGTACGGATGGAGTAAGGGGGGTTATAAACAGGGAACTGACTCCAGAGCTTGCGTTAAGGCTCGGGAAAGCTATAGGGACTTTCTTTGGTAAGGGCTCTACCATTCTGCTCGGTATGGACGCTAGAGCAGGGGGATCTATGTTCGCTAGGGCAGTGGAGAGCGGATTAATGAGTGTAGGGGTAAAGGTGTATGAGGGAGGCCTAGCCCCTACTCCAGCGATACAGTTTGCAGTGAAGACCTTAGGCTACGACGCGGGAGTCATAATAACTGCGAGCCATAACCCAGCCCAATACAACGGCATCAAGGTAATTGATAAGGACGGCGTAGAGGTATCCAGGGAGAAGGAGAACGTAATAGAGGACATATACTTCTCGGAAAAGTTCTCCGTTGCGGAGTGGACTTACTTAACGTACGACGTTAAAAAGGAGGACAGGGTGATAGACACCTACGTTAAAGGAATTCTGTCCCACGTTGACGTTGAAAGGGTGAGGAAAAAGGGTTTTAAGGTGCTGATAGATGGAGCAAACAGCGTAGGTTCCATAACTACTCCAATTGTCGCCAGAGAGCTGGGGTGCAAAATAAACACCATAAACACAAATCTAGACCCCCTGTTCCCTGCCAGAACCCCTGAGCCCACCATGGAGAGCTTAAAGGAGACTGCAAAGGTAGCCTCAGACTTAGGTGTAGACCTTGGAGTGGCCCACGATGGCGACGCAGATAGGGCCATATTCATTGACTCAAAGGGTAGGGTACAGTGGGGTGATAGGAGCGGAGCGCTCTTGTCTTATTGGGCCTCTACTAAGGAGAGCGGAGTCCCAAGGAGGATATTCACTGCCGTGTCCAGCTCCGTACTAGTGGAGGAGTTCCTCTCGAAGTTCAACATTGAAGTGAAGTGGACAAAGGTAGGCAGCGTTGACATTGCCCACGCCCTTATGGAGGAGAAGGGGATAGCCGGTTTCGAGGAGAATGGAGGGTTCATATTCCCAGCCCACCAGTACGTTAGAGACGGGGCTATGAGTTTTGCACTTATGCTGGAGTATATGGCAAGCGAGAACGTCTCTTCGTCCCAGCTCTTCGATTCCCTCCCCCAGTATTACCCAGTCAAGACAAAGGTCGAGATAAAGCCCACTACAGACGTACAGAGGATTTACGAAGAGGTTAAGGCGACTTACGGTAAGAAAGGAGAAATTGTGACAGTTGACGGGGTAAAGGTAATGGGCAAGGACTTCTGGTTCCTAGTTAGAAAGAGTGGTACTGAACCCATAATCAGAATAATGGTAGAGGCAAAGGACCAAGGCCTAGCAAACTCTTTAGCCTCGGAACTAGTTAGGTTCGTGGGGAGTTTAGCTTGAAGTTTAGACTAATGGATCTTCTGGCGTGTCCCATATGTAAGAAGTTCCCGCTGGAGCTTTACGTCTTTGAGACGAGAAAAGTAGAGAGGAGCACAGACGAGAAGAAGCCCCTCTGCGAGCTCTATTGTGCTTACAATAAGAGCTATATAAAGGATCTACAACAGCCACCTCCGTGTGACGAGTGTTACAAGGAGGAGATAGTGGAGGGGCTTTTGTTCTGCCCCTCTTGTAAGAGGTGGTACCCAATAATAGATGAGATACCAAGGATGTTGCCTGACAACCTGAGGAAGAGGGAAGAGGATCTAAAGTTCCTCGAGAAGAACAGAAGTAAAATACCAAAGGAAGTTCTAGAAAGTGGTTTACCAGTAAATATGAAAAGTTAAAATGAGCTTATTAATGGGTCTGCCAATAGTATATTTGGTGTAACTCGATGGAAAGTTCCTTTATATCTAACCTAGACGAGTGGATAAAGATGCAGAAGAACCTGCTGGCGACCTTGAAGGAGATGGAGAAACAGGAGAAGGACATGGACAGGCTTGACCTCATCCTTGAGTCCAGGGTTGCATTTCAGCACATGATGAGGACCATAAAGGCCTTTGACCAGTGGCTTCAAGACCCAATGGTCATAAGGCATATGCCTAAGGAGATGTTAGAGGACGTAAAGAGGACGAGCTGGCAGATATTGAGGGAACTGTTGGAGCTAGACATTAGGCATACTTCGGAGGCCAAGGAGTTAATAACTAAACTAGGGAAGGAGGGGAAGCTAGACCCTCTCATATGGAGCAGGCCACTCTTTGAAGAGCAGCAGACACAAGGAAACAGGAGAGGTACTTTCACGACAATGTGAAAATAAAGATAAAGAGAAAAGAGATTTTACCTTCTTCTACCTCTTCTTTCAGACCTTAGCTTAAGGGAGTACTCCTCGTCTATGGCCACGATCTTGTTTTTAAGCTCGTTAAGCGCTTGAGTAAAAGCGTTCTTGAAACCGTCGTCAATCAAGGATAGATTTCCTTCCAGTGTCTCGTCACCGCTCATGGTCAGCTTAAGTTTCTTGTTGACAGGATCGTTCTCTATAAGGCCCAAATATAGGAGGGAAGTAATATCGTCCTTTAGTTGTTGGCTTACAACGTTGCCTCCTATTACACTGAAGGGGTAGCCCATGTCGAAGCCCTTGTCCTTGGCCTCATAGAGGAACTGGGTTAGAGCCTTTTCAGATACTGAGTTTAGGGTCTTTATGACATAGAGTAATTGTAATTTTCTTTTGTCTTCCTTAATTACAGAGGGGTTTATTACTTGACGAGTGACAACTTTAAGGTCCTTGGACTTGGAAGTCTGGGACGGCTGCGACAATATATTCCCCCTATCTATTTTGTATTACCCCTTATTATATTAACTATTTCCTTGGTCGCTGAGTAGGCATCATTGCTCCTAGTTATTGCCCCGCCAACGACGTAAATGCTTATTGGTATATCGAGAAGGTTGCTTATGCTGTCCGAGTTCAGCCCACCAGCTACTGAGACTACAGCGAACTTTGATATCTCCCTTATCTCCTCTTTCATTGCTGCTACCGTTATTCCCCGTCTCTTTTGGACGTCCAAGCCGACGTGAAGCCCTATTATATCCACTCCGATGTCTTTGAGCTCCTTTGCCCTCGTGACTACGTCCTTTACGTTTATTAAATCTGCCTGCACTAGGACGTCTAATTCCCTGGCCTTCTTTACCGCTGACTCGATTGTGGAATCGTCCATTATCCCTAAGACTGTCATTATGCTAGCCCCTCCTAGCTTCGCTATTTGGACTTCGACGTCTCCAGCGTCAGCAGTTTTCGTGTCCGCCAATACAGCTCTCCCCTTAGAGACCTCAACTATCCTCCTTATTCCCGAGATACCGGCAGACTTAAGCAGCGGAGTCCCCACTTCAACTATATCGACGCCCGCTTCCACCGACTTTTCCGCAACTCTAACCGCTTCCTCAATGTCAATGAAGTCTAGGGCCACTTGCAGGTGCTTTTTGCGTTTGAGGGTTTCAAGGAGGTTTTCCCTGATCATATCGATTACTCAGCAGTTTGAGTAATAATAAGCTGAACTACAAAAGAGTTTTTATTTTTGAATGTTGAAAAGGCGTTACTGTGATTACAGGGAATGACCAAATATGTAGTAGTGACAGGAGGCGTACTATCTAGCGTAGGAAAGGGAACTATTGCAGCCTCGATTGGGCTTCTCTTAAAGAACATGGGGTATAGGGTAACGGCGGTTAAAGTTGACCCCTATATAAATGTAGACGCAGGTACTATGAACCCCTACATGCACGGGGAAGTCTTCGTAACAGAAGATGGGGCTGAGACTGACCTCGACTTGGGTCATTACGAGAGGTTCTTAGACATAAACATGACCAAACACAACAACATTACTGCTGGGAAGGTTTACTTTAACGTCATAATGAAGGAGAGAGAAGGGAAGTACTTAGGCCAGACGGTTCAGATAATACCTCACGTTACAGACGAGATAAAGTCCATGATAAGGGAAGCTGGAAAGTTAGAGAACGCTGACGTGGTTATTGTCGAAATAGGCGGTACGGTTGGCGACATAGAAAGCCTTCCGTTCTTAGAGGCAGTAAGGCAACTGAAGCTAGAGGAAGAGGAAGGCAACGTAGTGTTTGTCCATGTCGCACTGGTGGAATACCTTAAAGTAACAGGAGAGCTGAAAACTAAGCCCCTACAGCACAGCGTCCAAGAGCTGAGGCGCATCGGGATACAGCCAGACATAATAGTGGCCAGGTCTACAGTAGGGTTAGATGAGGAGACTAAGAAGAAGATAGCCCTCTTCACCAACGTTAGGTCGGATTACATCTTCTCCAGCTATGACGTCCCGACAGCGTATGAAGTGCCTTTGATACTAAACGACCAGGGCTTAGCCAAGAGGCTTTCCGAGAAACTTAAGTTAAATGGTGAGTCACCAAATCTCGACAGCTGGAGGAAGTTCGTGGAGGCGTTAAAGGACGGAAGTAAAGAGGTAAGAATAGCCCTTGTAGGTAAATACACAAAGCTCAAGGACAGTTACTTGAGCATAAAAGAGGCAATACTACATGCTTCAGTCGCACTAGGCGTCAGACCCGAACTGATGTGGGTGGAATCCACTGACCTCGAAAACAACGTTAACCTTGACGAGGTTCTAGGCAAGGCTAACGGCATCATTGTGTTGCCAGGGTTCGGTAGTAGAGGTGTTGAAGGAAAAATAAAGGCAATAAATTACGCGAGAACCCACAACATCCCCTACTTAGGCATCTGTTATGGGCTACAGCTGGCAATAGTCGAGTTTGCAAGAAACGTCTTAAAACTGGAAGGAGCCCATACTACCGAGGTTGATCCCTCAACTCCCTATCCAGTAGTGACTCTCCTAGACGAGCAGAAGAGAGTCACCCAATACGGAGGAACTATGAGGTTGGGCTCACAGAAGATCATTCTAAAGCCGGGCACCATAGCCTACTCCCTTTATGGAAAGGACGAGGTGTACGAAAGACATAGGCATAGGTATGAAGTGAACCCGCAGTACGTAGACAAGCTCCAGGAGGCAGGGATGGTAATATCGGGAGTGAGTGAAAACGGGCTAGTAGAGATGATAGAGCTCAAGAACCATAAGTTCTTCGTAGCTACCCAAGCTCACCCAGAGTTCAAGAGCAGGCCTCTAAACCCATCCCCCTTGTTTGTGGGGTTCCTGAAGGCAGCCTCAAGTACTTGACTTAAGATTAATTATTATCTTATCATACTTATTTTTTACTATTTTTTTGACACCTTTTATTCCATTTGAGTACTCTACATCGATTAACCCAGCACTCTCCAAGACCGCCAGCTGACTACTAACGTTACCCTTAGTCATCTGCAACTCCTCGCTTAGCTCAGTGACGCTCTTTGGCGACTCTGCAACTATCTTCAAGATGTTTATTCTCGTCATAGAGGATAGTGCGTCAGCGATCCTTAAGATGTCCTCGGGGTCGTTTACTACTAGCTCCATGATATAGAGCTTTTACCACATCGTTCAAAAGGGTTTGTACACTTTGTGCGTCATTCTTTTATAGCGGTAATATGTAGTAGTAAGAAGAGGAGAGAAATTTTGCAGACTAAAGTAGAGAATCCATTAAAGAATTTGAGATCTGCAGTTAATAAAATTGTACTTGTGAAGCTGAAGGACGGCTCAGAGTATATCGGAAGGCTAGAGCAGACTGACGGTACTATGAACTTAGTACTTAGGGATTGTACAGAAATGGTAGAAGGCTCCAGCGATCCTGTTGCTAAGTACGGTAAAGTTCTCATAAGGGGAAGTAACGTCTTGTTTGTCAGCGTTGACTACGAAAACATAATGAACAAGGAGAAGTAAGCTTTTAAAAACGCTTTAAGTAGTTGAGTTACTATGAAAAACATAAACGTTCAGCTAGCCAGAGTCACGAATATGGATAACCTAGAAGTAGAGTTAGCAGAAAGGAAGGGAACAGGCCATCCAGACTACATAGCCGATTCTGCTTCTGAGGAGGCCAGCAGGAAACTGTCGCTTTATTACCTAAAGGAGTTCAACACCATACTTCACCACAACTTAGACAAGACTCTGGTCGTTGGGGGACAGGCAAGCCCTACGTTCAAAGGAGGAGAAGTCTTACACCCGATATACATCATAGTCGCTGGAAGGGCTACAACTGAGGTAAAGACGGAGAAAGGAGTGGAGAACGTTCCTGTAGGAACAATAATACTGGACGCTGTAAAGGAGTGGATAAGGAACAACTTTAGGTACCTTGATGCAGACAAACACGTTATCGTAGACTACAAAATAGGGAAGGGCTCTGCTGATTTAGTGGGCATATTCGAAAAGAACAAGACCAAGCCTTTGTCTAACGACACGAGCTTTGGGGTGGGATTTGCCCCTTACTCTACGCTAGAAAACTTGGTCTTCCAGACTGAGAGGTTTCTCAACTCTAAGGAACTAAAGTTAGAGCTCCCAGAGGTTGGGGAAGACGTAAAGGTGATGGGACTTAGGAGAGGAAAAGAGATCTACATTACTGTAGCCATGGCCACAATAAGCCAGCTTATCGACGATGCACAACACTACCTTTCGCTAAAGGAACAAGTAAAGGAGAAAGTGTTAGCTCTTGCCAACAAGTTGGCTCCGGAATATGACGTTAAGGTGTTTGTTAACACTGGAGACAAACCAGAGAGCGGTATTTATTACCTAACTGTAACCGGGACTTCCGCAGAGCACGGAGATGACGGTATGACGGGAAGGGGCAACAGAGGCGTGGGGCTCATAACGCCCATGAGGCCCATGTCACTGGAGGCCACTGCAGGAAAGAACCCGGTTAACCACGTCGGAAAGATCTATAACGTGTTAGCGAGCTTAATAGCTAAAAAGGTAGTCGAGGAGACCCATGTACTTAACGCTCAAGTCGAAATCCTAGGTCAGATAGGTAGGCCAATAGACGATCCTTTAATAGTCAACGTGGAAGTTAACCCAGGCAACGAGAAGATAAGCGATGATCTAAAGAACGAGATCAACGGTATCGTAGAGGAACACCTCAATTCAATGCATAAAATAACTGAGTTAATACTAGACGGAAAAGTTATGCTCTTTTAACCTCGATAACCTGTAACTCTCAATTAGCCTTTTCACGTCGTCTACCTTGATTTCCTTTTCGGCTTCCTTCTCCTTTTGCAGCACCTTAATATCTTGGACTAGTCCAGGGGTTACTATGGCTAGGTCTGAATCTACGTAAAGGGCTACCTCTTTACTTATCTCTTCGCCCAAAGCGAAGAGCTTTCCATCCCTCACGTAGATTAAGGGAGATTCTCTTGAAATAACTGTTAGCTTCCCTCTTAATAATTCGTAAAAGATCAAGTTGTACTTTTCCAGTTCCTCTTTAATTTTTGCGTTTTCCTCTTGGAGCTGGAGGATAATTTTGTTCTTCTGCTCTATTATGTTGTTAAGCTCGTAAATTTTCCTGTCTTTTTGTATTTCAGTATTATATTGCATTTTAATTTCTTCAATCTTCCTTTCAAGTTCTTCCTTCTCCCTAATAAGGTTCTTAATTATCGCTCTCAGTCTGTTGTTTTCGTATTTCAGGAAGGTCTCCTCCTTGTCTGTATTTCTCGCATGCCTCTGTTGCACGTCTGTGGAGACTACTAGTTTATGTTGCTCCTTATCCTCTAGCTTCCTTTCAATCTCCCTTTCAATGCATTCAGCAAGCGTGTTACCGCTAACTATGCATCTAAACACCACGTTTTCGTCAATGTCGATGTCGAACCTCTTTATGAAGCTCTCGCTTTGCCTTATTTTCTTCTCTATTTCGTTGTACGCCTTTAGGGCAGCTGCTAGGGCGTCTCTTATGTGCGGGTTTGTGATCTTAAGCCCGAACCTCTCACAGTATTGGTTTAACATTTCCTGCTTCTCGTCCACGCTCAGCGACTTTTCCGGGACGTAAATCTTTGAGTTGAGGGCGCCTGCGAGTTTCTTTACTGCGTCTGGTAATGGGTTGACGTCGGTGGACAGTATGATCGGAACGCCCTTTTCTCTTATCAGCGAAATTATATCGTCCCTATCGATACCCCTCCTGCTATCCAGTAGTACTGGCTTGCCGTAAAGGTCAATTGCAGCTATGCCCACTTCTATCCCGGGATCTATGCCTATGATGAGGGGCTTTGACGAAGTTTTCCTGTCAGTGAATTCAATTTTAGTCTTATATACGGGTCTTATTTCAAGATTTACGTCATGTCCCTTCATCGTTTTTACTATTCCGTAAAGGCTGTCCCTAGAAGCGTAGACCACGAAAGCTGCACTTTCCATCCCTGCCTTAGTTTTCTTTACTATTACGTCGTAGTCAAAGCCGTTCTTGTCCAACGCTTCCTTAACTTGTTTAAAAACTCTGAGCACTAACCCTCTTAGATGTCTCTTGTACCTGTTTGAGCTCATTCCTCCTGGCCCGGACTTCCTGCCTTTGGATATAATGATCTTAGTCTTGTTCTCTATCAGTTTAATCTTAGTGCCAGCTCCCTTGGAAGCCAACAACGCAGCTAGGTAGGCTGTACGCAGAGGGTTCGGTTTTCCCTGTACTTCTATCCCGTAAAGTTTTGCAACATCCCTTATGTCCTTGAACTCTCCGTTAACGTACGTTACTTGGACTACCTCAACGCTCTCAGGAAATAGGCTAAGTACCTTTACTACTTCCCTATCGTTGCTTCCGAGTTCGTAGATGTTGTCAGTAGCAATTACCGAGACCTCCTGCTCCCATGCGATCCTTATAACCCTGCTTAGGGGGACGTCTTCCATTTTCTGGACTACGTTACCGGTTTCGTCCAATATCACGATGGAGTACCTAGGCTGGGAAGAGGAAAGGGGGCTACTCCTAGGCCCTAAGTCTATGCCCAGGAACTTCTTCATGACCTACCACTTACGTACTCGAGGACCTTGTCTAGATCGTACTCTATCCCGTACTTCTTCTTGAAGAACTCAAGGATGTTCATTAGATCTCTTCTCAGGAGCTCCTCGTTTTTCCTCTGCCACTGGGGCCAATCTATTACGTACGGTCTCTCAGAAGCGTCTACAATCACGTTATAGGGGCTTAAGTCCCCGTGTACTAGTCCACCGCAGTAGTTAAAGGCTATCCTCGCCGTGCCCAAAATGGCGTCAAGTACTTCCTCTGGCGAGCTTAGGTCTGCAAATGTGAGCTTATTCCCTTCTATGTATTCACTGGCAACTGCGTTATACGCAAATCCTAGAGGACTCGGCACTGAGCCCATGTTTTTGCTAACGCACTCCAACGCCTCGTATTCCCTCATGGCGTTGTCAAGCGTAACTGATACCCAGCTCTTCCTCTCCCTGTAACCCCTGAGCTTGCGCGCGTTCCTGTAACTTGATCTCCCTACCCTGTGGAACTTCACTGCGATCACGTTGCCGTTAAAATCGTAGCCGTAGTACACTACGCTTTCCTTGCCCTCCCCTATTACGTTTCCGAGGGACTTTAAGACGCCTTTGGCGTAAAGGCTCTTTACTGCAACAACGTCTATCCCGGAGAAGCTCAGCCTATAGGACATTTCCCCGTTTATTCTCTCCCTGGAGATTAGCCTTAGTCCCTCTAATTTGACAAGGGATACGTCTAGTTCGCTATTGGCGAAGTCAAGCCTATCTTTTATTACCGACCAGGGTACGTACTCGTAAAGGTCTCTAAGCTCGATTAGCACCTTAAGGACAGCGTAGTCCGAAGAGGTCACTAAAGAAGTCTTCTCTGCTAAACTTACTAAACGCATAATTTCTAAATATTTATTGGGGTGTTGGGTTATTATTGCTTTTTGAAACGGTGATTTTGGTCTGGACTTTTTTAATTTCGCCCTTGCCTGGCATAAGCTTAGCTATCTCGTTAGCTATTACCTTAACCGGCAACTCTAGTCTCTTGGAGAGCTCTTTGGCCACCTTTTCGGCAACTTTACTAGGGTCATAGGTACCAGGGACGATGACTGCGTAAGCGTCGCACTTCTCCGATATTGCGTCCACTGATCCTACCTCTACCTTAACCTCGTTCTCCCTTTTACAAACGCCTATGGCTAGCTCAAGTTTTACGTTATTGACGAAGTTCTTTTTGCCGTATATCATAAAGGAACCCTTTGGCAAGTACTCCCCAGGGGGAGGAGACTTGGAAACTTGGTTTCCGTACACCCAGAAGACGTCGACTGAGCCAAGACCCGCCTTCCACGCCTTTGAGTAACAAGCCGCTATCGTAGCGGCGTCTATTATGTCCTCCTCTTGTATCCCCTCCGGGTTCTTAATTACAGTAGCAGCGGCGCCTTGTATGTCGGCGTGGAGGAATATGTCCTTGTCCTCTAGGAGTTTCCTCACTATGCTTTCGTTCTGGTCTTGGTCTTTGCCTGCTATGACTAAGTAGCCGTGCCTCGTGAAAGCCCACCTGTACTTCTCATACCACTCTCTTTTCCTAAATGATATAATGGACTCCTTGTTCTTCTCCTCTATCTCCTCGCTCAAGTTCTTTAGCTTCCTCTTTAATTCCTCGAGTGTTTCCTCTGCCTTCTTTACCTTCTGTGAGTACTCCTTTGCCTCGTCAAAGTACTTGGATGCGTTTTTCATTGCGGACAGCTTTGGGTCTATTTCCACGTCGTATCCGTCTAGCTTTAATGTGAATTTCTTGGGGTTCCTCTTGATCTCTTCATCCACTAGCTGATAGTTGCTCATTATGAGCTTTCCAATCGTTCTCAGCCTTTCCTCTTCCTTTTTATACTCGTCTATGGTGGAGAGCAGTTGACTGATTGAGCCCTCCAGCTTCTTCCTTTCTTCCTCAATTTTTTCCGACTTCTTCTTTGCCGTTTCCGCCTTTTCCAGCTTCGTGAAGTACTCGTCCAAGGCGTCGTTGAAGCTCTTTGCCTCAGTACAGCCGCTGAACTTTATTGGCAACACGTTGTTTTCGCTGTAACAAGGATCGATCCTTCCCTCCCTCAATTGTTTCTCGAACTCGCTTAGCTTCTTCCTCGCTTCCTCTAGTTCGCTAACGTTGCCAACGCGTATGCCCAAGGAGTTTATGATGTCCTGTGGTGCTCCGAGAACCCTGCTTAAGTTACCCTTTTGCAGGTTCTTTTCTATTTCTTTCTCGTCAATAGCGGGCTTGGGCGGCACCGAGTACTGATAGCCTGGCCTTATCGTCCTATCCTTAAATTCCTTGTACTCAGTGGAAAACACGACCCTGTTCTGTTGGTCGGTTACTACTAATAGACCCCTGGGCAACAGTTCTACGTATATCGAGTTTCCGTTACTTAACTCGATCTTCAGGATCCTCTCGTCGTTAACTGTACTTACGCTCTTTATGAACGCGTCTCTAACGAACTCCCTGAGGGCCTTCGCCTTATTATCTAAGGTCTTTTCCCTGTCGTATTTAGTGAAGTGAACCCTCCTCCCTGGCTCAACCACGAGTTCCTTGATCCCTTGGGCACAGTGTAGTTTGAAGATGAACACGTTGGGAATAACCGTAGAGTATACGTTGTCTATTCTACAGTTGAGCAAGGAGTTTTCGCTTATCCACGCCACTAGGTCGTAGTAGCTCATAGAGGTCTTCGTTGGAAACTTTAAAGACATCTTCCCTTACACACATGATATGGATGTTGAAGATAAAATATTGCTCCTAAGGGGTATCCTCGGAGCAGCGGTGGGGGTTATCTCGGTCTTTGCCGGCTCTATTGCGTTAGCTGGCGTGGTTGCGTTGATAGGGTACGCCCTGTCGGTCTTATTGGTCAGATCTGCCCTTAAGGAGCGAAAAACGTGGTTGTTGTTAGGAAAGGGGACGTTGACTTACGTAGTTGCTTGGTTTTTAATACTGGTTCTGGTATATAATATCCTAGTTTGATACATGCAAACGCAAAAGTTTATCGTTGATGCCATGCTAGGTAAGCTGGCTCGTTGGCTCAGGATCCTGGGTTACGACACTCTTTACGATAATGAGTGGGAGGATTGGAAAATAGTTAAGGTAGCCGAAGAGCAAAAGAGGGTAATAATAACTAGAGACAGGGGGCTCTGCAATAGGGCTAGGAAGAAGGGGCTAGATTGTTTTATGGTGAACCCAGACTACGATCTAGTGGAAACGCTAGCGCAGTTAGCTAAGAAATACAAGATAGACCTTCACGTCAACGTCGATGCCACTAGGTGCTCCGAGTGCAACGGCATCTTGCTGAAAATAGGGGAGAACAAATGGCAGTGCTCTAGGTGTAAAAAGCTTTACTGGAAGGGAAAGCACTGGAGGACAATTGAGGAGATTCTTATTAAGGCACAGAGCAGAGTAGAAAACAATGAAGGACCTGGTGACAATAGAGGAACTAAGCTTGGAAGAGGGGGAAAAGCTAGTAAAGATAGCAAGGCAAGCAATAATGTCGAAGCTGAAGTTAATAGACAAGTATGAAGACGTATCGGACGAAATCTTGAAGAAGAAAGGTCTAGCTTTTGTAACCCTTGAGACCAAACGAGGAAATACCTACTCGCTTAGGGGCTGCATAGGTTACGTAGAGGCAGTTGCCCCACTAAAGGACGTCGTTTACAACGCAGCCATTGCCGCCGCTTTTTCAGATCCGAGGTTTCCGCCATTAAGAAAGGAGGAGTTCCAAGACATCATTATAGAGGTCACTGTTTTGACGAAACCGGAAATAGTGGACGCACCGAAATCGGAATTGCCCAAGGTCATAAAGGTAGGTGAAGACGGACTGATAGTAGAGAAAGGCATACTTTACAGTGGTCTACTTTTACCTCAAGTTCCCATGGAGTATTGCTGGGACTCCGAGACTTTTCTGGCAGAGACATGCGTAAAGGCTGGGCTAAGCCCGGACTGCTGGCTTTATGACGACGTCAAGGTTAAGAGGTTTAAGGGTATAATTTTCAGGGAAGTGGAACCTTACAAGGTAGTAATGATCAGACCATCAGAGGTCAAATGTAGGAAGCTGGGAGAGGAATAAAACGGACTGTTCTTTATCATATATAACTTTTTAGGTTACAAAAAGTATATACTGGGAGTGGATTCCATGTCAGAGGAAGAATATGCAGAACTATTCACACCGGAAGTGGAAAGCGCTTTACAGGATGCACTTAAAGACATGAAAGGTCCAGTAGACGTATACGTATTCATAGACTCCTCAGATAGGAACTGTAATTACTGCGATGTCACCAGGAAGTTCCTCGACTTCGTTAGCAAAGCCGCACCTAAAGACCAGAGTGGGTCTAGCTTGTTAAGGGTTCACGTAGTAGACAGGGCAAAGGAGAGCGATAAGGCCTTATTCGCAGAATTCAACGTGTCAAGGATTCCCACCGTGGCCTTCTACAAGGGTTACATTAGGTGGACCGGTGCTCCTCTTGGCGAGGAGATTAGGGCTTTGGTGGAGACCATAGTAAGGCTTTCGCAAGGAGAAAGCGGTCTAAGCCCTGAAACTATTAACACAATAAAAGAGAAATTGAACGGTCAAGTAAAGGTTGAGGTAGTCGTTACGCCCTCATGTCCATATTGCCCATACGCCGCTCTCTTGTCGCATATGGTGGCCTATGAAGCGTGCAAGGCGGGTAAGTGCAACGTATTGTCAGACGTAGTTGAGGCGTATGAGAACCAAGACATAGCTGAGAAGTACCAAGTGATGTCAGTCCCAACGCTCGCAGTAAATGAGTCAGTGGAGTTCATAGGAGTACCCAACGAGGAAAACTTTATTGATACCCTAGTGCAGAAGCAGAAGTAATACCCAAACCCTGTTTTTCATTAAGTTTATAACGATTTGGGATAAGTTTTAAGGGATAATGAAGACAATTATAATAAAGGTTACAGACGAGGAATATGCAAAACTTGAAGAGGAGGCCAGAAAGGAAGGATACGTTTTGCTTTCTGAATACGTAAAGTATAAGTTGTTTTCCAGCCCTTCTGCGAGGTCCGAGGTAGTCAACTACGACGACATATTAAGAAAACTGGAGAGAAAAGTCCTAGACATGATTAATCCTTTTACAGCTCAGATAGAGGAGCTTAAGGGCAGGTTAGCCGACATCCAGGAAAAAATAGATTCTTTAGAGGAGAAGAGCTCTAAACCCAAGGATATTCAGCCCAAGGAGAAAGTCCCTTCACAGAAGCCGCCTATCTACCAAGAGAAGAGGACCGCTTTAGAGATATTAAGTGAGCAGGGAGTGATCTTTGAGAGCGAGCTAAAATTGAAAGACCCAGATAAGTTCTTTGACAAGCTAGAGAGGGAAGGAGCCAAGATCATCATTACGGAAAAGGAGAGGATAGCGGTTGATCCAAAATTTTACGAAAGCTTTGTTGAAAAGCTCTCTAGACTTTCGGCTCAGGACGACGAAACTGCTAAGCAGCAACTTGGAAAGAAGGAATTCAAGCTGTTCCAGAAGCTAAAGGAGGCAGCGTACATCTATTTTGACAGTTCTTCAAAGTCCTGGAAGTTGGTGCAGTGACTAAGCGACGAACTTAGGTAATGTCACACCCCTCTGCCCTTGATACTTCCCACGGTACGGGTTCTCCACAGGCGTTAACGTCTTGGCAAAGATCAAATGCACGAACCTAGTGCCCTCCTTTATCTTGACGGGGAAGGAACTGCCTATGACCTCAATCGTGACCTGGCCTTCAAAGCCCGCGTCCACGATCGTCGGAGGTATGAAGAGTCCTAGCCTAGCAAAGGACGATCTCAAGTTTACAAAAGCCATAATGTCGTTCGGGAGCTTCACGTATTCCTCGGTAGTGAGCAAAACGTGCTCCCCGGGGTATATTACAAACTCTTTCCCTGTCTCTACTTCGTAAAAATCACTTAAGTCCTCCCCTACGGTGTAGACTCTGTCAGTCCGCTTAAACCTCGCTATCTGTCCGCCTACCCTTAAGTCTACTCCGTTCTCCCTCACTGTGTCGTCATTCAATGGGTCAATGAGTATCCACCTCTTTTCCAAGTAGTATTTTAAATCCCTATCTCCAAGTATCATATCTAAACAAACAATTCCTTGGGTTTACTTAAAGACATTACGGGTTGGTATTTCTGGTTCAGAGTAACTCTGACAAGTCACCGGTTCCTATTGCCTTTACTCATCATCAAACGTTAATAATGGTTACATGAAGATAATAATTTATGGAGTTTAAAATTATAGCTGAGTACTTTGATCGCCTTGAGAAGATAAGCTCCAGGATTCAGCTTACTTCTATTCTGGCCGACCTCTTTAAGCAGACGGACAAGAACTTAATAGATAAGGTAGTTTATCTAATCCAAGGCAAGCTATGGCCGGACTTCACTGGTCAGCCAGAAATTGGCATAGGCGAGAAGTTCCTCATTAAGGCAATCTCCATAGCTACAGGGGTTAAAGAGGAGGAAGTGGAAGACCTATTCAAAAAACTAGGAGACCTTGGACAAGTGTCCTTTGAGCTGAAGAAGAAAGCCCAGTCCGCTAGCATACTCTCTTTTCTCGGTGCCCAGAGCTCGCAGGGGCTCACAGTAGAGGAGGCATACGAAAGCCTAGCAAAGATAGCCACCGCACAAGGTGAAGGGAGCAGAGACATTAAGATAAGGCTCCTTGCAGGCATGCTGAAAAAGGCGACGCCTATCGAGGCCAAGTACATTGTCAGGTTTATAGACGGGAGGCTTAGGGTAGGAATAGGCGACGCGACAATACTCGACGCACTTGCTGTAACGTTTGGAGGAGGGGAGGCAGCTAGGGAAGTCGTAGAAAGGGCGTACAACCTTAGGGCAGATCTAGGCAACATTGCGAAAATCTTGGTGGAAAAGGGAATAGAGGCAATAAAGTCGATAAAACCCATGCCCGGTATCCCGATTAGGCCCATGTTGGCCGAAAGGCTTTCAGACCCGGCTGAGATGTTGAGGAAAGTAAACGGCGTTGCGCTGGTTGACTACAAGTACGACGGCGAAAGGGCCCAGATCCACAAAGTTGGGGATAAGGTTTACATATTCTCGAGGAGGCTTGAGAACATAACTAACCAGTACCCCGACGTAATCGAGTACGTGAACAGCTACGTTAAGGGCAACGAGTTTATAATAGAAGGGGAGATAGTCCCAGTGGACCCTGAAAGCGGGGAGATGAGGCCATTCCAGGAGCTCATGCACAGGAAGAGGAAGACCGATATCCACGAGGCGATTAAGGAGTACCCGGTTAACGTTTTCCTATTTGACCTTATGTACTATGAGGGCGAGGACTACACAACGAGACCTCTGCCGGAGAGGAGGAACAAGCTCCAGTCTATAATATCCGACAACGACAAGGTTCACATTGCTACCCACATTGTAGTGGATAACGTAGAGAAGTTGAAGGAGTTCTTCTTCCAGGCG
>JBBINF010000006.1:0-28849 GCA_037444045.1 Sulfolobales archaeon | reverse complement strand
ACGCGCAAAATTTTACCTTATTTTACGTCGGATTGAAAGTAGGCGGTAAAAGTTCCTCGGTCTTGGGAAAACTATAGCTACGCGGTGTCTACCAAGGAGTGAACAGTCAACTAGGGAGTTAATCTCTTTGAATTTTGACAAATTGGTAGCGGGACAAGGGAGGTTCTATACGTCAGAACTACGTCGTGAGAAAATTCAGTTTACTTTCCAGTAGACTGAGAAAAACCCTATCCGTTACGCGGGTTAACCGAAGTCCGCGACGCCCTGCTTTACCTTCTCGTAGGCGGAAGGGAGGAACATGACGTACTTAGCGGACATTCTCACCTCCTTCTGCTTTATCCTCAGCCTCCTTGTTGGCGGTTTGACTTATAGTCGTCCAGCGCTCTTATCATCATTTCCGTCGCTTTCTCGTAGTCAGCCGCTTGACACGGCAGTAATCCTGGGTTCAAATCCCAGCAGGCCCATAGCGGGGGTTCAAACCCCTATTCTCCTTTTGATCTATGTTAGGCTACGGTTGGAATTCGTGACAAAAACGGTGATCCGAAAACTCATTGTAATAAACCCCTTAAGCTCTGCATTGGAAATTGGTTCTCAAGAGACTAAATTAATGCATGTATATATAAAAATTCAATTACTTTAACCAAAATTCTCATGGTCTGAAGTTAACCTTAAAAGAGTAATTTGTTATACTTGTAATATGACAAGTATACTAAAATTACTCTTTCCTTTAGTGTCAATTATAATAGGCATGTTGCCCGTGTTGGCCTTTAAGAAGAAGATGTCGCTTTTTGGGATCGCTGCAGCGTCCTACTTCACTGCAATAGTAGCTAAAGAACTCATACAAGTGTCCTTTCTTGATTCCTTCACAACGCCATCAATCCCCACGTATCTAAGTTACGGCGTGTTGACCGCAGTGCTAGAACCGGGCTTTGCGTACGTTTATCTTGTCCTTTTGAAGCCAAAATTGGACGTCCAACTTGGACTATCTTATGGGGCCTACCTAGCCTTTTACGAGAACACCATTCTTTTAGGATTATTGTCTTTTCCTAGTTATTTAATTTTAAATGTACCAATTTCTCTTACCCTCCTAATTTCCCACGTCATGGACAGACTGTCTTCACTAACCCTTCACTTGTTTTGGGGATTCTCGTCCACTTTATCTGTATTGAAAAGAGACATTAAATACCTCTTAATTTCTATGCCTTACGGCATGGTCGACGCGTTAGCGGCGTATAACGACCTAACTAAAGCAATTCCAATAATATTACTATCAAGTATAATATTCCTTATATTGATAAGTTGTCTGCCAATAATCACGTATGAAAAGAGGAGCGCAAAAGAGTATGGGTGACCTACGATTATTGAGGTGGAGAACGTAGAAATAGGCTACCACGGTAGGACTGTAGTAGCGATATCAAGGCTCCTAGTAAAGGAGGGAGAGGTAGTTGGACTGGTGGGCCTAACGGGGCGGGAAAGACTACTCTCTTGAGGTGCCTAGCCGGTGTCCTTTCGCCTTACAGCGGGACTGCGAAGATAGACGGCCGCGACATCTTCAGAGAGCTGCAAGTAAGGAAGCTAAAAGACTACATGTCCACTGAGTCGAGCCCCGACCCCTTCATGAGCGTTGATGAGTACCTAGAGTTCTGGAGGGAGTTTTACGGTGTCTCCAAAGAGAGACTAGACTACTTGATTAAGCTGTTTCCCACGAGGTTAGACGCTAAGTGCAGTGCCCTGAGTAGTGGGCAGAAGAAAAGGGTGGAGCTAATTAGGACCCTCATCCCCTCACCTAAGTGTCTCTTGCTCGACGAGCCTGTCGCTAACCTAGGCCCCAGCATAAGGCAGACTTCTACTCTTACGTCCAGAAGATCGCCAATGAGGAGAAGACTACCACCATATGCTCTACCCACAACCTCAACGACCTACCACTCTTCGCTACAAGCGTCATATTCTTGAAGAAGGGCAGGATAGTTGGGGACTACCAAATGGAGACGTTGAGGCAAACCTCCATAGTTACGTGAAACACTTTGCCAATCGTTACTTAGACGGACTCTCGTCGATAACTTTCCTTTATCTAGTTTCCTTTATATAGTAGTGCAAGCATGCGGAGCTCCTCCCATTCTATCTTTGTCTCGTCTTCCCCGGGTAAGCTTCTGTCCTTGTGTGTGTAATGTAAGGACCGGGTCGGATTGTAGGACTGCAAAGAGTAAAGCTAATTCATAGTGCGGGGAGTGGGATTCGAACCCACGCAGGCCTTCGCCAGCGGATCTCCTAGCGGGCTCTTAAGTCCGCCCCCTTTGACCATGCTCGGGCATCCCCGCACGTTTGATTAAAGTTTAGTTAAGTAGCCTTAAATAACTTTCCCAAAAATTTATTTGTCCACCCTATATTACCTAAGGATGGGTAGAGTTCATGGTCAAGCATTCGAGGGGCAACAGAACCAGATCCCGTAAGCTGCTGAGGAAGTCTCCAAGAGAGAGGGGCAGCATTCCATCACTAAGCAGGTTGATGTACGATTACCAGCCCGGAGAGAAAGTTATCGTGAAGATCAACTCCTCAGTCCATAACGGAATGCCACACAGAAGGTATCAAGGCAAGGTAGGTACTGTCTTGTCAAAGAGGGGAAGGGCTTACGAAGTAAAGGTAACCCTAGGGGAGAAGGAAAAGACAATAATAGTCAGGCCAGAGCATCTAGTCCCATTTTCCGGTAGATAAGGGATGTCTTCTTTAGAGGTAGTTGAGGAGCACTTCATATCGTACCCTGAGGCAAAGAAGTACATTTACGAAATTATCAAGAGCGGCTCCCAATCCGCTATACTCCAGAGGGTCTACGAGTACCTCAGCAACGTAGAGAAGTGCCCTGCTGAGGAGGCTGAGGCCCTAAAGGCCGAACTAAGTAGTATTGTAAAAAAGGAAGAGGTCATTGCCATGATAGCTAGCATATGCCCTACTACGATTGACGAACTAAAGGCGATTATTGTCGTGGATAAGACTAACTATTCAGACGAAGACCTTCAGAAAATAATAGCCGCCGTTAAGAGCCACCTTAAGAGCTGATATTTTTTATCTTAGATTGGCATAAATCATTATGTGGCACTATGTTACAGAGGAAGAGACCTAAGGAGAGGTACGTGTATATACTGGACTTCTTGAGGGAAGGAAACCCGCTAGACAAGCACAGGAACCACAAGAACAGGCCTATCGCCCAAGTTCTTGGAGAGGAGTACTTCATACTCATGGAAGCCTTGGCCTTCGGCGGCGATTACCAGATTGAGCAGAGGGTAGACCTCTTCAGCGTACAAGATTTAAAGATCGACATAACGATCACTTATGACGAGCTGACTTCTGTTGCCAAGGACTCCTTGCCTAGGGTGGTGAAAAAGATAGTCCTTGACAGGGAGAAAGAATTCGTTGAGTTCTTCAACAAGTCCGAGCCATTAACTCTAAAGCTCCACTCGCTTGAGCTCCTCCCAGGGATAGGGAAGAAGACACTTAGGGAGATCCTAGAGACGAGGAAAAAGGAGCCTTTTTCGAGCTTTGCGGACATAGAGAAGAGGACTACCTTGAGAAACGTAGCCGATGTTATTACTGAGAGGATTCTCCTTGAAATACAGAGGAAGGATAAATACTACTTGTTCGTCTATCCCACTGACGTAGACCACAAGAAGCCGCAGGAGCAAGTTATATATGTAGGTTCTTTAGAGAAACTAAGGGAGGAGAAATTGAAAAAGAACGAGTAAGCTTTCTCAGAACTTTCTCCACGATAGGGGTTTCGTAGAGAGGTTTGTTAATTACGTCTTCTCTTTGGGTCTTGAAAGACCCATCATAGAAGTAGGTTGCGGAAAGGGGGCAATCAGCGCTAAGTTAAACCCCGACGTTTGCATAGAAATAGACGTAAGGTTACTCAACTACTTAAGGAGCTTTAATTTAGTCGTCTCCGACGCAAGGCATCTAGCAGTCTTTAGGGGGAGCCTGGTGTCGTCGCTTCCTTACTCGATAACCAAAGAGTTCTTTCTTGAGGCCTCGAGGCTAAACGGCGTAAGGAACATGCTTCTAATCCTGCAGAAGGACTTCGTGGATAAAATATTGGAGTACCCTAGCTATATTTCCTTTCTATTGAACTACTATTACCTTATCCGCCCATTAGACGTAATACCTCCTGAGGCCTTTGTGCCAAAGCCCAGAGTTTACTCCCAGATAGTTTACTTCAAGAGAAATAGGGAATTCGACGCTAGAGTAACGGAAGTAATAGAGTGCGTAAGTAGGTTTCACAATAAGAAAGTAAGGAGGGCTGCAGAACTCTGTAACGTCAAGTCTGAAAACGAAAGAAGGGTGAGGGACTACAAGCCATGGGAGATTTCAGAGTTACTGAGATCTATGGGTATAAGTTCTGCGTGAACGACGAAGTCTACGAGCCCGCAGAGGACACCGAACTACTGCTAAGTATCATTCGAGTTAGGAATGGAGAGAGAGTAGTAGAAATAGGTTCGGGTACCGGGATCTTAAGCGTTAAGGCAGCCAGATCAGGCGGCGTAGTAGTTTCAATAGACCTGAACCCCTACGCTGCTGAGGCAACCCTTTGTACCGCTAAACTGAACGGAGTGTCCATAGAGGTAATCAACTGCGACATGTTCAGCTGTATTAGGGATAAGTACTGGGACGTGGCGATCTTTAATCCCCCATATCTTCCGGTCTCTGAGTTTAGGAGCTGGATAGAGTACAGCTGGTCTGGGGGAGACAAAGGAGTAGAGGTTCTCCTTCGGTTCTTAAATTCAGTTAAGGCAAGGAGGGTCTACACGTTGTACTCTAGCGTGGATGACGAAAAGAGTGTATTGCAAGCTATAAATTCAAATAATTACATTATTACGAGAAAAGAAAAGAAATATATAGGCTTCGAGGAACTTATAGCTTTAGAGCTTAATGATAAGGGTAGTATTGGTAGAGCCTGAAGGGGAGTACAACGTAGGCTTTGTAGCTAGGCTCTGCAAGAACTTCGAAGTAGATGAGCTATACATAGTCAACCCTAAGTGTGACGTGAACAAGGCAAGGGAATTCTCTTCAAGGGGAAGAGAGGTGCTAGACAGGGCAGCTATAGTAAACTCTTACGATGAAGCCCTCGAGGGCGTTGACATAAAGATATCCACCTCGAGCATAGCAGACGTAAAGGGAGATATACTCAGGAAGTCAATAAGGCCTTGGGAGCTAAAGGACCTGATCGGTGATAGGAGGGTGGCCCTTGTTTTTGGTAGGGAGAGCGTTGGATTGACTAGGGAGGAGATAGAGAAAACGGACTTCCTTCTCCACATACCCGCCAGTGAAGAGTACCCAGTACTAAACCTCTCTCACGCTGTAGGGATAGTCCTCTATGAACTATGGAAGACAAGGGACGAGAGGAAGTCAAACGTGTCAGCGGAGACTATAAGGCTCATCGATAAATACTCCAGGATATTGGCTAACATAATAGGAGACTATAGCCGGAATTCCCCGATGTACTTAGCGTTAAAGAGATCGTTAGTCAGGGGAATAAGTGACGAGGAAGAGGGGAGGACTGTAGTAAGATTACTCAGAAAACTTTACACTAGGATAGTGTATGGAAATAAGGACTTGGAGCCAAAGAATGACTTTTAATACCTCGCGTATAAGTGATTTTTAATATGTCGTCCAGATCGTCTAAGGGTTCCAGCGGTGCAGTGAAAGACAAGTGGAAGATGAAAAAGTGGTTCAGCATATTTGCTCCAAAAGTGTTTGGAGAAGTTTCCCTCGGTTCCACTCCGGCGTTTGACGTCAGTCAAGCCATGGGCAGGAAGATAGAGACGACTCTTTATGACCTCACAGGCGACTTTAGCATGGTCTACGTCCACTTGTACTTTAAGGTGACCTCAAGTGATGGAGATAAGCTTTTCACTACCTTCTATGGCCATGAGCTCTCCAGGGACTACGTGAGGTCTCTGGTAAGGAGGAAGAGCTCTAAGATTAACACCGTCATCGACGTAACTACTAAGGACGGGTATAAGGTAAGGGTTAAGGGCCTGGCTTTGACCACTTACAGGATACACAGAGACCAAAGGACCGCTATAAGGAAAATAATGGATGAGCTAATAACGAAGGACGCCGCGTCACATACCTTTGACGAGTTTGTGCAGGAAATGGTGTTCGGTAACCTCGCTAATGAAATATTTAATCAAGCTAAGAAAATAGCCCCCATTAGGAAGGTTGAAATAGAGAAGTCTAAGGTTATGAGTCTGGCAGAGCCCCAGAAGGAGGTAGTAGCAGCTAGTGAAGGCAGTAGTCCTAGCAGCGGGTAAGGGGGAAAGGTTAGAGCCCATAACCCAGACTAGGCCTAAGCCCTTTGTTCCAATTTTAGGTAATTATCTAATAGAAAAGACCATAAGCATATTGAGTAAATACGTAAACGAGGTTTACGTTGTCGCCTCTAAGGAGCCCGAATACGCCCCGTTTTACGAGAAGATAAAAGACAAGGCAAAGTTAATCTATCAGGAGAAGGGATCTGGAACTGCCTCAGCTCTCCTGAGCGCTAAGGGGATAAAGGGAGAGATTCTTGTCGTGTATGGGGATCTTTACTTTGAGGAGGAGGCAGTGAGAAGGGTAGTGTCAGAGGAGGGAAACGCAATACTTGGCGTAAAGGTTGATAATCCTTCAGATTTTGGAGTGATTTCGCATGAAGGGGGAAAGCTAAGGGAGATTGTGGAGAAGCCTCAGAACCCCCCGTCAAACCTAGTCAATGCGGGGATTTACAAGCTTTCAGACGAGATATTTAGCTACATAGAGAAGACCCCTATCTCCACTAGGGGGGAGTACGAGCTTACGGACTCTATCAACTCTATGGCTAGGGAGAGGAAA
Source organism: Sulfolobales archaeon (assembly GCA_037444045.1). Lineage (GTDB taxonomy): Archaea > Thermoproteota > Thermoprotei_A > Sulfolobales > Sulfolobaceae > Aramenus. Next base: position 21,991 of record JBBINF010000006.1, on the reverse strand, counting down.
GTCACAGTGGTCACTTATGAGGGGTATTGGAACGACGTGGGAAAACCATGGCAAGTCATTGACGTTAACAAGAGGGCCTTAGAAGAGAGTCCTCAGAGGGTAGAAGGAGAAGTTGACAGCAACGTTAAGATCAAGGGAAAAGTCGTAATAGAAGAAGGAGCCATAGTCTTACACGGAACTTACATAGAGGGGCCAGCCTACATAGGTAGAGGGAGCCTAGTAGGACCAAACTCATACATAAGACCTTACACAGTTCTTGTCAGGGACAATAGGATTGGTGCCTCTGTAGAAGTCAAGGAGTCCGTTGTAATGGAAGGGGCTAAAATACCACACTTAAGCTACGTTGGTGATAGCGTTATAGGTGAGAACGTTAATTTTGGTGCAGGGACTCTAATAGCTAATTTGAGATTTGACGAGCAAGAGGTAAAGGTAAACGTCAAGGGGAAAAGAACCTCTTCGGGCAGGAAAAAGCTTGGAGCACTAATCGGTGGGTACGTGAAGACTGGAATAAACGTCTCCATCCTACCTGGAGTCAAAATAGGAGCATACGCTCTCATTTACCCGGGCTCGGTCGTCAATAGGGACGTGGGAATGAGAGAGTTCTATAAATGAGAGAGTTCTATAAAGGTTTAGGTCTTTACAGACGGCTTAACGTATTATTGTTCTACTCCTTTCTAACATAGCCACGAACTTTTCCTCGAAGTAAAGCCTAGAAACGGAGAACTAAATCGGTGTTTTTGTACAGTTAGTTAAAGTAACAAATTAACTTCGTGTATCTAGACACCAAGTGAGTATCTAATGGTAGAAACCTACGGTAGGTTAATGAAAAGTGTTTCAAACCTAGCCGTGGGCCAAGGTAGATACTATTTTAATTACGTCGTTGTTCTTGAGTTTATAATTGTCTCCGATCCTCATCTTCCTCTTGGCGTCTATGGCATAAAGGAACCCCTTGCCTAGATCCGTATGTACCAAGTAAGCCAGATCCCTAGGTGTAGCCCCCTCTCTTATTAGAAGGGCATCTGGTAGTACCTCGCCGTTCCTATTGGTAAACCTTCTTTCGTCTTCTACAGGGTAAACTACTATCATTCTTAACGCCTCAAACACAGCCATGTTAATCGTTTGCTGGACTCCAGTAGAGCCGTAAACCTCTAACACGTTTTTCTTTATGTAGTCAAGGGCTTTCATCCTTTTCTCGTCGATATTGCCCTTAACGGAAAAGGTGGGCTCCCCCGGTATATAGTCTATAAGACCTGCTTTTGCTGCCTTCCTTAACGCTAGTTCGGACTCGGCACTAGTTGGAACAACGTATTTATACTTTGTCTTGAGCTTTTCAACGTTTTTCTTTGCTGTTTCTATATCGGCTTTGTTCGCGGCTATAACTATCGGCTTTGAGATTTCTCTTATTTTTTTGGAGAATAACTTCAGATCTTCACTGGTCCACTGCATTAACTTCAAGTTCTCCAGCTTGGTCTCCTTCAAGGTAGTTATTATCTGCTCTCTGTTAATAGATAGCCCAGATAGTCTCGATAGAAGGGACTCTACGACGTCTTTTCCGCTCAGATCTACAACCCTGGCGAACTTTTCCCAGTCTTTTGAAATAATGGAGTAGAACCATTCGTCCAGTTCCTCCTGGATGAACTTTACGTCTTCTTCCGGATCTCTGCTGCCTGGGGGAACAGGCCTCCCTTCCTCGTCGGTAGAGCCACTGGCGTCAACTACGTGGATTAACACATCAGCCTGTCTTAAGTCGTCTAGGAACTTGTTCCCAAGGCCTCTTCCTTCATGTGCCCCAGGGATAAGCCCTGCTACATCCACTAACTTTACTGGGATAAACCTATAGTCCCCCAAACAGATGGAGTTCTTGGGGTTACACTTTACGTTTAACTCGGTATGTACACACTTGTTCTTGACGTAAGCTATTCCAACGTTAGGCTCTATGGTAACGAAGGGCCTGTTAGCTATCTCGACTTCAACTAAGGTAGCTGCCTCAAAGAAAGTGCTCTTCCCGACGTTAGTCTTCCCAATTAAGCCAACAGTAATCATCTTGTATTTACCATCTAATTATGATACAACACACTTTTTAATTAGTTATCTAGATGTAGCTTGAGAAGTAATGGTTGCTTCAATGTATAGTTATATCTCTCAATTATGGCAGTCTGACGAGTGGAAGAAGACCGTTGTTAGGCAGAGGATGATTGAATGGAGAAGGGAAGGAAGCGTAGTTAGGATAGAGAAACCGACTAGATTGGACAGAGCGAGGGCGATAGGGTACAAGGCCAAGCAGGGATTTGTCGTAGTTAGAGTGAGGGTAAGCAGAGGAGGTATGGATAAGCCAAGGCCCAACAGCGGGAGAAGGCCCAAGAGGATGGGCGTATATGGGTATTCCCCAAGCAAGGGGTATCGCTGGATAGCGGAGGAGAAAGCAGCTAGGAAGTTTCCCAACTTAGAAGTCCTAGGCAGCTATTACGTAGGTGAGGACGGCCTATACAAGTACTATGAGGTTATCCTAGTGGATCCAAACCATCCAGTTATTAAGGCCGATAAGGACTTAAAGTGGTTACAAGATCCTGCCAATAGAAGGAGGGTTTTCAGAGGACTCACTTCTGCAGGCAAGAAAGCTAGAGGGCTACTGAAGTCCAGAGGTCTAAAGGGTACAATTAACCAGAAGTTCAAGAAGAAGCAGAAGGAAAGGGAGCAGAAGAAGAGGCACGAAGCCAGCAAGTACTACAGATTGCAGAACTACGATAGGATCCCAGGAAAGTGAGATGAAAATAGGCTCTGTCACGTTTTTGATTTTTTCTTATCAAACAGAAAATAAGGAAAGAATTAAGGAGGCGTTATGGAAGACCCTTGGTAACGTTGTATCGGAAGCCCAAGTTGAGGAAGTTGCACTACAGGGGCATTATGGCGACGTCATAACTGAAATAAAACTCGTGTTTAAAGGTAAGGCTGGAGAGGAGGTATTTAACCTCCTTCTATCCAAGCTTGACAAGAGCGACGTTATTTACCTCCTTAGCACTTGGCAGGACAGGTTGGACGGGTCAAAGCTCCACATAAGGCTAGATAAGCAGGTCTTAGTTGCGATGAATAAGCTAGCAATAAAGGACGGGGACGACGTTATAAAGGTCATCGTCAATACTGCTGGAAAAGCGTCAGGAGTTAAGGAGGAATTAAAGAGAATTGCTAGTGGAGACCTGCGTTAAAAAGTCTGATCTCTTAGACGTTCTGAGGAGAATCGGTTATAGTGAGGGAATTTTAGAAGGGACTGGTTCTAACAAGTGGAAAAGAGCCACGGTGTCCTTTAGTGAGCCAGAAAGCCTTAGGGAAAAGCTAGCGTCCATAAAAAGGGACGTCCTAATTTTCGCCAAACCTTTAAATAGGCAGGCTCTTAGATATGCTTTATCTCAAGAAAGGGTGATCGCAATAACTATTGACGAGGACAACTGGAAATTACTGAACAGAAAGTCCTCTTTGAATATGTTAAGACAACAGGGAAAATTCGTTGAGGTACCCATGATGGCTTCTTCTGGCGTTATTTTCAGGGTAATACGCCTTGCCTACAAGTGGTTCGACGTAGTGTTTTCGTCTTGCGCTTCCGAATTGACTCAGCTGTGGCCTCCCTTGTCTAAGGTAAATTACTTGGTAATACATGGGGCAGATGAAGAAGAGGCTATAAGGTGGGTTTATGATAACCCAAATAAGCTTTTACTCTCTACTAGTTCTTGACCTAGTCATTATAGCGTGGCTGGGAACTCTCACTTACTTTAGCGTAAAAAAGCGATACGTACTAGCAAAAAAGATCAGAAATAAGAGAAACCTCAAGTCGAAGAGGTACATTATTTTCGAAGTGATAGTAGACGAAAAGGACAGAAGTCATGTAGACCAAAACTCTGTAAACTTAGCCGTTAGAGGTGCAGTTAAAGAACTCCTAGGGAAAATATGGCTAGAGATTTCGGATCCCAAGGTAATATTCTTTGATAAGAATAGGTTAATGGGGATAATTTCAACCAACAGGGCAGGCTACAAGGCAGTAATAGCTTCTCTTCCCTTTGCGAAAGAGATAAACGGTGCGAAAGCTTTAATACTTCCAATAAGGACAAGTGGTAGCTTTAGGAGAGCCAAAAGGATTATGAGTATGTGATGAAGCCGCTCCAGACTGTAGGATGATGTACTCTGCGACGAGCTGACATATGTAACACTTTTATTAATTACTGTAGCTTATCTATTTTGGGATGTTAGTTGGCGTTTGGACCTGCAGCAATGGGATACGATAGAGCTATAACGATATTTTCGCCAGATGGGGATCTATACCAAGTAGACTACGCTTTTCAGGCGGTAAAGAAAGGCTGGACTACATTAGGTGTAAAAACTAAGAACGCTGTAGTAATCGCTGGCGAGAAAAAGAAGTCAATGCTGGTCGACATAGACAGTGTAGAAAAGATTTTCCTGATAGACGACCACGTAGGTTGCAGTTTTGCGGGCCTAGCTTCGGATGGTAGGATCCTAATAGACTACGCAAGGAATTCCTCTCTTCAGCACAGACTCGTATACGACGAACCCATAAGCATCGATTACCTCACGAAACTTGTGGCTGACGTAAAGCAAGCGTATACACAACACGGAGGAGTTAGGCCCTTTGGCGTCTCCTTAATAATAGGAGGCGTGGACAAGGGAGTTCCAAAGCTTTTCATGACTGAACCAAGCGGACAATACATGCCTTACTTAGCAGTGGCTATCGGAGAGAACTACACCACGGCCACAGAATACCTGCAGAAGAACTACAAAGACGACCTAAATGTAGAAGACACTATAGCCCTAGCGGTTAATGCACTGAGGAGCTCCAGGCAGGCTGGCGATAAAATGGGACCGAACGAGATCGAGATAGGCTATGCTGCTGCCAACACGGGGATTTTTAGGAAGCTGAGCCTCGAAGAGAGGGCTCAGATTCTCCAGAAGCTAGGGTGATAAAATTAAATGCCTACAAAGGACATCATAACGGTGAAGTACGAGTCCCATGGGGAACACTTCGAGATCCTAGTTAAGCCCAAGGAAGCTTTTTTGTTCAGATCTGGCAAGAACATTCCTATCTCTGAAATAGTTGTTTCAGACACTATTTACAAGGACGTAAAGAAGGGTCAGAAAGCGTCACCTTCTGCCCTTAAGAAGGTATTTGGGACTACCGACTTTGAGACAATAGTCAGGGATATCCTTTTAAAGGGAGAACTACCGCTTACCTCTGACCAGAGAAAGGAGATACTTGAAAACAAGAGGAAGCAAATAGTCGATTTTATCCACAGGAACGCTGTGGATCCCAAGACCAACTTACCTATACCTATTTCTAGGATAGAGATGGCAATGGAACAAGCTAGAGTCCAGATAGACCTAAACAAGGACGCCGAGGCCCAAGCGCTACAAATCATTCACGAATTAGCAAGGATCATACCCATTAAAGTTGCAAGAGCTATCCTTGAGATAAAGGTTCCTCCAAAGTACAGCCCTAAGGTAAAATCCAGCCTCTCTAACTTGGGCTCAGTCAAGAGGACTAATTGGTTAGCCGACGGAACCTTAATAGCTGAGATTGAGATACCTGCAGGGGCTCAAGAAGAGGTAATTGATAAGCTAAATTCAATAACTAAAGGTGAAGTAGAAGTTAAAGTAGTCCAAGTGAAGTGAATATGTCGTCGAACAAGATTTACTTCCCAAATAGAAGCATAGTAGTCCCAGGGGATCTAATAGCTGAAGGAAATTTCCAAGTTCCTTGGTCTCCATACTACTACAAGCAGGGAAATAAGTACTTCTCCACGGTAATAGGGCTATTAGAAGTGAAGGAGCCTATCTTTGAAATAATACCACTTGAAGGATCTTACTACTACCCTAAGATTGGAGACACTGTAATAGGGTTAGTGGAGGACATAGAGCTATATGGTTGGGTACTCGACATAAAGTCCATGTATTCGGCATATCTTCCAGCTTCCTCTCTTCTAGGAAGGCCAGTGAACCTGGGTGAGGATCTTAGGAAATTCATAGACGTAGGTGACTACGTTATTGCTAAAATAGAGAACTTTGACAGAACCACCGATCCTGTCCTCAGCGTCAAGGGAAAAGGCTTGGGTAGAGTAGCCTATGGGACTGTAATAGACATCATGCCCGTTAAGGTTCCTAGGGTAATTGGGAAAAATAAAAGCATGTTAGAAGTTCTAACTTCTGAGACGGGCTGTGAGATCCTAGTCGCTCAGAATGGGAGGATTTGGGCGAACTGTCCATCTAAAGATAAGGAGAATATTTTAATCCTTGCAGTAAAGACAATTGAGGCGGAATCTCACATTAAGGGTTTGACAGATAGAATAAAAAGTTTAATTAAAGAAAAAATTGGTGGTAGTAATGATTCAAATACAAAAGCCTAGGTTAATCCTCGACGACGGAAGGAGACTAGACGGAAGGAGGCCAGACGAGTTAAGACCGATGAAGATGGAGATAGGAGTGCTCAAAAACGCGGACGGCTCATCACTGGTACAAGTGGGAAACACTAAGATCATTGCAGCGGTATACGGCCCCAGGGAGATGCACCCTAGGCATCTAGCCTTACCAAACAGGGCAGTATTAAGAGTGAGGTACCACATGACCCCTTTCTCCACAGATGAGAGGAAGAACCCTGCCCCAAGCAGAAGGGAGATAGAACTTTCAAAAGTGATCAGAGAGGCTTTGGAATCCACCATATTGGTTGAGGAGTTTCCAAGGTCTTCAATTGACATATTCATGGAAGTAATACAAGCCGATGCGGGAACTAGACTAGCATCTTTGATGGCGGCGTCTTTGGCGGTAGTCGATGCGGGGATTCCAGTGAGAGATCTTATTGCAGCAGTTGCAGTAGGCAAGGCGGATGGTGTGATAGTATTGGATTTAAATGAGCCAGAGGACATGTGGGGAGAGGCAGATATGCCAGTAGCGATGATGCCCGCGCTGGGCCAAATTAACCTTCTACAGCTAAACGGCAACATGACTCCAGACGAGTTCAGACAGGGCTTAGACCTCGCCATGAAGGGAATAAACATAATATACAACATGGAAAAGGAAGTCTTGAAGAGTAAGTACGCTGAATACAAGGAGGAGAGCTAAGATGTCCATGACTCCTTCTAACGAGAATATAGTTCCTTTGATAAAGAAAGAGAGCATATTACACATGCTGGAAAGGGGTCTAAGAGAAGACGGCAGAAAGCTCAACGAATATAGACCGTTAAGTATAACCCTAGACTACGCTAAGAAAGCCGACGGGTCTGCCCTAGTAAAGCTAGGAGACACGGCGGTGTTAGCTGGAGTTAAGATTGAAGAAGAGGAGCCGTTTGAAGACACGCCCGCTCAGGGAAACTTAGTAGTTAACGTGGAGCTGCTACCGTTAGCGTATGAGACTTTTGAACCAGGACCCCCAGATGAAAACGCAATAGAGTTATCAAGAGTAGTAGACAGGAGTTTGAGGGACTCTAAGTCAATAGACCTCAGCAAACTTGTCATTGAGCCTGGGAAGAGAGTTTGGACTGTATGGGTTGATATATATGTCCTCGACTATGGAGGCAACGTGCTTGACGCTTCTACCCTAGCAGCGGTAGCAGCCTTGTATAACGCAAAACTACCAAAGGTTGTAAACGAGAACGGAGAAGTGAGAGTAATAAAGGAAGAGAAAGGCGATAGAGTACCGATACTTTTCCCAGTAGTCACGGTCACCGCGGCTAAAATAGGCAAGTACATAGTGATAGACCCAGACCTAGAAGAGGAGGCAATAGCTGACGCCAAGCTCTCTATTTCCTATACGCCAGAAGGTAGGATAGTAGGAATGCAGAAGAGTGGAGAGGGCAGCTTTAACGTGCAAGAAGTACTATATATCGAGAATACAGGAAGAACTGCGGCACTTAAGCTTCTAGAAGATTTTAAAAAGCAACTAAACATACAGTAAGGTGATTAGGATGGCCAAGTATAAGGTAGTCGGGATAGCAGGTAGATTTGGAGCTAGGTACGGGTCGACCCTAAGGAAGAAATGGAAAGAAGTTATGGAAAAGAGGTATGCTGACTACCAGTGCCCGTACTGTAAGACCACTGGAAAAGTAATTAGAGTGGCTTCCGGTATTTGGTACTGTGAAAAGTGCGGAAGCAAATGGGCCGGTCTTGCTTACACGCCGTATTGATATTATACTTACATCCTCTAGGGACGCCTCTACAAGGACAAGGAGTTTTTTGAACGAGTTAGAAATAGTTATCCCCAATTCCTTAAAGATAAATAGAGGAAGAAGGAGCCTTAACGAAATCTTTTCGCTGGCATACAAGTTAGGCGCGAGGACAGTCCTGTTAGTTTCCACCCATAAGGGGAATCCCTCAATGCTTATACTGTATTCAATAGGTCATAATTTAGTTAATCTGAAATATAAATTGAGAATTGAAAGCCTGTCCTTGATCTCAGACGTTAAACTAAAGAAGGCACCAAGGTACCCGTGTATAGGTAGGTTCGAATGTAGCGAGTTGGCTGGCTTCCTCTCTGACCTAAACTTATTGAGGTTCTCAAAATGCGGTTCCTCTATGGATTTACTGAGGCAAGGTAATTCCTGTGAGATAATATTTAAAGACCTAAACGGAGAGAAGCTAAGTCCAAGAATAAGGGTATCTGTATGCTCCACATAGAAATAGAGCTATCCGGACTTGACGAAAAGACGAAGTCTATTATATTTAATAGCGTGAAAGTGGAGGAAATAGACAGAAAGTACGTAAGAATTGAGAGAGAACCTTTCAAGCTCGTTATAGAAGCTGAGAGACTGAGTAGAGGTAGGGCTATAATGAACTCTTATATATTCTGGTTATATACCATTTTGCGAATAGTAGAAGAGGTGAAATAGTTTTGGTAGAAAGATTGCCCCCAGAAGTGCAAACTCAGTTAGTAAAGCTCCAACAGCTGCAGAGCCAACTTGAAAGGTTAAGCTACGAGAAGAGCGTCATAGATTCGGAGCTAAGGGAAATTAACAAGGTACTGGAGGAGCTAGCTTCTCTGCCTGCCGATACTTCTGTATACAAGGTAGTAGGCAACTTGCTGGTTAAGAAGGATAAGAGCAGCGTTGAAAAGGAACTGAACGACAGAAAGGAGATTTTAGAACTTAGGTCAAGGACGTACCAAAAGCAAGAAGACATCTTGAAAAAGCAGTTCGAGGACCTACAAAAGAAAGTGAACGACCTACTACAAAAGTACTATCCTCAAGGTTCATCAAGCAATCCTCCAAAAGCTTAAAGTGGATTATGTGCAATAAAAAATCAGATGCTGAGAATTTACGTTGACGATAGAGAGCTCAATAGTGGAGTTCCAGAGATACTTAAGGACTTAGGCGTTGTTGTCATTACTAAACAGTTGAGTGTTGGAGATTACGTGATAAGCGAGGACACTGCAGTTGAAAGAAAAACAGTAAGCGATCTTGTGGGCTCCGTGTTTGATAAGAGGTTTTTTGATCAATTAGAAAGGCTCTCCTCCACCTACGCTAATTCCTTTTTAATAATAGAGGGAAACGTTGCCAAGATTAGGGAAATAACCGACAGGTGGAAAGCCATAAATTCTGCCCTAGTGTCCGCTACCCTGTCATTTAACGTCAAAATTCTTTACTCTATGGATAAACGCGAGACTGCAGAGATCTTGAAAATGATCTCGGAGAAAGCTAGCTCAGAGCCCAAAAGGAAGGGGATTACCCTCCACGATAAGCCGAAATTCGAGAACATTAAGCAGGAGCAGGAGTACTTGATAGAAGCCCTTCCTCAGATAGGAGAAGTCCTAGCGAAGAGGTTATTAGAACACTTCGGTACTGTGAGGGAGATATGTAACGCCTCTATTTCTGACCTAGAAAAAGTGATAGGGAGCAGGAGGAAGGCGGAGGAGATTTTCAAAGTAATCAACACTCCTTATGGTTCTCATTCGTCCAATAGCAACGGTAAAAAGTCCCTATTAGACTATTTCAAATAAAGCGTAAATTTAGAGTCACATTTTAATAGTACTTAGTTAGAGTAGTAGTTAAGTCACGTTTGGTGAGATAGTTGCCTAGATTCAAGACTACAGAAGAAGTGCTCAATTTAATGAAAAACAGGGAAAGAGTAAGGAACATAGGAATAATAGCCCACGTAGACCACGGAAAGACAACAACCAGTGACCAGTTGTTAGCAGCCTCGGGAATAATATCGCCTAAGGTAGCGGGCGAGGCGTTAGCACTGGACTACCTGTCGGTAGAACAGCAGAGAGGTATTACAGTAAAGGCAGCCAACGTCAGCCTATACCACGAGTTTGAAAACAAGGGTTACGTGATTAACCTAATCGACACCCCCGGTCACGTCGACTTCAGCGGTAGAGTCACGAGAAGTTTAAGGGCGTTGGACGGCTCCATAGTAGTCGTAGACGCCGTAGAAGGGGTAATGACACAAACGGAGACTGTCCTTAGGCAGAGCCTTGAGGAAAGGGTTAGGCCAATACTCTTTGTAAACAAGGTAGATAGGCTGGTCAAGGAACTTAAGCTTGGCCCTCAAGAGATGATGCAGAAGCTCTTGGACATAATAAAGGAGGTAAACAACCTAATTGACATGTACGCTGAGCCCGAGTTTAAAGAGAAATGGATGATTAATCCAACCGCGGGCAACGTGGTGTTCGGATCGGCTAAGGACAAGTGGGGGTTCAGTATACCCATTGCCCAGAAGAAAGGAGTTAACATGAAAAACGTGATTGACGCTTACAGTACTACTGACAAGTCGAAGATAGAAGAGTTAGCTAACACTGTACCGATTCACGAGGCTCTCCTAGAGACGGTCATTAAGTTTGTGCCCAATCCAATTGAAGCGCAAAAGTACAGGATTCCAAAGATTTGGAAGGGAGACATGGACAACGAACTAGTGAAGTCCATGTTGAACGCTGATCCAAACGGGCCCGTGGTAATGATGATAACAGACATGAAAGTGGATCCACATGCAGGTCTAGTGGCCACTGGGAGGGTATTCTCCGGGACGATAAGGCCTGGAGCCGAAGTGTGGCTGGTAAACGCTAAGACCTCACAGAAGATTCTCCAAGTAAGCCTGTACATGGGACAGTTTAGGGAGCTAGCTAATGAGATTCCCGCAGGTAATATTGCCGCCGTTTTAGGTCTAGATAAAGCTAGGGCAGGAGAGACTTTGATCGACCCACGCTTCAAGGACTTACAAGGAAGCTTTGAATCTCTACACTACGTGTCAGAGCCTGTAGTGACAGTCGCAGTAGAACCAAAGAACCCGAAGGATCTTACTAGGATGATAGACTCCCTAAGGAAGCTCAGCATTGAAGATCCTAATCTACAGATAAAGATCAACGAGGAGACCGGAGAGTACCTAATATCGGGTATGGGGTTCCTCCACGTTGAAGTCTCTTTGCAGCTGCTTAAGGATTACTATGGAGTTGAAGTTGTCACCAGTCCACCAATAGTTGTATACAGGGAAAGCATTAGGGCAAAGAGCCAGGTGTTTGAGGGTAAGTCGCCTAACAAGCACAACAAGTTCTACATAAGCGTGGAACCTCTGAATAACGAGACCGTAGAGCTAATCGCAACTGGTGCAATTAAGGAAGACATGGACTCAAAGGAAATGGCAAAGATACTGAGAGATAAGGCAGGATGGGACTACGAGGAGGCTAAGAGGATAGTTGCGATTGACGAGAACGTCAACGTGTTCGTAGACATGACAAGCGGTATACAGCACTTGAGAGAGATCATGGACACACTTCTTCAAGGCTTCAGGTTGGCCATGAGAGAAGGACCTCTGGCTCACGAGCCAGTAAGGGGGCTAAAGGTAGTCCTCCATGACGCGGTAATTCACGAGGATCCTGCTCACAGGGGACCTGCACAGATCTTCCCAGCTGTTAGGAATGCTATATTCGCTGGCTTCCTTACAGCTAGGCCTACCCTTCTTGAACCAATCCAGAAGCTGGACATAAGGGTGCCAATGGATCTAATAGGGAACGTCACCGCAGTCCTAACTAGGAAGAGGGGTAAGGTGCTTAACATGGCGCAAGTGGGCAACGCTGCTAGGATATTAGCAGAGATACCTGTGTCCGAGTCCTATGAGTTAGCTAGCGAGCTAAGGGGAGCTACCGGAGGAAAGGCGTTCTGGGGGACTGAGTTTAGTAGATGGGCTCCAGTTCCCGACAGCATACTTGTAGACGTTATAATGAAGATAAGGGAAAGGAAAGGATTACCAAAGGAGTTGCCGAAGCCAGAAGACTTCCTTTCGTGAATGCTATGGAGGAGTTTAGAGAGTTTAGAAACATAAGGGCTATACTTTTTGATTTCGACAACACACTTGTTGATTTCGAATCCAACTCGCTTAAGGCGCTCCAGGAAGTCGCTAAGGAGATCCACGATTACATAGTAGATAATGGTTTTTCAGTTTCAATCTCATATGATGATATTTATAACACGTTATTGTCAATATCGTCTAAGTTCGATTCTGAGGGGATATATGACAGGACAATCTGGTTCAACACGCTCCTTGAGAAAATACACGTTAGCGCTAGCAAAGATCAAGTCCTGGAATGGGTGTCCCTCTATTGGTCAATTGCCAGTATAGCTAAGCCGTTCAGCGAAGTACAAGACACGCTAGAGTTCCTGAAGAAGAAGGGGTATAAGCTAGGCGTGGTTACTAATAGTGACGGCGAGGGCGGGAACAAGCAAAAGAGGATGGAAAGGTACGAGTTCACTAAACTGTTTGACGTTGTTGTGATTGGAGGAGAGAACAACATAAAGCCTAAGCCAAGTGTTCAGCCCTTTGTTTACGCTTGTGAGAGACTAGGCTTTCAGCCCTCTCAGTGCGCAATGGTAGGAGACGACCCAGTGAAGGACTGTCTTGCCGCTAAAAAAGCTGGAATGATGGCGATATTAGTAGACCGTCATGGAAGGGTAAAGTTTGCCGAGTTATATGCTGACTTTGTAATAAACGACTTAGAGGAGCTACAAGAGGTCTTTTAGAAGCTGGTCAATCATATTATCGTATATTTTTGTATACTCTTCCACTTTTGATGAAAGGTAAAGATTGTAGAGGCTAGGTCTAGTCAACTCCTCTGCAGGCGACCCCTCTACGTATATCTTTGGATCAGATCTAAGGAGCTTTATTGCATAAAAGTGCGGAAAAGGTTTTACAACAGCGTAAGTCTCTCTCGACCCTAGAACACCCCCGTATAACTTGTAAAGTCTAGTTCCCAGCGACTTTACCTTGGACTCACTTAGCAAATTAACGCAATGGGTTCTTAGCGGTAATGGAAGCGATTTAGCGGATTGGAGGGCTTCTTCTGAGATCTCGCTAATTGTCACCTCTATATCCTCGTCTAGCAGTCTTCTTAGCGTCGTAACCAAACTCAAGAACCCATTTTCCTCATCACGGGATACGTAATCTGAGTCGCTGTGGTAATTTTCGTTCACTCCTTCTATTGTGATACTGGGTATGCCTCTCTTAAAGAAGCTATAGCCGTCGCTGTAAATCTCAACTTCCTTTTTTACGTTACTGAAAAACTTCTTCGCTATGGCATATACGCCTGGGGAGGCTTTCACTACTAGATTTGAAGGTACTACGTTATCGAGATTAACGTTAAGGACTACGTTGTTTACATCCTTCAAGTTTTCCACAAATAGTCTAGACCCATAGCTCCAAGAGAATGAAGATAAATAGGGAGACCCCATTTCCTCAGCCGTAAAACTGACGAGGTGTATTTCGTGTTTTTCGCTTCTGACCCCTTCCATCATAATTACGGAGGCCAAGTTGTCATGTTCTCCTGAGAACCAGTGGTCGTGATGTGAGGTTATATATACTTTGCCTTCGCCTCTGGAGTTCCTTATGAACTCAAGTATATATCCCGTAGCCCTCCTTATTGTGGGGAAGTTCTTTACCGTTACGTTACTCCTTAAGTAGATAGAATCTCTTCTCCTCACGTAGAAGGCAGGAATAGGCGGAGGAACGGAGGACGAAAGGTTAAGTAGTGGTGGGCTCTTTACGACGAATTTCCTTAGCTTATCGTCCAACGTGAATACAACGAATTGACAGCCGTGATCTAAAGCCTCCAAGTAATACCTATTTACGTCGTAGAGGTTTTCTAGTTCTATCAAAACTCCAGAGTTTCTGCACTCTTTAACGTCCCTGGTTATTTTGCCGGAGAGGTCTATAGGAGGAGAGTAGGGCAATGCTACGACGTCTTGTACCTCCCTTTCCCCCTCTATAAACGCCTTAGAGTTATAGTACAGCACCTCGATGGGGTAAACTTTCTTTTCGTCGACGTCTGTAAGAATATCGTCTATCTTGGAGACCAATTTCCTCTCCTTTGGGTCTCCTGCAATAACTTCGCCGAGGCTTGAAAGCTCTTTTACTCTCTCGTATATCATGTACTTAACATGGTTCACGAAATTAATGATATTTTTCCCGGAGACGGCGTTTTTGAGGTAGTTTTGGGCACTAACGGCGTAAAGCCAAACCTCTCTCCCATAGGGGTCATAAAGAAGGGAGACGAACTCACGGCTAAGATCTACAAGGACACGTTAACTTACTCTAACCTCATCAGCACCCATTTCTGTACAATGCACATCACCGATGACCCCAGAATATTTTACTTAGCCCTCATGGGCGACTTAGAGTTTTCCCTAGTTGACGGACTCCCCGTTTTTAGTTACGGGGTTTACAGTATTATAAGGGTAAAGTGCGAGGCTATATCTGGGGGCAACCCAACTGTCTTTAGGCTGGTTCCTACTAGTGTCCAGACCTTAAACAAGCAAAAGAAGGCGTTTAGCAGAGGCCATTCTCTATTTATAGACGCTTTAGTCCACTTTACCCGATTAGAGGTCTTACCGAGAGGGGAAGTAAATGAGCTGTTAACTATTCTAAGGTACGAGCTGAATACGTGTAAGAGGATATCTCCGGACATTTCGGATTTAGTTGATGAGATTAAGAGAAAGATAGCTTCTAAAGGTTTTAAGCTGGAGTGAGGGTATTCTCTCCATGGGTTTCCTAATAGCCCTAATACCTGGAGACGGAGTCGGACCAGAGCTTGTTAATGCGAGTAAGAAGATAATCGGAAAGCTAGTGGAGACCTACAAGCTTGACATTAGCCTAGTGGAAGTAGAGGCAGGAGATTCTGCTTTAGCCAAGTATGGTTCCGCACTACCCCCACAGACTCTAAACGTTATAGATAAGGCAGATGCGGTGCTGAAAGGACCTGTGGGAGAGAGCGCCATGGACGTCGTGGTGAAGTTGAGGCAAATGTACGATATGTACGCAAACATTAGGCCAGCGAAGTCTCTGCCTAACGTTCAGTCTAAGTTCCAAAACGTCGATATTCTCATCGTGAGGGAAAACACAGAGGACCTCTATAAGGGCTTCGAATACATGGCAAGCGACGACGTAGCTGTTGGAATGAAGGTAATAACTAGGAAGGCATCGGAGAGGATAGCGAGGGTAGGTTTGGAATACGCTAGGAAGAGAAATAAGAAGGTGACTTGTGTACATAAGGCTAACGTCATGAGGGTCACTGATGGGCTTTTCGCCAAGGCGTGCAGGGACGTGATAAAGGGGAAGGACGTCGAATATAACGAAATGTATGTCGATGCAGCCGCGGCGAACCTAGTGAGAAACCCCAACATGTTCGACGTAATAGTTACAACAAACGTCTACGGGGATATACTGAGCGATGAGGCAGCTCAAATAGCAGGCAGCTTGGGTCTAGCCCCTTCTGCCAATATTGGGGACAAAAAGGCATTGTTTGAGCCGGTTCATGGGGCCGCCTTTGATATCGCGGGTAAAGACATGGCTAACCCAACTGCCTTTCTGCTCTCTCTAGCGATGCTACTTGAGTACCTCTATGATAGATCGAAGGAAAAGAAGTACTTGGACGCCTCGAAGTCCCTCACGGATTCGATTATCTCAGTGTATAAGGAGAACGTCCACCTTACTCCGGACGTAGGTGGGAGAGAGAAATTGAGCGGGATGGCAGACGCAATATACCAAAGGATACTTTGAGCGTTGCTCCGTAGTAACGCTTTTTAATCGTAGTTAAAATTGTTACGAGGTGGACTACATTATCTGCAGTAAAGCCTCTTGACAATAAATTTGACTTAAAGCTAATAGAAAATGAAGTAATCGAATTCTGGAATAGGGAAAAAGTCTACGAGAAGTTAAAGGAAGAGGTGTCTAAGAGACCTAAGAAGTTTCTGTTCATTGACGGCCCACCCTACCCTTCCGCCCCAGTACCCCACATAGGCACTATATGGAACAAGGTGATAAAGGACTGCATACTGCGCTTCGAGCGCCTAAACGGTTATAGGGTGTACGACCAGCCTGGATACGACACCCACGGACTCCCTATAGAGGTGGCTGTGGAGAAACAGCTCGGAATAACGAAAAAACAGGAGATAGTGGAGAAGGTTGGGGTTGACAAGTTCGTCTCGATGTGTAAAGATTTTGCACTTAAGAACGCGTCTTCGATGACCCAGAACTTTGTCAACGTAGGAGTATTCATGGACTGGAAAAACCCATACTATACGCTGGACAATAAGTACATCAGCAACTCTTGGGCTTTAGTAAAGAAGGCCCACGAAAGGGGGTTACTTGAGAGAGACGTAGAGGTGCTTCACTGGTGTCCAAGGTGTGAGACAACCCTGTCTGACTACGAGGTCTCGGAATACAGAGACCTTGAGGATCCCTCCATTTACGTAAAATTCAGGGTCAAAAACGAGCGTAACAAGTACTTAGTAATTTGGACGACAACGCCCTGGACTCTTCCGTCCAACGTATTTGTGATGGTAAACAAGGATTACGATTACGCCGACGTACAGGTGGGAGATGAGGTATACGTCATAGCCGAGAAAAGGGTAAAGGACGTAATGAAGGAGGCAGGAATAAAGGAGTACAAGGTATTAAGGGTGTACAAGGGATCAGAACTAATCGGTCTTCAGTATGAACACCCGCTTAAGGACTTAGTCAACGCTCAGTCCAATTTGGACAAGTACCACGTAGTTGTTGACGCAGGAGAAGTGGTGACGTTAGAGGAGGGAACCGGTCTAGTCCATTCCGCCCCAGGACACGGTGATGTTGACTTCGAAATAGGGAAGAAGTTAGGAATGCCGGTAGTGATGCCGGTAGACGACAGGGGAGTTTTCACTGAAGAAGCGGGAAAATACAAGGACAAGTACGTTAGGGACGCCTCTGCGGAGATAATAGAGGATCTAAAAGCCAGAAACGCGCTCTTACACGTAGGTAAGATAGTTCACAGATATCCAGTATGCTGGAGGTGCAAGACCCCCCTAATTCTTAGGGCAATCCAACAGTGGTTCATTAAAGTTACAAAGTTAAAGACGGACATGCTCAAGGAAATAGACAGAGTCAATTGGGTTCCAGAGTGGGGAAAAACTAGAATAGGAAACATGGTAAGAGAGTTGAGGGACTGGGTAATAAGTAGGCAAAGGTTCTGGGGGAACCCCTTACCAATATGGGTATGCAGTAAGGGCCACGTTACAGTAGTAGGTAGCGTAGAGGAGCTGAGGAAGATCGCGTTGAATGAAGTACCAGAGGACCTTCATAAACCTTGGATTGACAAGGTCAAAGTTAGGTGTAGTCAGTGTGGAGAGGAGGCAACTAGGGTACCAGATGTAGCCGACGTATGGTTTGACAGCGGAGTCGCCTTCTTTGCGAGCCTAGGGGAGGATTGGGAGAAGAAGTGGGAAGAACTTTCACCGGTAGATCTGGTCCTAGAAGGCCATGACCAGCTTAGGGGTTGGTTCTTCAGCCTGCTAAGGGCAGGAGTCATCTTAACGGGCAGAGCGCCATATGAATCTGTACTGGTTCACGGCTTCATGCTTGACGAGCAAGGGAGGGAAATGCATAAGAGCCTAGGAAACTACGTTGAGCCCTCCGTTGTAATAGAAAAGCTTGGGAGGGATGTGTTAAGACTATGGTTACTTAGGAACACTACTTGGGAAGACGCTAAGTTCTCATGGAAGTCGTTGGAGCTAACTAAGCGCGATCTGCAGATAGTGTGGAACGTATACGTATTCGCCAGTATGTACATGAGTCTAGACAACTTTAACCCAAATAAGTATTCTTTCGACACCGTAAGGAATGCGCTAAGGCCAGAGGATCTTTGGATAATCTCTAGGTTTAACAGACTACTGAGAGACGTTAAGGAATCGATGAGGAACTACAAAGTCCACGAGCTCGCTAACAGACTGCTACAGTTTATGGTAGAGGACGTCAGCAGGTTCTACCTTAGGTTAGTTAGGAGTAGGGCGTGGATTGAAGGAGAAGATCCCGACAAAATAGCTATGTACTACGTGCTTTACTACGTACTTAAAAACTGGATCGTATTGGCTTCTCCTGTAATTCCATTTACTGCAGAGAAAATATATAGGAACTTCGTAGTCGACGGAAAACTATCAGTATCTATGGAATTACTGCCAGAGGTAGATCCCACAGCGATAAACGACGAGTTAGAGAGGGCATTCGAGTTAGTTAGGAAGGTAAGCGAAGCGGGGCTAAACGCCAGAGCTAAGGCCGGAATCAAGCTGAGATGGCCCGTAAAGTTGGCCTACGTGTTTCTCAAGTCCAAGGACGATATTAACGCGCTAAATAAAGTTAGAGAAGTCCTAAGATCTATGCTCAACGTAAAGAGCGTGGAGATAATGGAAGTAGAATCGCTGGATAAGTTTACCAAGGTGGTTGCGGAACCCAACGTAGGCGTTATAGGGAGGGAGTTTAAGCAGTTGACGCCAAAGGTAGTCTCTTATATTAACAATAACGCGAGGGAGGTCGCTAGCGACGTCCTAAATAGTGGATCTCACAAGGCCATTATAGACGGAATGGAGGTGGAGCTGAAAATCAATCACGTTAACATAAGGGAAGAGACTGTAGAAGGGTATACTATAGCCAAGTTCGAAGGAGGGGCTATCGCTATAAGTAATGAACTCAGTAGAGAAGAGGAAGAGGAAGGGTTAGTGAGAGATATAATAAGGAGAATACAGTTCATGAGAAAGCAGCTGAAATTGAACGTCGTAGACAACATAGTAATTACCATTGTATCCCCAGAGGACAAAAAAGCGGTAATAGAGAAATGGAAGGACTACATAATGTCCGAGACTAGGGCTACCAAGATCCTTATAGGCAGTGCGGAAGGAGATCTGGTCAACGAGTGGGAAATAGAAGACGAAAAATACGTAATAGGAATCAAGAAAGCATAAGCCATGTTTGAGTTTCCAAGAAGAAAAGACTTGAACGTAGTTATTTTTTCCTCCACTTTGGGGGTAGAGTCCTCACTTGAGGAGATAACGCTCAAACTATCCCAGATTTTCAGATATCTTGTGTTGACTAGAGTGACTAACCTTTTCGTAGTAGACGACCTGAACGGGTTCTATAAAATTATAAAAGAGATCTACAGATACGCTTTGACCCCGCCTTACCTTAAGAAAAAGATCCCGAAGAAAAGGGAGTTAACTAAAGTAGGATTACTCTCCCCAATGAACTTGTACTACCACGTCGTTCATAAGTTTCCGGTTGAGGGAGAGGTAAGAATGGGTAAGGACGGGGATTTCGGCCTAAAGCGACGCTTAATAAAAGAAATTGATACAGTATTAATAACTGATTCAAAGGAAGTAAAGTACGTGCGTTATTACCCCATCTACTATGGCGGATTCCGGTTAAGGAAGATAGAGCTCTCTGACATAGAGAAGATGAACAACGTTATAATAGGCAGTAGAAGCGGAAAGGATCCACTACTTCACGTTGATGAAATTAGAAGGCTTTTCGAGGTATATGGCATAACGTTGGTTTTGGGACCTCCTAGTGGAGGTATCATTCAGGAGTTGGGAGGTAAATACATCGAGAGGACTTACAACTTTGTCCCAAGGCAAGGGGTATCCGACGTCAGGACGGAAGAGGCACTGGCGTTCTCTCTAGCAGTTCTTAACTTCATTCTCAAATAGTTACATTTATAACCACTGATAATCATGAGTTAAAGAGATCAGGGGATAGACGTTGGGACATCGTAAGCTTTCATCACCTAGAAGGGGATCCTCGGGTCTTAGACCTAGGAAGAGGTCTAGCGAGCTCTTACCTACTCCCAGGTCTTGGCCCGAAATAAAGGCTAATTCACCCGTCCTTTTGGGTTTCATAGGATACAAGGCCGGAATGACTCACGCGTTTATCATTGATAACATTAAGGGATCCGAAAACTTTGGAAAAGAGGTGTTTACGCCGGTAACCGTTATAGAGACTCCGCCTATAGTACCCCTCGCCATTAGGGCTTACGCTTTAGATTCTAAGGGAGAACCCTCAACTTTGACTGAGTACTGGGTAAATCCTCCTGCTGATCTAAAACTCGAAAGGAGGATAAAGTCCCTTAAGGTTAGTCCTGACAAGCAAGGCCAGTTCTTGGACAAGATAAAGAGCAATGCGAGCAATATACTATATCTAAGGATAATAGCTGCTTCGCAACCAAAGCTAATTCCGTCGTTAGGTAAAAAGACTCCCGACATAGCCGAAATACAAATAGGTGGTGGAGACGTTAATGCTCAACTTGAATACGCGTTAAACCTACTGGGTAAGTCCCTACCGGTCTCCTCGGTTTTCAAGGAGGGTCAGCTTATAGACGTAATAGGAGTGACAAAAGGAAAGGGATTCCAGGGCGTAATAAAGAGGTACAGCGTTCAGGAGCTGCCTAAATGGCACAAACATAGGAAGGGGAGCAGGAAAGTTGGAACTAAAGGTCCATCTCTAGGTACTCCAAGCTACGTACCTCAACCTGGGCAGATGGGATATCACCGCAGGACTGAGTATAACAAGCTAATCCTAAAGATAGGCACAAATCCGGACGAGATAAACCCCAAGGGCGGATTTGTGAGATATGGACTGGTGAGGAATGCGTATCTTTTAATTCAAGGTTCCACGATAGGCGTAAGGAAAAGGCCTTTATTCTTACGCTATCCGATAAGGCCTTATACGCTAAATCCAATCACTCAAACAGTCACATATATAGACCTAAATAGCAAGCAAGGGTGAAACAGGTTATGTATTACGAAATTCAGGTGAAAAAAGCGAGCGTTCTTGACCTCAACGGTAATAAGGTAAAGGAGATAGAGTTACCTCCAATATTTAGCTACCCTGTGAGGAAGGACTTAATAAGGAGGGCATTTCATGCGGAATTCACGGCGTCTCTTCAGCCTAAAGGAAGAGATCCGATGGCGGGTAAGAGGACAACCGCATATAGCTTTGGCATTAACCTAGGCTTAGCGAGGGTTCCAAGGATTAGAACATCTGGAGAGGCGGCCTTAGCCCCGAATACCGTAGGCGGTAGAGCGGCTTTTCCGCCAACAGTCATGGAGAGAATAGTCGAGAGAATAAACGAGAAGGAAAAGAGGCTAGCGGTGATAAGCGCCCTTGCAGCTACCTCGGACAAGTACTTTGTGTCACTGAGAGGTCATAGGGTTCAGATTGACTCTTTGCCCATAGTTGTGTCCGACGAACTGGCGAACCTGCAGAAGGCAAAGGACGTTATAGGGATTCTTGAGAAGTTGGGGATTGCACAGGAACTAGAAAGGGTGAGGAAAGGTATAAGGATAAGAGCCGGGAAAGGAAAGATGAGGGGTAGAAGGTATAAGGTTCCCGTTGGTCCACTAATAGTTTCGCATGACGTCAAAAAGCTGCTGTCAGCTGCTAGGAACATTCCTGGGGTTGACGTGGTCGATCCTACATTAGTAAGCGTTATACATCTTGCCCCAGGAGGGCATCCAGGAAGGTTAACCATATTCACCGAGAGTTCTATAAGTCTCCTTAACAAGAGGTTTGGTGGTATGTTATGACAGTAATAATCCAGCCGTTAGCTACGGAAAAAAGTACAAGACTAATAGAGTCAACTAACACCATAGTCCTTATTGTAGACAAGAAGGCCACAAAGTCACAAGTTAAGTCTGAAGTCGAGAAAACCTTTGGAGTA
>JBBINF010000005.1:0-33664 GCA_037444045.1 Sulfolobales archaeon | reverse complement strand
AGTTAAGTAGGAAGATCTCGCCGTCCTCCGCCTTGACCCTAAGTGCCTTACCTAGGTCGTAAAAGAGGGCAGTGAGGGCACACACCACAGCGTCGAACTCGTCCTTTGAGCTGGAAAAGTCCCTCCAGTTGAGCCCCATGAGCTTCTCAGAAGAGGTGGGGTGGGTCTCTATGAGCCTCAGCTCCCTAGACAACCTCAAGGCCCTCTCGACTAGGGGCCTCATGAAGGAAGGGGGGAGTACCCTTAGCCCCAGCCTTATCATCTCCTTGTCCACCTTTCTAAAGCCCCTAGAGAGGGAGAGGGGGGAGTCTATTGCCGTGACCCTCGCTTTACTGCAGAGCTCTACTATCTCGTCGTCGCCCTCTACGAAGCTGACATCAATCTCGTCCCCCTCCATTACCCCCACCGCTGTCTTCCGCTTTACGGCAAGGTCTACCCCACAATAAATAAAAGCCAACGCTTTTCCTCTAGTCTTATGAAGACTCCCATAATCTTAATAAACTTCAAGGCCTACGACAACTCCTTTGGGAGAAGGGCGTTAGAGCTGGCAAAGGAAATAGAGGAGGTAAGCAGGGAGTATTCAGTGGAGATAATAATCTCCGTCCCTGCTACTGAGATCTACAGGGTTGCCCAGGAGGTGTCAATCCCGGTCTACGCTGAACACGTCGACCCCGTGGACCTTGGGGCGAGGACAGGGTCAGTTACCGTCGAGATGATAAAGGACGCAGGGGCAAAGGGCTCCCTTCTGAACCACAGCGAGAGGAGGATAAGGTTCGACGAGATAGACGACGCCGTGAAAAAGCTGAAGAGGGAGGGGCTAGAGTCTGTGGTCTGCGTGGACAGGTACAACATGGTAGCCCCAGTAGGCATGTTGGGGCCCAACGCCGTGTTAATTGAGCCACCAGAGCTCATAGGGACTGGGATCTCGGTCTCTAGGGCTAAGCCGGAGGTAATAACAAAGGGCGTAGAGGAGGTGAGGAAAGTGCCAGGCGTGGAACTCGTGGCCGGGGCCGGGATTTCCACTGGGGACGACGTTTACACTGCGATCAAGCTGGGGGCCTCCGGGATAGGCGTTGCAAGCGCTGTGATGAAGGCAAAGGAGCCAAAGAAGGTGGTGGAGGAGTTCGTGAAGAGCGCAATAAGGGCAATGGAGGAAAGAAAAAGGGTAACTTAGGCCACAGCTTGGTTTAAGAAGGTAGTTATTTCCTGCACAGACGGGGTGAAGTTGTAGAAATCTATTGAGTACAAGTTTCCGTTATACATCGTGAGTACCTCGTCGTAGCCACTGCTGCTGCTCAAGTAGAAAGTACCGCCGGAGTAGTTGTAGGACTTGGAAAAACTCTCTGCCAACCCCACGAAGAACATTAGTGAAGAATCAGACTTTGCGTTGTATACTATTCCTATTTGTATGGACTCGTTACCGTTGACCAAGTAGTAAGTCGACAACTTAGAAATTCCGGTCAATAAGGCCTGTCCCAGGGAGTTCTGGCTAGCGTAACTAGACAGCGACATCGTTTGGGTCGTTCCGTTTAGGTAGGCTATTGTAACGGTGTTCCCCGAGATCGTTGCCGTACCAGACTTACTACTATTCACCTTCCAGTTACCTCCAAACGCGTGGTCAGCTGCCGAAGCTAAGGTGTTACCACCTCCACCAGTTATCCCTGGCAACACAGCCGCCAATACTACCACCACTACTATGACCACAGCCATAACTGCCACTATGGGGATTAAGGGGAATTTCTTCCCTCCTCCAGACTGGGGTTGCCCATAAGCTGGCGGTGGTGCAGTAGGAGGCGCTTGAAGAGGTTGAGGAGGCTGCTGTGTCGTTAATTCAGGGAATTGGTAGCCGCACTTTATGCAGAACTTTGCGTCGTCCGGGTTCGGGTAACCACACCTAGGGCAGTACTTCATTACTAGTCTAGTAACATTCTACCTCACAATTTATAAATCTTATAGGTAATTCATATCTTATCAGAAATAAAGTGTTTACATCGAATTTATGAAGAGTTCAGCTCGTTAAGCTTCTTGTTGTACTTCTCCAGAACTTGACTTATCTCTCTCGCGGCCTCCTCGTATATCTCTATTATCTTTTTCACCTTGTCGGAGACCTCTGTTCCCCCTGCGTTCTTCCCTCCCTTCTTGAACTCTATCCCTCCCACCATGGAGTTTATCCTCCTCACGTATTCCCAGGCGAACTTATAGGAGACGTTGACCTCGTCAGCTGCCTTGGCAATTGATCCCGTCACTATAATCTCCTTGACCAGCTGGACGCCGCCCTTCCCCATAATAGGCTTTCCGCTGTCGTCCTCTATCCAGATCTTAAAGTTGAGTTTCATAAATCTAAACCATCGGGATAGATTAGTTGCATAATTTTATCAATTTTTTGCTTTACTTCTTCTAGGTCCCTCCCGACTACGTTCACGTGGCCCATTTTCCTCCTCTTCCTCGCCTCTCCCTTCCCGTACCAGTACACCTTCCCTATCTTCATTACCTCTTGCGGGAACGACGACTTACCTAGGATGTTCACCATGCCGAATGGGTGGAGCGCAGTGGTCTCCCCCAGTTCCATCCCCAGGATAGCCCTCAAGTGTTGCTCGAACTGGGAAGTGAAGGCACCGTCGAGGGTGTAGTGGCCGGTGTTGTGTACCCTTGGCGCGATCTCGTTTATCAGAACTCTGCTCTTCACTACGAAGAACTCTATCCCTATAGTCCCCACGTAGTCCAGCTCCCTAGTCAGCCTATCCGCTATCCTCTCCATCTCCTCGTTGTAATAGGGGCCGTAGTTGTAGACTAGGATCCCCTTCTCGTTGTAGTTAAAGGAGGGCGTATATGCCTTGAAGTCCCTCTTCCCCCTAACCGCTATTATTGAAGCCTCGAAGTCGAAGTTGACAAACTCCTCCACCACGAACCTGCACTTCACGTCCTTGAGGAACTGGTACTTCTCCGGGTCGCCCTTAACGAAGTACTGTCCCTTCCCATCGTAACCGCCCCTAGACTGCTTGAGCACGCCGTAGTTGTTGAACTCGTCCTTCAGTACCCTGAGGGCCTCCTCCCCGTCCTGTGCCACCTTGAACCTAGGCACTGGGAACCCGTGGTCCCTGAGGAACTCCTTCTCCTTATACCTCTCCCTCTTCAGCTCAACCGAGTTTATCCTGGGGAGGAGCTTCCCCACCTCTTGGGCGTAGTCTAGGGCCCTCTCGCTCACGTGCTCGAACTCGAAGGTCACCACGTCGCACTCGTCTATGGCCTCCTTGTACCTCTCTTCAGGGAAACACTTGTCCGCAACCTTGCAGGCTGGTTCATCTGGGCTTGCTATTACGTAAAAGGTCAGTGGCAGTTTCCTGCCCTCTATTATCGTCATCCAACCTAGTTGGCCTCCTCCCAATATGCAGACCTTATAGTTTGGTAGAGAGGACATCGTTCTTCATCTCCTCCATGAACTTCTCCATCTTCTCCTGAAGTTCCTTGTACTTTATCCCCAGTATCCTAATCGCAAGGAGGGCGGCGTTCTTAGCCCCACCAATTGCCACTGTAGCCACTGGGACTCCGTAGGGCATCTGGACTATTGAGAGGAGGGAGTCCAAGCCGTTCAAGTTCTTCGAAGGTATTGGGACTCCAATTACCGGCAGGGAAGTCAACGACGCGGTCATCCCAGGGAGGTGGGCTGCTCCACCCGCCCCGGCAATGATCACCTCAATCCCCCTCGCTCTGGCTGTCTTGGCGTACTCCACCATGAACTCCGGCGTCCTATGGGCTGAGACTACCCTCACCTCGTAGCTGACGTTGAACTTCTCTAGGACTTCCACGGCCTCCTTCATGTACTCCCAGTCGCTCTTGCTCCCCATTATAACTCCTACTAAGGGCATAGGAAGAGTTTACAACCCAATGCCTATAAACTGAATTGCCTTCTCTCTTATAAAGATTTTAAAGCAAGGTAATTAGCATGATAAGAGTATCCAGCGAGGAGGAGCTGTTTAAGGAGATCAGGTCGGCCCACGCTGAAGGTAGGAAGATCTCCATTATAGGGTTTGGCAAGCACTCAAACAAGAACCCAGAAAACGCCATCTCCACCCAAGGGATGGACTACTTTGAGCTAAAGGACGACTACGTGGTTGCCTTTGCTGGAGCTCCAGTGCAGAAGGTCAGGGAGGAGGCGTCGGAGAAGGGTCTCCTCTTCCCCAGCCTATATGATGGTTCTGTCGGGGGCATGTTGGCGTTGAACTACGTGTCCCCAATCTCCTTTCACTACGGTAGCCCCAGGGACTTTACGCTGTGGTGTAGGGCTATCACCTTCCTAGGGGGGATAAACTGGAAGGTATTCATAGGCTCAAAGGGGAAGGTGGGGGCAATATCCAAGGCCGTGATGAGGGTCTACCCGAAGCCGAAGAGGGTAGTGACGTTGGAGAAGAGCTACTCCAACGGTAGGGAGATGCTAGAGGGCTTCAAGAAGGGCGTTGAGGACAGGCCCATAGCCGTGTTGGTCGAGTACGACTCCCAGTTCAAGCTCCACCTCACCTATCAGGAAGACGTAGAGTACCCGGGGTTCAGCAAGGACGAGGGGGTTCCAGTAGTTGAGGAGGGGGACAAGAACAGCTACCTAGTAAAGACCGGGGGGCTTAAGGACTTCGTTGAGCTAGTCGAGAGGACTTCCCCCATTTACGCCTACACAGTCCCTGGTACTGGGGTGTCCAAGGTGTATGTGGCCGACGAAGAGGTATTAAAGGGCTTTGACTACTACCCCTCCTACGGGGTAGATGGGGTTTACTTGAAGCTCAAGAGGATATTGGATTACAAGGACGTCTTTGAGTAAAGGGGACGTAGTTAAGTCGCTGTAAAGGTTATTTCTTAGCCCCCGCAGTTGGAAGTATGGCAAGGCACTTCGTCATAGACTGCGACACGGCAGAAGACGACATAATGAGCCTGTACATGTTGTTGAGGAACGGGGTAGAGGTGGAGGGGGTAACGATAGTCGAGGGGAACATAGCATTTGAGCAGGAGGTAAACAACGCTTTATGGGCACTGGAGTTCGTCTCAGGAAAAGTGGACAAAGAGGTAAAGGTATACCCAGGGAGCGACAGGCCCCTAGTCAAGGGCTTTAGGACAGTCGAGAACGTGCACGGTAAGGGAGGGATAGGGGACGAGGTAGTGAAGCCAAAGAGGCTGAGGCCAGAGAAGAAGAGGGCTCCACAAGCTATAGTGGAGCTTGCAGACAGGTACGCAGGGGAGCTGGAGTTCCTCGCCATCTCCCCCTTGACTAATTTGGCATTGGCCTACTTGCTGGACAAGTCCATAGTAGACAAGGTGAAGAAGGTCTGGGTAATGGGGGGCACAATACACGGGAGGGGCAACATTACCCCAGTGGCCGAGTTCAACATATGGGTAGACCCAGACGCAGCTAAGATAGTGTTCAACGCCGGCTTTGACATCACCATGGTTGCGTGGGACCTGATAACCAACTACGTTGTGGAGGAAGGGGAGTGGGAGAAAATAAGGGAGATGAACACGGAAATGGCCAAGTTCTACGTCAAGATCTACTCCCACTACAGGGAGTTCGCAATGAGGCACCAGAAGATGAAGGGAAACCCGCACCCCGACTTAATAACGACAGCTGTGGCGTTAAACAAGGAGGTCGTAAAGAGGTCCGAGAGGCAGTACGTGGACGTGGAGGACTGCGACTGCCTCACTAGGGGTATGACGGTAATTGACTACCTAGACCTATGGGGAAAGGGGCCAAAGACTGAAGTAGTCTACGAGATAGACAAGGCCAAGTTCATGGAGATGCTCTTCCACCTGCTAGCCTGGTTCTAACAGTCGAACCTACTGCATATGGTGAACTCCATGTCTGCCAACAACTTCTTCAGGAAGAGGTAGTGCTTGTACAGCTCCTCCAGCCCCCTGTCGGTTATCCCGAATATGACGTCGTCCCCTATGAAGGCCTTTTTCTCCACGAAACCGTAGTCCTCCAGCCTCCTCAAGCTCCTTACCAGCTTTTTCTTAGGTAGGCCAGTGTACTCCATCATCTCCTTGAAGCTCAGTTCCCCCTCAGCCAAGTTGGTCAGGAGGACTAGTTGTGTTATGTTCATCTTTCCCAGATTTATGGCGAGCGGGAGTTAAAAAGGAGTTTAGGGGCTCTTTTTCCTAATTAAGTGTTAATAACTATTTTGGGGCTATTCTTTCCCCAATCTCCTAAGGGCGTGGAAAACCTCATTATTTAAGGTAATGCTTTTTAATATTGCTTAAACAAACTTATATGATTATTTATGGTTGAAGTCGAGTCTGAGGCTGAGACAAAGCAACTGGAAGAAAAAGTAGACTTTAACATGAGGTATTACAAGTACTTGTTTAACTACAGTAAGGAGCAGCCGGACAAATTCTGGGGAGACCTAGCCAAACAGCTGATAGACTGGTTTGAGCCCTGGAAGGAGACCATGAAGCAGGAAGACCCTATGACGAGGTGGTTCATTGGAGGGAAGCTAAACGCCTCCTATAACGCAGCTGATAGACACCTCAACTCCCCCAGGAAGTTTAAGGCTGCGATCGTGTGGGAGAGCGAAAGGGGAGAGAGGAAAGTCGTCACTTACCAGGACCTCTACTACGAGGTCAACAGGTGGGCTAACGCCCTGAGGCAACTGGGAGTTCAGAAGGGGGACAGGGTAACAATCTACATGCCGTTAACCCCGGAGGGAGTCATAGCTAAGCTAGCTTGTGCAAGGCTAGGGGCAATACACAGCGTAGTGTTCGCGGGCTTCGGTTCCCAAGCCCTAGCCAGTAGGATAGAGGACGCCCAGTCGAAGGTCGTCATTACGGCTGACGCCTACCCGAGGAGAGGGAAGGTAGTGGAGCTGAAGAAGATCGTTGACGAAGCCCTTGACATGTTGGGAGACAAGAACCCAGTGAAGCACGTGTTGGTCTACAAGAGGTTGGGCACGGAGATCAACTTCAAGGAGGGCAGGGACGTCTACTTCGACGAAGTGGGTAAGTACAAGCCTATTGAGCCGGTGCCAGTAGACTCCAACGACCCCCTCTTTATCCTCTACACTTCTGGCACCACTGGGAAGCCGAAGGGCATAGTACACTCCACTGGCGGGTACTTAGTCGGCACTGCAGTTATGTTGCTCTGGAGCTATGGGTTAAGCCAGGAGAACGACGTCCTCTTCAACACCTCGGACATAGGTTGGATCGTAGGCCACTCCTACATAACCTACTCCCCATTGGTCATGGGGAGGACTATAGTGATCTACGAGAGCGCCCCAGACTACCCGTACCCGGACAAGTGGGCTGAGATTATAGAGAGGTATAGGGCGACTACCTTCGGCACTTCAGCTACCGCCTTGAGGTACTTCATGAAGTACGGCGAGGAGTTCGTCAAGGCCCACGACCTCTCCTCGCTCAGGATAATAGTCACCAACGGAGAGGTGTTGAACTACGCCCCGTGGAAGTGGGGCCTAGAGGTAATTGGAAAGGGCAAGGTGTTCATGTCACACCAGTGGTGGCAGACCGAGACCGGTGCCCCCAACTTAGGCTACTTACCGGGGATAATCTACATGCCAATGAAGTCCGGGCCAGCCTCCGGTTACCCGCTGCCCGGTAACTTCATAGAGGTCTTAGACGAGTCCGGCAACCCGACAAAGCCAAGGGAGAGGGGGTACCTAATAATGAGGCCGCCGTTCCCGCCGAACATGATGATGGGCATGTGGGGAGACCCAGGGAACGAGAGGCTAAAGAAGACGTACTTCTCCAAGTTCCCCGGCCTATACTACCCAGGGGACTACGCAATGGTGGACGAGGACGGCTACGTTTGGGTGCTAGGTAGGGCGGACGAGACCATAAAGGTCGCTGCCCACAGGATTGGAGCTGGAGAAGTGGAGTCAGCTATCACCTCTTACCCAGCAGTAGCTGAGGCCGCAGTAGTGGGAGTGCCAGACCCCGTTAAGGGAGAGGAGGTATATGCTTTCGTAGTGCTCAAGCAGGGCTACACGCCGTCAGAGAGCCTGGCCAAGGAAATCCAGAACCACGTGAGGCAGGTAATGGGCCCAATCGTCACCCCCAAGATCCAGTTCGTGAACGCTCTGCCCAAGACGAGGTCCGGGAAGGTCATGAGGAGGGTAATAAAGGCGGTGGTGAGCGGTAGCAATATAGGCGACATCTCCACCCTAGAAGACGAGGCATCAATGGAGGAGATAAAGAAGGCAGCTGAGGAGCTGAAGAAGCAGTTGGGCAAGGCATGATACCTAGAGAAGTGGAGGAACTACTCTTTTCTTTCCCCTTAGGCAATAAGGTCTTAGTCCACGGCGTTTTTCCATATACCGGCTACGAGGCTGTGGGGATCAACGATGCCAGGGAGGGTGTCTTTGACTCCGCGGTCTCCCTTAACGCAATACTTCACGAGGAAGACCCCATCTCAGTTGTGAGGAAAATGGTAGAGATGTCCAGAGGCCTCGTCTTCATAGCAGACGAGATGAAGGACGAGCAAAAGTTCAGGAAACTCCTCTTCTACACCACAAGGAACATGGGCTTTGAGGTCTACTACCTTAAAGGTTGGTTTGTGTTGTTAAAGACTTGACTTTTCCACAATTTCAGATTAAACTGTTCTTAAAGAACTCCCTAATTTACCTAAACTTAGTCAAAAGTATATGTGAAGAATTGAGTTAAGTTTTTAAAGATATAACCTTCTTTTTAATTCATGGCATCAAAAAACCCTGGATCTAGCGTACGTGACTTAGGAGCGTCTTCAGACGCCCAACTGAGGAAGTCCTTGAACAGGTTTGAGATGCTGTTCCTCTCGCTGGGGGGAGTAATAGGCTCAGGGTGGCTCTTTGGAGCCCTGTACACCGCAGCCTACGCAGGTGGCGCCGCTTTCCTGTCTTGGATTATCGCTGGAATCCTTATCATCTTCGTGGGCCTAGCTTACGCTGAGATAGCCTCTTCTATTCCCAAGACCGGAGGCATAGTTAGGTATCCCCACTACACTCACGGGGGATTTGTCGGTTACTTGATAGGTTGGGCCTACTTCCTGTCAGCAGTTTCAGTCCCGGCAATAGAGGCTAGCGCCACAGTGACTTACCTCAGCTATTTCGTGCCCAGCTTGACCTACTCTAATGGCGTGTTGACCCCAGAGGGCATCGCCCTGTCCTACGTCCTCCTGATCCTCTTCTTCTTCCTCCAGTACGCCGGAGTTAAGGTACTCGGCGCAGTTACCCACGGAGCTGGGTGGTGGAAGCTAATAGTCCCATCACTGACTGTAATCCTTTCCCTAGTCTTCCTCTACCATCCCAGTAACTTCACGGCAGGAGGTGGATTCTTCCCCTCGGCCAGCAACGTGGTAGAGGGATTCTCTGGACTAGCAGCGGTCCTATACGCAATCCCCACAACTGGGGTGATATTCTCCTACTTGGGGTTTAGGCAGGCAATAGAGTACGGAGGAGAGGGGAAGAACCCGAAGAAGGACATACCCTTTGCGGTAATTGGATCCCTGCTGATAGGGATGGCCCTTTATACTTTACTCCAAGTGGCGTTCACTGGCGCAATAAACTGGTCAGCCGCGGGGGTCGCTGTCGGAAACTGGGCTGGGCTAGCTAACTCGAACATAACGCATGGCCCATTCCTCTTCCTCTTCCAGAACAGTGGGTTGGTAGGAGAGGTAGCGGCGCTGTTCGCCTTCTGGTCCTACATACTGGCAATTGACGCAGTGATATCCCCAGCTGGCACTGGGTGGATTTACATAGGGACAGCAGGTAGGACTCTCTACGGCTTCGCGGCAAACGGTTACTTACCCTCCATCTTCCTGAAGATAGGTAAGACCAGAGTTCCTGTAGTGTCCTTCGTAGCTGCCACCGCCATAGGCGCAATATTCCTACTCCCGTTCCCTGCGTGGATAGCGCTAGTGGGCTTCATATCTTCCGCTACCGTCTTTACGTACATAATGGGTGGGATAGGGCTCCAGACCCTCAGGAAGACTGCCCCAGACCTTAGGAGGAGTTACAAGCTGCCCGGAGCAGCAATTATTGCCCCATTGGCGACCTTGGCTGCAGGGCTAATAGTCTACTGGTCTGGGTTCACTACGCTGTTCTACGTGGTGACGGCCATTTTCATAGGCCTACCACTGTTCTTCGGCTACTACGCATACAAGGTTTTGAAGGCGAAGGCTAGCCTAGCAGCGCTCTTGGGAGTAGTTGACATAGTGGCCGTGATACTCGACTCATACATCTTCTACACAAGCACTTCTGGCCTGTCGACCCCGGACCCAATAGCGTTCCTCATCTACCTGTTGATCATGGCCGGAGCAATTATATTTAGCGTGGTATCACTGTCCTCTGTAGTGGAGGACAACGTTAAGACCGAGATAAAGGCAGGCTACTGGCTGTTGGGCTTCATTTTCAGCATGTTGGTGTTCTCCTACTTTGGAGGGTTTGGGCCCTACGGCACGAGTGCCCCCATACCGTTCCCGTTGGATACCATAGTTGCCGCAGTCGATATCTTGGTGTTCCACTACTTGGCAGTTAGGAGCGGAATAAGGACTGAGGCGATAGAGGACATAATTGAGGAGACTAGGGAACCTTAAAGTAAAATATTAAGTCTACTCTCCCTTTTTCCTTTATGCCATGCGAGGGTATACACGCTCTAGCTTCTGGTCCAATTGAGTTCCCGGAGCTAGTTTATTCCTACGTCGTCTGCGACGAGAAGGTAGTCATGATTGACGCCGGAGTTTCGAACACTGTCATGGACGTCAGCTTCCTAGATAGGCTGGACTACCTAGTCATAACCCACGTACACCTAGACCACGTTGGGGGGCTCTCGGAACTGGTACAGAGGTATAAGCCAAAGGTATTCGTGTACAAGGGCTATTCAAAGTACTTGAGGGATACCAAGCAGTTGAACGAAAGCGCCAGACAAGTATTGGGAGACCTAGTCGACATCTACGGGGAGGTAGAAGGAGTTGACGCGGATTTCGTAGAGGTCTCTGGCGGAGAGGAAGTAGACCTGGGTAGGCAGAAGATGAAGATTATCTACACCCCCGGCCACGCCAAGCACCACATCTCTGTCCTAATAGGCGACGTCCTTTACTCCGGCGACTCAGCGGGAGGGAGGTACAACGGCGTCCCAATACCCACAACCCCTCCACCCTTCGATTACTGGAAGTACCTAGATAGCCTAAAGCTCCAGATCTCGCTCAGGCCCAGGATGGTGGGGCTCTCCCACGGGGGGCTAGTCCCGGGATCCCACTTAGAGGAGCACTACAACCAAATGGTAGAGAGGAAGTACAGAGTCTCAGTCGACATTGGGGGAATCCAGGGGGAGATAATCAGGAAGCACCTAGAAATAAACTACAGGGGTATAGAGGAGTCTTTAGCTAAAGAAAAGCAATAAAACTACCGTCACTCACTTATACCCATGAAATACACCGAAACAGCCCCAAAGCTCTTCATGAACACTGGGACTAGGTTTCCAAGGAAAGTAATCTGGGCCATGGGGTTAGTAAAGCTAGCCTGTGCTAGGGTAAACGCGTCCCTGGGTTACTTGCAGAAGGACATAGCTGAGGCAATAGAGAAGGCGTCATACGAGGTAATGGAGGGCAAGCACGACGACAAGATAGTCCTAGACGTCTTTCAGACGGGTTCCGGCACTGGGCTAAACATGAACGTCAACGAGGTAATCGCAGAGAGGGCATCGGAGATCTCTGGGAAAAAAGTCCACCCCAACGACCACGTCAACATGGGCCAGTCCTCAAACGACACAGTGCCTACGGCAATAAGGATAGCCTCAGTGGCAAACGCAGCGGAGAAGGTCATTCCCGCCTTAGAGGTCATGCTCTCTGTACTGAACAAGAAGGCGGAGGAGTACAAGGACGTGGTAAAGGCGGGGAGGACGCACTTGAGGGACGCCCTTCCAGTCACCCTGGGCCAAGAGCTGGGGGCATACTACGACGCATTTAAACACGACCTAGACCAGTTGAGGAACGTACTGGAGTACGTGAAGGAGTTGCCCATAGGCGGGAGCGCTGTTGGGACTGGGCTAAACGCTGACCCCCGCTTCCAAGAGCTGGTAGTCCAAGAGGTGAACAAGGTCACTGGGCTGGGCTTTAAGCCAGCCAACAAGTTCAGGGCAATGAGGCTCTTAACCGACATGCTAATGCTGAGCGGGGTACTGAGGAACGTGGCTGTAGAGCTCTATAGGGTGGGCCAGGACTTTAGGCTCATGTTCTCTGGCCCGTTTACCTCAATAGGGGAGATAGACCTGCCAACCCAAGAGGAGATCGCAGGGAGCAGCATAATGCCCGGTAAGACAAACCCGGTGACCGTTGAGGCAACCCTCTTGGTATCAGCCCAAGTGATGGGACTAGACCACGCAAACCAAGTAGCTTCAATGTTGGGGGAGTTCGAGCTCTCAATGGGAGTCCCCCTAATGGGCTACAACGTGGTCACCCAGGAGAACTTGGTCGCAGAGGCGTTGAACAAGTTCGCTTCGCTGGTAATTGAGGGGATGAAGCCAAACGTGGAGAAGATGAAGAAGTACGCCGAGAGCAGCCCATCCCTCATCACCGTCCTCTCGCCCTTGATAGGCTACGACAAGGCCTCACAGATAGGCAAGATGCTCAACAGGGGAATGTCAATAAGGGAGGCCTTAAGGGAGTTGGGCTTCAAGGACGAGGAGATAGACAAGATCCTTGACCTTAAGGAACTGGTAAAGCCAGGGATAAGGGTAAGGGACAAGGGCGGATAGACAAGGGTGAAGGCAACAACTCCAAGGGCAAACTTGGTGCCGGCTCACCTTACCGCCTAAACACAACCCCTTTTTCCGTGACCCTCACCTCCCTACTGACTTGGACGAGGATAGACTTTGCCACTATTTCGTTTAAGAACACGTTTGCCGGGGAAAGCTTGCCCCCAAGCCTAACTACTACCTCTTCTGCTGTCATCTCTTGGCCCGAGATGAGGTCTTTGATTCTCTCCACTAACCTCTTGTTATACTCCACGTTGAACTTGAGGATCTCCTCAACCTTCCTCTTATCGGTGTAGACTGGGCCGTGGGAGAGGAAGACGTAGTCTACGCCCCTCACTAGCTCCACGAGCTTCTCCAGGCTCTCCTGGGCCTTCCAGAAGTCCACGTAGAAGGGGAAGACAAAGGACTCCAGCACCTTTTGCCCAAAGAAGGCGTCCCCAGCGTAAAGGGCGTTGTCCACGATGTAGCCAGAGTGCCCGGGAGTGTGACCGGGCAGGGGGACTACCTCGACCTCTGGGTCTTCAAACTGCGTCTTCAGCTCCTCCTTTATCAAGTCGTAAGAGAAGAGGTCGGAGTCGCTGGAGCTGAAGCCATAGGTCATACACCTCCTCCCTATTAGGTTTAACGTCCAGGAGTCCTCCCTAGGTATGAACTTCTTCTTCGCCTCCTTGAAGAGCCCCGCTATGTGGTCCATGTGGCCGTGGGTCGCCAATTGCACCTCTGCCTTCAAGTCCAAGGACGCGTTCTTCCCTCCCTGGTCTATTACCACCCTCCCGTCGTAGACCAAGGTGTTTGGGCTCCCCGGGAATACCTCTATTTTGCCGACTTTCATTTGTTGAATTCCCTCCTGGGACTTAAAGAGGTTTTCAACAAATTTTATATATTAGGGCAACCCTAAATTCATTGAAATGGTCGGGACGCTAGAGGGATACGTGCTGAGCGTGAGCGACCTCAAGCGAGTAGGGAAGGTAGATAAGGAGAAGAGGAGGGAGCTTGAGAACATGGTGAGGGAGTTGGAGATGGTGGGGATAACCCCCTTCATAAAGGGGACAAGGGAGGGACTAGAGGTAGTAGCGTTATGCAAGGGAAAGGAACTAGGGGACGTCTTATGCCTCGACTCCCTTAACTTGGTCAAGGCAAGGGGGAGGGTTTAGCTTGAGGGTAAGTCAAGTCTTTCATCGTGTTGTGACCACACACAAAAGTAAAGCCCCTCGACTCCCGTCTTCGCTCAATAGGAGAGCCCACCCACAGCCGGCAAGACCTTAGAGTACACCTCGACGCTCCTCTTCAGCTCCTCCCTGTTAGTGGTGAGGCGGTGGTTGTAGATGTGGATTATCCTCTCCATGACCTCTAGGCTGTAGTAGCGGGAGGCAGAGGCGATTATGGAGGCTGAAGTCCTAGGGTCTTCCCTTATTATCCTTATGCCCTCCTCGTATGCACTAATTACGTTGTCCGCGGGTTCCCTTGAGTAGATAACACAAGAGGGGGCAAGTACTCCAAGCCTCTCCATCTCCCTCTCAAAGCTCTCTCCTACCTTTACCTCTATGCCTACCAAGGCCAGTCCTCCTCTCTCGCTCTCCTCCACTGCCCTCTCTGCTGTGGTGTTTACAACTTCTTTTCCAGTGAGCTGGGCGTATAGCCTCGCGTTGTAGTCGGCTAGAGTCCCCTGCCTAACCGTGAATATCTTCCTTGAACTCTTGTCGCCCAGCAACGAGTACATGTCCACGTAGACCCCAGCTATTAGCCTGTAGTTTACGTTAAGTTTGGCGACGTTTGTTATCGAGTCCAACACCACGTCGCCAACGCCTTGGTACTCGCAGGAGTTCCTCAGCTCAAAGTCGAGCTTTCCGTGTACCTTTGCCACCAATAAGGGAAAGGAGACTGGGCCTGCAAAGGGGGCTGTAACTAGCATAGTCTACCTCTTCCCTTCCCCAATAATATATCTTAACGCCTCCCACGGCTCAACTTTGAACAAGTGGCTCTCGTTTTCCCTGTCGTCGCTTGACCCAAACCCCTTAACTGAGGGGAAGACTGAGAGGGCGGAGGCTATCTCTTTTTCCTCCAAGTCTAGGACTAGTGCGCCCTTAGCTTCGCAGAGCCCCTGGAGGAAATCGACGTGCCAGTGTTTCCTCCCCTTTTCCTCGCTCAAGTGCCTCGCTACCCTACTCTGGCAGTACCTACCGCAGGAGCCCACGTAGACGTAGTTGCCCTCCTCTAGGCGGAAAGTCCTACCCTTTGTCTTTACCTCCCCTTCTCTGCATTGGAAGAAAATTAAGTAGCCCTTCACAAGCCTAAGCTACTTGGGTAAAAGAAGAAGTTTTTGCTGCTACTCGAAAATAAATTACTTGAATAACATAGGAAAATTTTTTAGTATAGTTTTTATGATAACTAAAGTAAGTGGTTTGAATGGTAGTCGAGTCGAACTGTGAGATACCCGAGAACTTGTTCTACTACATTGAAGGGAAGAACACGGTCTGGGCTAGGCTCGAGGGAGACATCCTAGTCGTGGGGATAACTGACATAGCCCAGACTATGGCTGGAAAGGTAGTGAGGGTCAGGATAAAGAAGAAGGGTACCAAGGTAGAGAAGGGTAAGCCCATAGCCACCATGGAGAGCGGGAAGTGGGCAGGCCCAGTCCCAGCCCCTGTAAGCGGGGAGATAGTGGAGGCCAACGCTGAGGTGGAGAAGAGCCCCATCCTAGTGAACCAGGACCCCTACGGTAAGGGCTGGATAGTGAAGATGAAGCCGAACAACATGGAAGACGTAAAGCAGCTCTACTCTGGCAGCGCAGCTGTCTCGAAACTAAAGGAACTGATAGCCAGCGAGAAGCTCTCCTGCAAGAGGTTATGAGATGAGCTGGCGATTTATCGAGCTCCCCCCTCAAGACGGCTACCATATGGTAACCTCTTTCGTAGCTGTCGCTGACTACGTAAGCAAGGGGGGAAAAGACACTTTACTCCTTTTTTCGGTCAAGGAACCATTCGTTAACGTAGGTGTTCACCAAGAGGTCTGGTTAGAGGTAGACCTCGACTTCACGAGGGTCCACAACATCCCCGTTGTTAGGAGGGACTTGGGAGGAGGCACAGTAGTTATAACCCAAGGAGAACACGATTACTTCATTGTCTTAAAGGCCAGCGAGGCACCTAGGGATCCGGTAAAGCTCTACTCCACTTACTTGACCCCAATAGTCAACGTATTGAGGGACTACGGTCTCAACGCTTCCCTTAGGGACCAGGACATCGTGGTCAACGGTAAGAAGATAAGCGGCAACGGGGCGATGAACTACGAGAACGCTGTGGTAATAGCTGGGAACATACTGATGGAGCTAGACGTGGATCTGATGAGCAAGTGCATTAAGGTACCCTCCGTTAAGTTCAGGGACAAGATGGCCAAGGACATGAGGGACTGGCTCACCTCCCTTAAGGACGAACTGGGCTACGTCCCACCTAGGGAGGAACTTAACAAGAAGATAAAGCAGGCCTTCGAGAGGGACCTAGGGCTAAAGTTCGAGGACTCCCAGCTGACCCCAGAGGAGATCGAGGTGTGGGAGAAGCTAGCCGAGGAAAAGAGGAGGGAGGAGTGGGTCTACTACAAGGACAACAGGCACCCAGACTTGAGGACTGAGAGGTGCGTAAAGATATCCTCAGCAGTTGCCCTCTGTCACTTGGACTACAAGGCCAGGAAGCTGATAAGGCTCACCGTTAAGTTCGTCAACGGGAAACTAGACGAGGTGTCGATTTCAGGCGACTTCTTCGTCATGTCTCCAAAGGGCTTCCTGGAGTACCTGGAGGACTACTTGAAGGGGTCGAGGCCAGAGGAGATAGCGGAGAGGATAGACAAGGCCTTCGAGGAGAAAAAGCCCGTGATATTTGGTTTCTCAAAGGAGGACCTAAAGAACGCCTTCAGTGAGGTACTGAAAAAACCAGAAGTCCAAGAGGTCATATAGACAGCACTGCTAAGATCTCCCTTTCGCTAACGTCCCCCAGTAGGCTCTTGGCGTCTACTACAGGGAGGTAACCTATGTTTTTCTCAGCCATTAAGTACCTAGCTGTCTCTATTGAAGAGTCCGGCGTGACCTTGTAGACCTCCATTGTCATTATCTCCCTCGCCTTTATCTTCCTGATGTCCCTACCCGAGGCCAGTGGCCGCGCTACGTCCCTAACTGAGATCACGCCGACTGGCAGGCTCTCCTCCACAACTGTGGCGTGCCTCTTGTACTTCTCCTTCATAACGCTCACTATCTCGTCTAGGGTTGCGTCTGGGGACGCAATTATGGGGTCTACGTTCATTATATCCCCCACGTTGCCGTTGACTTGCACTTTGCAGTACCTTATCAGATCCCTCTCTGTTATAATCCCCTGGATCTTTACCCCGTCCCCGACTAGGAGGGACCCAATCCCCTTGGCAGTCACTACCCTGCAGGCTTCCTTTAAGTCCGCATCTGGCGAAATGAAGACCAAGTCCCTTGAAGAGAGCTTCTCCACTTCCTGGTCAAGCTTGTCCCAGTTGTAAACTAGGTCCCTTATGGTCACTATGCTGTCGTTGCCTACTACCAGTCTCCTCACGTTATTGAAGACCATCTGTTGGAGGGCATCCCTCGATTTAGTCTGCGGTAGGACTGAGATTACGTTGGTAGTCATTACGTCCTTTACCTTCATTTGGGTCACGGCCTCGTTATTTGTAGTTCCTTACACCTAGCTAGACACTCCGATACGTCGGTGAACCTCCACTGGGAATTTGGCTTAAAGCACTCTGCAACACAAGGGTCTTGAACCATGGACACGATATCACCCGTGTTTAGGTAATGCTTTATTAAGAAAAAAATCTTTATGTCGAATTTTACTTATGTTTGGAGGTGTTACAGTGTTAAAAGAAAAAGTGGGAAACCTAGAGCTCGAGGTTAAGGCGGTAGTGGACGTTGACGGTAACGAGTACAAAGTGGTTGACGTGCCAAACGCCGACGAGTACAAGGGCTTCCCCCCTTCTTGGGAGTTCGTTAAGTCCCACATGTTGAACTGGAGGCCTTACTTCAAGGGGAAGATGGTGGAGTTCAACGGCATGCTTATCCCCGCAGTGGGGAACTACTTGCTGAACATGGACGAGGAGATGTACGAGCTGACCATGGCCATCTACAACACTTTTAAGGTAAACAAGCCGTCAATAGAGACCAACGTCAGCGTAGTAGTTACAGACCAGATAAACGAGCTGGAGAGGAAAATAGGCAGGAGGCTCAGCGAGGAGGAGAAAACAGCCCTATACATAAGGTACGCTGTGGAGCTCGCCATATTGAAGGACGTGGGTCTACTCAACTGAGGTAGTAAAGATGATGACATTTACTGTAGAGGGGAGGCTTGACGGAGAAGTAGCCAAGGTATGCGTGGCGGGAAAGGAACTGGACATAGGCTTTTTCGGCTCAGACTACCCGACCCCAGAGGAGGTGCTACTTGCGTCAGCCCTCTCCTGCCTTCTCCTTACCGTGAAGTACGTGGCTAGGGAGAAGGGAGTGGAGATAGAGGAGCTGAGCGGTTACATAGAGGGGACTATGGACCCAAGGGGATTCCAGGGAGACCCAACGATCCCCCCGGGCTTACTGGAGGTCAACTACGAAGTTAAGGTTAAGAGCAAGGACGAGAGGATAAGGGAGGTGATCGAGCTCTCCGAAAAGAGGTGTCCGCTTAAGGACACCCTCTCTAGGCCAGTAAAAGTGAAAGTGAAGTGGGTATTAGAGGGCTAGGCTACCTCCTTATGCTTAGGAACACGTAGGTGACGACGACTATTAGGATCACGTCTAGGACAAACGCAGTAAGAGCTGGCCCAGTGGTCACGGGCAGGGGCTTACCCACAAGGGGGGCAGGGAGCACCCTGGTGAGCCCCAGCAACAAGTAGTTTGTCCACCAGAACACGAGCTCTAGGACGTAGAGGACCTTGAGGGCAAACAGTTTGAAGGTCAAGAGCAAGATCGCCCCAGCTATAATGGCCAAGACTGAGTCTATGAGGAAGAACGTCCTAAAGGGCGGTGGCACCTCTGGGCTAACCCACAGCTGAAGGTGGACGTAAGCCCACACAAACGACAGCACTCCGCCTATTACCCCTACTATAAGGCGGTCTGTCCTAACTTCCGGCATAATAGATTTTCGCCTTTCTAGTTTAAAATTCTATGTTATCTAAAGTTTAGAAAGAAGTGAAGGAATATCAATAAGATTACCCACAAAAATTTCTCTTACAGATTTGGGAAAATATTTAAATTT
This sequence comes from Sulfolobales archaeon, assembly GCA_037444045.1. Lineage (GTDB taxonomy): Archaea > Thermoproteota > Thermoprotei_A > Sulfolobales > Sulfolobaceae > Aramenus. The sequence continues at coordinate 14,696 of JBBINF010000005.1, read as the reverse complement.
AGTACCTTGGAGTAGAGGTTAGGAGGTAGGATCTTGAGCAAGAAGGACAAAGGGAAACTCGGGGTTGTGGAGCTCGCAGTCTTAGCGATATCCGTTATTGTGTTGATAATAGGAGGTATAGCATTCGGGATGGCGGCTATGCACGCTTCCTCAGTCCATCCCTCCACCGGGGGAACCACATCGACGTCCACCTATACAAGCTCCTCTTCTACGTCCACCTCTACTACGTCAAGTTCGACCTCAGCTACGAGTAGTTCCTCAGGGTACGTATGGGGTTGAACGTAAAGGAGAGGGAAGCCTCCTCCTTTAGGACGTGGTCAAGGTTTTTAAAACGCTTTTTCCCCGTTTAGGGGCAGGGAGATTCAAAAGGAGTGGAATTGGGATCGGGGCCAATAGCGAGTTTCCTAACTACCAGTGTTCAACCCCGCTTTAAGTTTCAGAAAAGGCCTGCGTTCTGTCCTTGGATGGTGGGGAAGAAATAGGGGGATTCTCTGGCCTCTCCCTATTACCCCCACAAGTGGTAGAAATCCCGTATCAGTGAGGGGACTAAGGAGAGGAAGACCGGCCAAAAAGTAGTAAACTAAGGGGTAACTACCTCTGGAAAAGGGATTTGCATACCGCCGGAGAAAAGCGCGGAAACCGGAGGCTAAACAGGATTATCCACCTTATATAGAGTACCTACGATTTTCCCAAGGGTCAAATTGTCATCTCAAAATAAGTTAACTTTATAAAATAAATTATCAAAAAATATCTGATAGTTATGTCTGCCCACGAAGAACTTATGAAGCCGGGCGAAAGGGAGTTAACTGAAATAAGGAGTTACTTGTTCGACCTACTTGACGCAGTCAACGCCCTAGTTGAGTCCAATAGACAAGTGGTAAGCAGGGTGGGGGCAAAGCTACTGGTCTCCCTGGAGTTAGTTACCATGCAGAGGTATAACTTAGACTTGGTGATGAGGGAGTACTGGGGCCAATTTAAGTCCGCCTTAATGGAGCTAGCGAATTCCCCAGAGCTAAAGGACAAGATGGGCGACATACTCAACATGGTCAACAAGATCGAAGAGCTAAGGAAAGAGGCAGGATTTAGTTAGCGTTATATCCTTTTTTATCTATCTAATTTTGTCTGGGCCGAAATGATAGAAATTAAGTTCTTCCACGATGTCCTCTGCCCATTCTGCTTTGTGACTAACATGCGGCTGAGGAACGTGCTCAAGGACTTCAAGGGCGAGGTAAAGCTAAAGCACAAGGCCTTCATGATGATCTCTTCGCTTGACGACCTAAAGGCAATAGCGCCTACAGAAGAGGACGCTAGGGAAGTGTTCAAGAACGAGTTCTCCATCCTGAAGAGGTACTTGAGCGATTACGACCCGGAGAAGCCGATATCAAAGGGGAAAATAGGCTACGTATGGTCCCTCCCCCCATTAATGGCGTGTAAGGCCGCGGAGTTCCAAAAGGGGGACGAAGGCCACTGGGATTACTTCACTAGGGCGCAGGAGAAGTTCTTCCTAGAGGGAGAGAACGTGGCGGACGACGAGGTGCTAATTGAGATAGCCAGGGAAGTGGGATTGGACGTCGAGAGGTTTAAGAGGGACTTCAAATCCAAGGAAGCGAAGCTGGCGGTCTTCGAGGACGAGGCTGAGGCAAAGGCGATGGGAATTAGGGGGGTTCCAGCACTACTGATAAACGACAAGTGGCTGATAAGGGGGTTAAAGGACGAGGACTACTTAAGAAAGGTAATAGAAGACCTTGTCAAGAACGGGGAGCCAAAGGCGGTCGAGCTTAAAGCTTATTGGGAACAATAAAGAGAAAGAGAATATGCCCAAAGTAAAAGACTACATGTCTTCCCCTGTATTCCAAGTGGAGGCAAACACAAGCATCCAAGAAGTGTGTAAGCTAATGGTAGAGAGAGGAGTGGGGTCAGTGCTAGTCACTGAAGAGGGCCAGCCCAAGGGGATTTTCACCGACAGAGACGCAGTAAAGGCGTTCGCCATGGGCCTTTCCCCCTCAGACGAGGTGAGGTTGGCCTCTACTATGGGCAACTTGGAGACGGTCAACATGGACGAAGACGTCTTTAAGGCTATAGAGATTATGACCAAGAGGAAGATAAGGCACCTCCCAGTGAAGGACGACGAGGGGAACATAGTAGGAATGCTCTCCATCGTGGACGCGTCGAGGGCTGTGAGTGAATCAACTAAATAGAAATATTTCTTTCCCTTCTAATTATCAATTAAAAATATTTACCTTAATACACAATAGTAACCACGTGAAAGTCGCCTTTCTGAAGAGGGGAGAAGAGACCTCAGCTCTCTGGAACGCGCTGAAGTTGACAGTGTACGACGGGGCAAAAGAGGAAATGAACTTTGGGCTGACTAGGAGTTCCTCCCTTGACCACTACGACTTCCTAGTGGGCTCCTCGCTCCTCGCGGGCGAGAAGGATATCCTCATGATGGTAGCGGACTTCTTGGTCGACGGCGGGAGGATTGTGAAAAAGGTGGACGTACTCTCCTTTGACTACCCGGAGGTAAAGGCATCTGGTAAGACGCTTACAGTTGGGATTTGCCCAGATGGGGCTGTAGCGTGTATAACGTCCCTCCCAGTGCAAGGGGCCGTGAGGTCGGTCTACCCCTTCCCCTTTAGGGACTCGTCCTTTGAGAGGGTCATCCTCTTTGAGCTCTTGGACTACGACGCGGTAAGGGAGGCTAACAGGGTGTTGAAGAGGGGAGGGGAGGTAGAGCTTTGGGTTAGGGACGAGGTGTTTGGAGGGGTGAACCCAAGCCAAGCCCTAAAGTTCCTGGTCCGCTTTCAAGTCAAGGGGGCCTCCCTTAAGGGGAAGTACTGGGTGATAAAAGGTAAAAAAGTGAAGTGAGCAATTCCTTTTATGAGGCCGGTTTACGCTAAGGCGAGGGAGCTCTGGGAGTACTCGGTTAGGAACCCAGAGACCTTCTGGGACAGGGTAGCTAGGGAACTGGTGTGGTTCAAGGGCTACGAGAAGGTGGTGGAGGCAAACCACCCCTACTATTACTGGTTCAAGGGGGGTAGGATAAACCCTACCTACAACGTATTTGACGCCCATCCTGACAGGAAGAACAGAACGGCGTTGATCTGGGAGAGCGAAAACGGGGAACGGAGGTCCCTAAGTTACCAGTCCCTCTTCGCCGAGGTCAACTCCTTTGCCTCATCGTTAAGGGAGATAGGGGTAAAGAAGGGGGACGTGGTCACGATCTACATGCCCATGGTACCAGAGGCCATGATAGCAATGCTCGCAGTAGCTAGGCTAGGGGCTGTACACAACGTGGTGTTCGGCGGTTTTGGATCCCAAGCCCTTAGGGAGAGGATGAAGATGTCCTCGAGCTCCTTCTTGATTACTGCCGACGCGGGCTTTAGGAGGGGGAAGGTAATAGACTACTTGAAGACCGTGAAGGAGGCGACTGAGGGCATGGACGTCAAGGTAATTACCTTGGAAAGGCAGGGAAGGGTGATTGGTTACAACTTCAAGGACTTGACCTCTGGGCTGAAGTGGGTCGAGGCAGAGAGGAGCGACTCCCTAGACCCCCTATTCATCCTCTACACCTCCGGCACCACTGGGAGGCCAAAGGGGGTGGTACACGCTGTTGGGCCCTACACGGTCTGGGCCTACTTCCACGTCAAGTGGCTCTTCAACTTCGACTCAGACGACGTCTTTTTCTCCACCCCAGATATAGGCTGGATAAACGGGCACTCCTACAGCACTTACGGCCCCCTGCTTAACGGGGCCACCGTCCTGTGGTACGAGGGAGTCCCGGACTACCCAGACCCAGAGGTCTGGTGGTACCTGGTGGACAAGTACAAGGTGACCCACATGTGGGTGGCCCCAACCGCAGTAAGGCTACTGGTGAAGCACAACGTCAAGACCAAGTACGACATATCTTCGCTCAAGCTAATAGTGAGTGCCGGGGAGATACTCGGAGAGGAGGCGTGGAAGTGGCTAGTGGACTTGACCCAGGGTAAGACCTACGTGGTGGAGACATGGGGGCAGACGGAGAACTCGGGGTTCATAACCTCCCCTGGAGGTTTCTACGTCGGTGGGATAGACTACAAGAAGGGGTCAGTTGGGATACCCCTCCCCGGGATCGACGTAGCAGTAGTGGACGACGAGGGGAGGGAGTTGCCGCCTGGGCATAAAGGGAACATCGTAATAAAGTCCTCAGCCCCCGCCTTCATGGTAGGCCTATACAACGACGACGAGAGGTACAGGCAGTACTTCTCCCGCTTTGGTTACTACTACACTGGCGACTACGGCTACCTAGACGAGGAGGGCTACCTGTACGTGTTAGGCAGGGGAGACGACGTGATTAAGGTAGCAGGCCACAGGCTTAGTCCAGCGGAGGTGGAGAACGCAGTGCTCCAAGTGCCCGAGGTGGCGGAGACTGCCGTAATAGGGAAGGAAGACCCAGTGAAGGGGAACGTGTTGGTGGCCTTCGTGACGCTGAAGGAAGGGTACAAGCCCTCTGAGGAGCTAAAGGAGAGGATAAAGGCGACAGTCAGGAGCCTAGTGGGCCCAGTCGCGTCCCTCGAGGACGTAATATTTATAGACAAGCTACCAAAGACTAGGACTGGGAAGATAATGAGGAGGGTGTTGAGGGCAGCTATCTCTGGAAAGGAGGTGGGTGACGTGAGTACCATAGAGGAGATTGACGCGTTGGAGGAGTTGAGGAGGGCGTTGGGGAAATGATAGTCTCAATTGACGACGCCTTGAGCCTAGTCAAGGACGGGGACGTAATCACCGTAAGCGGTATGTCGATACATAGGAACCCCATGAAGTTCGTCTTCAAGCTGGCAGAGAGCGGGGTGAAGAACCTCACCTTTGTGGACAGGGAGCCCGGGCTAGCCCTAGAGGTCCTGTTACAACACAACGTGTTGTCCAAGGTAAGGGTGGCAATGGCGACTCTGGAGTGGTTCGGGATGCTCCCTACCTTCAGGAAAAAGGTAGAGAGCGGAGAGGTCGAGCTATTAGAGGACACCTGCGGTGCCTTCATGGCGGGAATAAGGGCAGGGGCGCAGGGCATCCCCTTCATGCCGGTGAGGGGAGTACTGGGCTCAGACTTGGTGAAGCTGCACGAGAAAGCAGGCACTTGGAAGGTAGGGGAAGACCCCTTCACTGGGGAAAAGCTTGTCTTCGTGAGGGCTATAACCCCTGACGTTGCCATAATCCACGTAAACAGGGCAGACGAAGAGGGTAACAGCGAGATACTTGGGCCCCTCTACGAGGACGAGTATAAGGCCAAGGCGTCGAAAAAGGTCATAATAACAGCTGAGGAGATAGTGCCTAAAAGCTACTTCTATGGAAGGAGGCCCACCATAAACGCCGAGTTCGTCACCGCAGTAGTCCACGCCCCTAGGGGGGCTGAGCCCACTAGCATGTACCCGATTTACGACGCCGACTACGAGAAGATCCTCAGTATTCTAGGGCAAGCCTAAGGTCGTATGGGTCCATTTTCTCTATGAACTTTTTGTCCTCCTCCGTCAACTGGATTGTGACCGGGTTCTCTGGGACTACCTCAAACTCCGTGTTCTCCACAACGTCCTTTACCGTAGTGAAGGGGTAGACTCCAGTCACCTTCCACACATTGCCTCTCCTGTCGTATTCCAGCACGCCCAAGTTTGTGACTACAATGATCCTGTTGTTTGAGTACTTGGCTGAACCCGTGGCGAAGTCCACTCTCTTAACTAACGACCTCTTTGAGTGCTTTAAGTTCCAGAGCACCACTTTCTTCACCAATGGCATAATGAAGGCCGTGGCAGCTCCTCCGGGTAGCCTAACCTTGGGGGAGTAGTAGTCACCTATGACCGACAAGTTCACGTTCGTCTCTTGGTCTATCTGCACCGGCCCAAGGAACATGACGTCAAGGAGCCCCTTTTGGGCTAGGTCAAAGGAGTCAACGGTTATCATCACCGGCGACTCCTCAACGAAGAAGGGGTTCCCCGTGGAGGGAGATATTGTGATCCTGGAGGGGTTGTCCCCCTCAGCCACCCCCAGTATCCTCACCTTCTTCCCGTAAAGGTCCCTGGCCATAAACGACGCAATTAAGGCTGGGATTGAGTTGAGCCCAACGTATACCCTCTCCCCGTCCTCAAGCTTAGTCGCAATGGCCTTAATGACGTAGTCTATCATAGTTAAACCCTTAAGCTGGGAGCTAATATTTTTGCCCATGGCTGTCTACAAGTACATGGACTACTACATAGCAGGGGTAGAGCACGTAGTCAAGGGGTACTTACAGGACGTTGTAGTGGTATACAGGCAAAACAACAGCTGGAACGCGGTCAGCGCGGAGAGGTTTAGGTCAAACGACGCTACGTTAAACGAGATAAAGGAGGCAGTTAAGTACGCGACCCACGAGGACGACTTGAAGGTGGCCGTGGAGAGGCTCAGGAAGAAGGGGATAAAGATAGAGGAGGTAAAGGAGAACAACATACCTTTTCCAAGGAAGCTCATTGAGGGGAAGAAGAAGATCCAAGCTGAGTTCGACTGAGCACCTTTTTCGCCCTACTTATCACTTTTTCGCTTGCCCTTAACCACCTACCGGTCTCCTCCGGGTCTCCGTCCCTTAGGATCCTAAGGAACTTGTCGGCGCTGGACTGGTTGTCTATGATAGCCTCCTCGAGGCCTTTCCCCTCCCTAACCTCTAGGACTATCTCTATGATCTTGTTTATCCTGTCCGGTACCCCAACTCTGGAACCCCTAAGCTCAATCCTGACTTGCGGTAAGTCGGCGTAACCGAACTTCTCTGAGAGAAGGGTTGTGGCCCCCTTCCAACCGCTTTCGTCGACTATCCCTCCTAGGATAAACGTGTCTGCCTCCCTGAGCATCTCCTCAGTCGCCACTACGTCCCCGTAGGGGTTTAGCACAACCGCCTTCCCCGTAGGTTCAACGTCGTACCTGACCTTGTTTGGGAACGACGTGAGCTTAAATGGAGAGTGGTTGAGGGACAAGTTGTAGTCCCACAAGTGCTTCCTAACCGCGTCAACTGAGGCTATGAGCTGTACCAGGAGCCTCCTCTTCTCCTTTTCTGAGTGGTAGTCCCATAGGCCCAGGTCCACGATAAAGAGGGGGATCTTGGGGAAGTCACTGAGCACTTCCCTCCCCTCCTGGGAGAATGTCGCCTCGGCCCTGTCCTCCCCCTTTCCCCACACAATCTTAACGCCCAGTTCCTCTGCCTTTACTCTGCCCTTAAACTCGCCCTCCTTTAGCTTAAGCCCCTTTACTAACACGTCTACGGCTATCCTCTGTAGGCTCTCCCTCTTCGAGTAGACGGAAGTTATCCCTAGGTCTAGTAGCTCCCTGGAGAGCGCCCTGGCGAGGATCATCACTTCCTCATCCTTTTGGTGGCCTCTGAGAGGTCTGCCTTGGAGTCGCCGGTGAGCCTCTGGGTAGCCTCTATTAAGTCCTCCCTCCTAGTCGCCTCAGCCGCATCCCTAAGCTGTTGGAGTATTCTCGTGGCCTCCTTCCCAGATTCCAACGCATTGGTGTAGTCCCTCAGCAGGGTATAGTACTGTACCTCCGCCTCGACCTCCCTGTTTACGTTTGCCTCCACCACTTGATCTTGGGCCCTCTTCAGCACCACCGTGTGGCTCAACGTCCTCTCCTGGGAAGTTACCGGGTCGGTGTACGTAACGATCACGGGGAACTGGAAGTCCTCTTCCCCTGGAGGCACGTTAAGCAGGCCGTACACTGCGACTAACCCGTTGACTATCGGTATCCTTATTGGCAGGTCGAAGTTCAAGGGCGAGAAGCCCTGGGGGACGCTGACCCTTACGTTGGTTGCAAAGACGTTACCTGAGCCCTGCTCCTGGAAGAGGCTAGGCAATTGCGACGGGTCTTCTATGTGGTAAAAGACCCCCGCGGTCATGTCTGCTAGTCTTTTGAGTATTACCTCGTTGTAGTCCCTACCTATCCCAATGGCAATGATCTGTAGGTTAGGAGGGAAGGACAGCTTTTCGTAGTCCTTCACGTTCCTCTTGTCCACCGGCTTCCCGTCGGTAAGCAGTATTGCCTTAGTGGGCATCTGATACCTGGAGCTGAGCTCTATGATGTACCTTATCAGTTCGTGGAACCTCGTTGTGGCCCCCTTCTCTGTGGGGACTGGGACGTAGACCCCCGTGTTCCCAGTGTAGACCACCTTTGGGTGGTTAGAGAACAGGATCAAGGTGACCATGTTGTCCCTGGGGAGGCTGGAGATGAGCTTCTGGGCAGACTCAACTGCAGTCTCAAACTTGCCGTCGTTCTTCATTGACGGGCTGTTGTCCACAGCTATGATAAAGTGGACGTTCCTTAGCTGCGAGGATGTCTCGGGGATCAAGTAAATTATAACGCCAATTTTGGAATCCTTGGAATAATATACAAATTGGTTAGAAGTTCTTACTTTTAGCGTTATGGTCAAGGGGGATATACCTTTTCGCTTATGTGTAGAAATCCTTAATAAGCTTTCGATACAATATACAAACCATGACGTGGAAATGCCCTATTTGCGGTTACGATAACCCAGACGACGCCCTCTTCTGCGTCCAGTGCGGCGCAAAGAGGCCTGAAGCTGTACAACAACCACAGACAGCCAGTGTGCAGGAGACTACGGCTGTACAACAGGCACCCCAGCAGGACTATCAACAGCCCCAACAAGCTATGGAACAACAAGTACCCCAAGTGGAGGCACAGCCCACAGCGCCTGCTACTACACCTGCAGCCTCTGGGCAAGCACCCCAAGTGGAGGCGACAGCTCAAGCCTCACAACAAGTAGAGGTTCAGCAACCTAGTGGGAAGTACTACCTGCAGTTTATAGCAACCCCCGCGTCAGCTCTGAACAAGATGAAGGTCCCACTCGACTTTGAAGTCTTCGAGAACATCTCTATAGGGAGGAGCCCGGAGAACGTGATAGTGATACCAGACGCCGAAGTCTCCAGAAAACACGCAGTGATCTCTCTCAGCAACGGGAAACTGTACATTGAGGACTTGAACAGTACCAACGGAACTTACGTCTACGACGGCAAGCTATTTCAACCAGTAAAGGGGAGGCAGGAAATCCAGCCGAACGCAGTAATTAAGTTGGGCAACAGCACGATAGTGAAAATTGTGAGAGAATGAGCCTCCTAGAGGGTACCAGGATCTCGGAGATCCTTGAGCTAGTGAAGAAGGCCAGAGAGCAGTTTGAAAGCGAGGAGCCACTCATAGAGATCTCTAACGTCAAGAAGGCCGTGTTCGTCGGGGACACACACGGGGCAGACTTCATAACTAGGGAAGTGATGGAGGCCCACAAGGACGCTGACGTTCTCGTGTTTATAGGCGACTTCGTTGACAGGGGGCCTAACGGGATAGAGAACTTGGAGCTCATCCTGAAGGCCCACTTGGAGGACCCAAAGAGGGTAGTAGTCCTCAGGGGTAACCACGAGAGCCCCCTCACAAACTACTACTACGGCTTCGTAAACGAGGTTAAGAGGAAGTTGGGCAACGAGGACTACTACGAGTACTTCAAAGCGATGTTCTCCGTGATGCCTTACGCCGCCCTCTTTGACGGAGGAGGGAGTGAGAGGTACTTCGTAGTCCATGGGGGAATAGCTAGGGACTTGAAGAGGGTAGAAGAGGTGAAGAGCCTACCAAGGCCTGACGCTAACCCAGACAACCCAATAGCCTTTGAGATGCTGTGGAACGACCCTAGGGAGGAGTTGGACGGCTTTGTACCCAACATAAGGGGGGAAGGCACTTACTTCTACGGAAAGGACGTCACCATGAAGTTCCTGGAGGAGAACGGCCTAAAGGGGATAATAAGGGGCCACGAGGTGGCTGACGGGTTTAGGGAGGACGTAATTGACGGGCAGAGGGGCATGAAGGTCATTACGGTGTTCTCCAGCGCCTACCACGGCATGAGGGCGGGAGCCCTAATCTGGAAGGACGAGAAAAAGGGTTTTATTTACGATTACGTGAATTACGATCACGCCGACGCTTAGGGGGGTGGTTGCCTTGACCTTGTCCATGAAGGTGGAGGTAAGCCACAAGTACTCCTTTAACGTTGAGGCTAGGGCAGTGTTTAGGATACTGCTAGTCCCAGAAAAGGTGACTACTGCCTCGGGCTTCCACTACATCATACTGCTTGACACAAGCGGTTCCATGGAGGGGCTAAAGCTCGAAAACGCAAAGCAGGGGGCAATAGAGCTGTCCAAGAGGATCCCACAGGGCAACAAGGTCTCCTTGATCACTTTCTCCACCCACGTGAACGTGGTGAAGGAGTTCGGGGAACCAGAGGACTTGACCTCTTACGTTTCTGGCCTAACCGCTGGAGGGCAAACTGCGCTCTACACGGCCCTATTGACGGCGTTGAATCTAGCCAAGAGGTACGAAATGCCAACTTACATTATACTCCTCACCGACGGCTATCCAACGGACGTGGAGTCAGAGGCGGCCTACGCCAAGATACCCATCCCGGAAAACGTCCAAGCCATATCCTTCGGCCTAGGCGACGACTACAACGAGAAGGTGTTAAGGACTTTGGCTGACAGGACAGGGGGACAGTTTTACCACGTGGATGACCCTATGCAGATACCGGACAACCTACCTAGGGCTGCGAAGACCAAGGTAGCAGGGAAGAACATAGTGATTGACGTGATATCGGAGAGCCCCGTGAAGCTACTCAATTACTCCGGTCCACCAGTTACAATAAACGCCCTAGAGGGCGTGGTGAAGATATACGGGGAAGTGACTATCCCGCCCAACTTCAGCGGGAACTTGCTTACCGTAAAGCTCAACTACGAAGACCCCGCCACATCGAGGCAACAGGCTTTAATGTCAGTAATCGCCGTTACCCCAGCGAAGGACCAGCAGACCTTTGTCTCCGGTATAAACAAGGACTTGACGTTGGAGTACGAGTACTACAAAACGTTGCAGAAGTACTCCACTGACGTTGAGGCTGGTAACCTAGTGGAGGCAACTAGGACTTTACAGAGGATGGAGCAATTGGCCCAGCAGACCAGGAGGATAGAGCTAATTGAGACAACGAGGAGGCTGTCGGAGGGCCTTGAGACCACCAAGAGAATTGGCACTGCTGAGCAGACGAGGAGGCTCTCCAAGGAGGTCAGCAGCGAGGTCACTAGGAAGCTCAGAGGAGAAGGGTAGCGTAGTCCACGTCTAATTTCTTGACCTTTATCCTCTCTCCCTTAACCCCCTCAATTACGCACGGGATGTCCTCTACCTCTATACCAGCCCATTCCTTGAGGAACTCCTTTAGTCCCTCAATTAACTCCCTCCTGTTTGAGGCCACAACTGGGACGTCGTGGACAATAAGCACCTTGTCCAACTGGTCCTTAAAGCCGGCGAAGACTAAGCTTGCAGTAATCCCTAAAGTCCCCTTCCTAGCCTTAATCCCCACGAGTACCTTTTGCTCGTCAGAAAGAGATGATAGCCTCCCGTCCTCCTTGGACTCTATTTCGAATCTGTAGTTTGGTTGTATTTGGTGTCCTTTAAGTACTGGCCTCTTCACTACTACGAGCTCCCTAATAACGTGGTTGTCCTGGTCTAGAGAGACGAGGGCCGGGTAGTCCTCTCCCATGGAGCTTAAGAACTTCATCTTGCTAACTATGAACTTCGCCTCTGGGACTACGAGAGAGTCGACGTTAATTCCAAACAGTTTCATGTGTATTACTTCTATTCCGGCAATAATTACTCTTTCATTTATTTCCACTTAAAATTCCAGTATCTATCATTTATGGAATATAACGATTTAAACAAGACGTCGAAAACTCCGTTACTGTTTGTCGGTCAAGTTTATTTTGATATAAGGTCTATTAAATATTTACGTAATCTAGCATTATAATTTCACGTAATAAATTGAAAAGTTTTTATCATGATGGGTAAGACCAACCCTAAAGGGCTAGGAGGAATTCGGGATGTGACCGGGAGCTATGTATTTATCCCGCTCATTTATGATAAACTAAGTTCCTTCTATACTCTATATAAGTATTTTCATTACTAAGAGAGAAAAAAGCCACATAAAACTTTGATGGAAATATTTATAATAGGTGATTATAACATAGTATCTGATGAGAAATATGGCAGTAGAAGACATCGTAAAGGTAAGTAGAAACTATCAAGTTACCATACCAGCCAGGATAAGGCAGAAGTTCCAGATAAGGGAGGGAGACCTAGTAAAAGTAGTCTACGACGAGGAGAACAACACGGTCAAGATCATACCCGTTAAACAGCAGTGAACTCTTTTAAAACCAGATCTACTTTTTCTTCCACTTTTTCCCCAAAGTACTTCTTTACCTCTAGGTACTTGTCCTCGTCCAATACCTTAACCTCCCCGTCCTTAATCGCCAAGTCCAGCTCTAGATCCACATACCTTATTCTACCGCGCAAGAGCTCTGGTGGAGTCGAGATGTTCACGTACCTCCCCTTTAACCTCCCGTCCTTTGAGTAGTAGTTGTGGACCTCGTACCACTTGCCCGAGTCTATCTCCATGATGTCGTAGTCCCCCTCCTCTTTCTCCACCCCTAGGCCGTCGTAAACGCCCCCTGGGGATATCTCCCTCCTGAGCCATAGCCTGTACCCATCGTTGCTGACCTCCTTCCTTATAACTTTCCCTCCTCTAAGCCTCAAGGTCTTCCCCAGCTTAACGTGCTCTATTTCCATGAAGTCGGTTATCAACTCCTCAAACATGTTCTTTGGCTCCCTCTCGTCCACCTCCTTGAGGCTTAACTTGAGCATGTGGTGGAACCTCTGGGTCTTCAACACCTTCCCCCTGACCTCGTCTAGGTAGAGCTTGTCGTCGAGCGAGGGGAGGACTAAGGAGAAGTCCTCACCCTGCCTAAAGTCCTCGCTGTCGTAGCGGATTGCTAACCTCTCGAGCTCCTCCTTTAGCTCCCCTTCGCTGGCGTAAGGGGCGTTGCTCCTCCACTTCACGTTATAGCCCTTCCTGTTTAGAGGTAGGCTTATCCTCAACAGCCTCTCCCTGTCCCTAACGTGCTCAGAGAAGTAAGTTCTCCCCTCCCCTCTCCAAACAAAGGCGTACTTGCCAACTGCCTTTGCCTCGTCAAGCCTTATCACCCCGTCGTATGGGGGCCTAACTACCAGCCCCCTCTCCATGCACGGCTCCACCCTGAAGCCCATGTAGCTGCACTCCTGGGGCTCTACTACTGAGTAGAGCTTCACTGGGGACTTCCAGACTATTGAGGTCTTAAAGACCTCCTTGAGGAATTCGCTTACGTCTTCGCCAACAGCTATTACCTCCCCCTCCTCGTTGTTCTTTATGGTTACGTCAGCTGGGGCCATGACTTGTTCGTTGAACCTCTGGGCTATCTCCAAGCTCTGTTGCACAACTTGGAACCTCTCCCTCGCCAAGTAGGTCAAGGCAGTCGCGTATATCCCCCTAATCCTTACCCTTAATTTGCTGGAAGACATAGTTTAGGATGCCCCCGTACTTAACGTAGTTTACCTCGGCCTCAGTGTCTATCCTCGCAACTCCCTCGAACTCCCTCTTCCCGTCCTTACTAATTACCTCTATTGTCACCTTGGGCCTCACCTTTAGGTCAAAGTACAAGTTGACTACCTCGTCACCCTTAATGCCCATTTCCTTCCAGCTGATGCTCTCTATAGGCACTACCCCCATGGCCACCAAGTTGCTCCTGTGTATCCTCTCGAAGCTCTCGGCTATTACTGCCCTAACTCCCAATAGGGCCGTTACCTTTGCTGCCCAGTCCCTCGAGCTACCGGTGCCGTACTGCTTGCCCGCAAAGATTACTAGGGGAACTCCCTCCTGCTTGTACCTCATGGCTACCTCGTAGACTGTACCCTCCTTGCCGTCTGGGTAGTGGACTGTGTAACCTCCCTCCTTGTTCACCATGAAGTTCTTGAGCTTGGGGTTGGCAAAGCCTCCCCTCAGCATCACCTCGTGGTTTCCCCTCCTAGCTCCATAGGTGTTGAGCTCAGTTACGCCGAGGGACTTCAAGTACTTCCCTGCGTCGGAGTCCGGCAGGATGGGCCCAGCTGGGGATATGTGGTCAGTTGTCACCTTGTCCCCTAGGAGGAGGAGCACCCTGGCGTTCCTAATTTCCTTGAACCCTTGGGCCTCCTTGAACCAAGGTGGTTCCAAGATATACGTGCTCTCCTTCCACCCGTATACCTCTCCTGGTGTAACCTTGAGGCCCTTCCAGTTTTCGTCCCCCTCGAAAACACCTGCGTAGACCTCCTTAAAGAACTCCGGCTTCATGGCTAGTCCCATGTACTCGGAGATCTCCTTGAGGGAGGGCCAGAGATCCCTTAAGTAGACAGGTCTCCCATTGGGGTCTACGGCAATTGGGCTATCTGGGTCGAGGTTAATCTTGCCGAATATTGCGAAGGTTGTGACGAGCATCGGGGAAGCTAGATAGGTGCCCTTGAGCAGGGGGTTTATCCTCCCCTCGAAGTTCCTGTTCCCGCTTATTACGGCGTAGACCTCCAGCCCGTTCTCTTTGACGTCCTTTTCCACCTCGCTCGGCAGGGGCCCAGCGTTGCCTATGCAGGTAGTGCAACCAAAGCCCACAACGTGGAAGCCGAGGGCCTCTAAGTAAGGCAATAGGTTGCCCTCCTTTAAGTACTTGAAGACCACTGGAGACCCGGGGGCCATTGACGTCTTGACGTACGGCTTACTCCTCAGACCCAGTTCCACTGCCTTCTTCGCGATGAGCCCAGCCCCTATC
>JBBINF010000004.1:0-38569 GCA_037444045.1 Sulfolobales archaeon | reverse complement strand
TTGTAATGCCCAGCTTCTTGATTACCTCGTCAAGCTGTGATGACAGCCTAAGCTGGGCCTCAATTCCCCCTTTTTCTGACCCAGCGACGAACACGACCTCTACGTTACCCCTCTCTTTTAATTTCTTATATAGATTGAACGTAACTACCATGGCGTTAAAGTCAGAGTCGTCTGGAATCGCCTCAGAGGCCTTCTGAATAGCTAAAAAAGCACATTTTTCTCCTATTACGGGAGTTTGGATGCCTATTCTTCCAAGGTCGTCGTCTATGTCAACGTAAATTACTGCAGTCCTCTCACTCTGCATCTCCATTATCTTTACTTTGGTCGCCATAAAGTATTAAAAGTTCCTCAAACGACAGTCTCTCACCGTTCTTAAGCTTCTCCTCAGCAATCTTCTTTTTCCTGTCGAGTATCTCCTTGCTCTTACCGCCATCCGAATAGTTCCTCAGTTCTCCCTTTCTCTCTTTGATGTCCTTTGCATTAGCGTAGTAGTTGTTAAACACCTCGTCTTTGCTCTTCTTGAGCTGTTCCTGGTACTTCCTTAGCTCTTCGCTCTTGGCCTTCTTTTCCTCCTTTATCTTGGCCAGTTTATTCCTTTGCTCTTCTATCTTTGCTTTTACCTCTAAGATGTCCTTCTTAAGTTTCTCCCTTTCTTCTTTAAGCCCCTGCAGTATTTTCCTCTTCTCGCTGAGCTCGTCAAAGATCTTCTTCATTTTCTCCCTAACTGTGGAGAGCTCTAACCTCTTTGCTAAGAACTCTGCCCTCTCCTCGTTGCTCTTCTCCTTGACTTTGAGCACTTTTCTAGCCTCGTCAAGCTTCTTCTCTAGCTCGCTTATCTTCTCGATAATCTTCTTCTCTTCCTCTAGGGAAAGCGTAAACGTCTGTAACTTCCATTCTAGGTTCTTTATCCTCTTCTCCACTGAACTGACGTTAAGCCCTTGAAGCTTATTGGCAGCAGCCTTCAATTCTTCGAGCTGCTTTCTCATGTCTTGGAGTGTCGAAAGAAGGCTTTGCTTTCTCTCCTTAAGCTGCTTTAACTCAGCTACTTTATCGTTGTACTCCTTTCTCACTGTCTCTATTTGGGATCTCACAGAGTTCAGTTTCTCAAAATACTCTGACTTCTTCTGCTTAAGGTTTCTCAACTCCTGAAGTGCCTTGTTATACTCTGCATCCAACTTTTCCAGCTCTTCTTTCAAATCCGAGATTTTCTTAAGAAGCTCTTCCTCGGCGTCGTCAGCCAGTTTACTCATTGTGATTAACTAACTACATTCGTTAATATAGTTTTTCCTAGACATCTAAATACCAACTCTGTGTAAAACGTTAAAGCCGAAACAAACCCACAAAATTACTGTAATAACCGAAAATAATCAAAGAATGTATAGAAAACTTAAAACCCATTTACCTTGTTTCATTTTTAAACATAAGCCCCAAATAATTTACCATCCCAATCGTGTATTACCCTCTCGCATAAAAAGGAGGGTATTATTGAGATTAATATTAAGTGTATACTTTCAACGATATCTTTTGTGGCAAGGACTAGAGTAATCGAAATTGGGTTCTATGAAAAGGGAACACTTAAAGACAAGTTATTAGTAAGGGCTGACTCGAATTTCGATTACGTCCATAATAACATTGTAGGGAAAATGTTGGTAGACGAAAAGGGAAACAGAATAGGCAAAGTCTTGGACGTAATAGGTAACGTTAACGAACCTTACTTGTTGGTAAATCCAGTAAGTAAAGGAGTACCAGAAGGCAAACTCTACGTCGTTTTGGAGGAGAGGAAGAGGCAGAGGAGAGGAAGGAAATGAAATGCCCAGTCTGCGGCTCTGAGAGCATAAGGTATGATTACGAGCGAGGCCAATACATCTGCTCTACCTGCGGGTACGTGTTAGAGGAAGGAATGGTCGATCAGGGGCCTGAATGGAGGGCCTACGATTACCAGGATAAGTTAGAAAAGGAGAGGACTGGTTCACCTCTAACGTTGAAGGTCCACGACCAAGGGCTTACTACTAAAATAGGCTATGGCAGGGTTAAGGACAGAGTAAAGCTACTTAAGATGCAAAGGCTGCAGAACAAGCTTAGGGTGTCTTCAAAAGACAAGAAGCTCGTAACCTACTTGTCCGTACTAAATAACGAGGCGTCTAAGTTAGGTCTCCCCGAATTCGTAAAGGAGACTGCAGCGCTCATTTTGAGAAAGCTAGTGGAAACTGGACTCGCCAGGAGAATTGAGATTTATACCCTTGTAGCAGCAGTCCTCTACTATTCTTGTCAGATAAACAACATTCCCAAACACCTCCAAGAGATAAAAAGCAGATATGGGCTCAACTCCAGCGAGCTTTGGAAAGCCCTAGAGAGAGTGCAAGAGGTCTCCAAGACCGTACAAAACTTTAGGCCCAAAGTAAAGCCTGTAGTCTATATCCCGGAGATATTGGAAAAATTAGGACTACCCCAACAGGTTGCAACTAAGTCGGCGGAAATAGTTGACATAATGTATAGGGCTGGACTGACCAGCGGAAAGGGTTACTTGGCGCTGAGCGCTGCTTCAGTCTACCTAGTAAGTACGCTCTTGGACGTTAAGAAGACGCAAAAAGAGGTAGCTGAGGCTTTGGGGATTACGGAAGTCACAATAAGGAACAGGTATAAGGATATTATTAATAATTTCGATATTGAGGTAAGTTTATAGTTTTTGTTGGAAAGCAAACTAAATAAGCATGGATCTGTATATAATATATATAGCCAACACAGGTGGTGTGAATGGAATCAAAAACATCAGCATACGAAGATATGGTTCGCCAAAAGATAGCCGAAAGGGGTAGCCAAGGTATATCACAACAAGAGCTCGCCAGATCCATTGGGCTCTCCACCAGGGAGCTCAGCGTTATAGTTAAGAAACTTATTGAAAAGAAACTAATTATTAAGAAGTCGGTCAAGGAAAACGGCAAAAGCGTTGTAAAGCTATTTGCGGTTCAAGTTTTTGAAGAACCTAAACTTCTCGTGGAGCTTGACAGTGTTATTGACATCCCATGTTTCTCATGCAAGTTTCTTTACAAGTGTAACGAGGGTACTCACGTTAGCCCAAGCTCCTGCTCTAAGCTATCTCAGTGGATTTTGTCCTCTATAGCTAAATGACGTTTTTAGGCACTCCACTACTTCCTCAAATTTTTTACTAGTCTTGATCCCTTTTTTATCGAAGTGCGTCCTCCTTGCTTCTCCAAGGCAGTCCAACATGTGTTTAGTGGGAGGAACGTTTACCTTATGCCTAGAAGCCACAAAATCTAGATTATAGTACGCCAAGAACTTGTTCTCCTCCTTTAAACTCGTTAACAGTTCCTTAACTCTCTGGAAATTACTCAAGTACTCAAACTTTCCAATCGACGACGTAATCGTACCAAGGAACTCGTCGTCAGCCAACTTACCTAACCAGACTGGTCCTACTATCCTTATGTTTTTGCTACCGCAATAAGGGCACTTGTCGACGCATTTTTCCGTAGTCCCTTCGTGATATCCGCAGTCTTGGCACTCTACAAAGTAGCCTATTTCCTCTAGCGCCCTGTCCGCTCTCTTTGCTCCTCCAAGAACTCTGAAGAAAACCCTATAATAATAATCTGAATAAAAAGATACTAGGGGGACTACTGTCCTCTCAAGGACTGCAGAGTCTCTCACTACCTTGGATATAAGTGCCCTTATCCCTACTTCCTTTGAAAAACTGAGCTTTTGATTGTAGACGAAGTACTTCCTTAGGCAGGACCTTCTGGCCTTTCCCTCTAGGGGGGAGAGGTCAGTAGCGGTGTAGGCCACGCTCCCCCCGCGTTTTACTGCACTTATTGAGGAAAGGATAAAGGGGGCTGGAGACCCAAATGGGTCTACGTCTACGTAGTCCACCTTAATGTCGTAAAGTAAAGAGTTTGCGTCTCTGTTGTACAGTTTGGCGTTCTTAATTCCGTTAATTTCTACGTTTTTCCTTATGAGCTCAACAGCGCTGGGGCTCTTATCGTTAAAGACTACCTCCTCGACTTGGGAGGACTCCAAGGAATACCTTATCCCCCTAACCCCAGTAGCTGAGAGCGCGTCTACGATGCTCCTTGGAGAGAGAGCGCTAACTACGACCACACTTACGTCTCTGTTTAAAACCATCCTAGGGTTGTAAAAGACAGGAGCCCATGAGGGGTCGAACTTTCCCTCTTTCCGGTATTCCTCAGGGTCTGGAATTAGTAACCTAGCCTTTCCCTCTGTTACCTCTTTTAATCTCATCTCTTAGGCTCGTTAAATCATCGGCCGTGTAGGCTTTAAATCCATCTTTCTCAAGCTCCTTTGCCATGCTGTACGTCCTTACTATTGTGATAAGTGAAGCGCTCAGCTTCATTGCTAGTTTCTTTGCCTCCTCAGCTTTTCTGCGAGCTAGATCGGGCCTCTTCGGGCCTATTGTCATTAAGATCTTATCGCCATCCCTAGAGGCCACCACGTCCACTGCGGTGAGCTTCAACGTGGCGACGTTGAAACCCTCGTCTGCCAATATCTTTGACGCTTGGTTGTTCTCCCCGTTTTCTGGCTCTATTGTAACCTTATTGCTAATGTCTTCAAATACGTCCCCAATTATTTCGGGGCCAAATATGTCTACTAGTTTTTCAGCTATCTCTACCGATACGTCACACTCTCCGTTTTCGTAGTCGTAGATTGTCTTCCTGGAGACTCCCAACATCTTCGCAAGGTCTCCCATGCTGAAGCCCATCTCTTCCCTTTTCCTCTTCATTACCTCTGACCTTATCTTAACGAAGATACCGCCACGGGTTCTGTATATAAATATCTTCTCGCCCTTAATCATCTTTGCAAAGCCGTCTACGGAAAGCCCTATTACTTTGTCCTTCTGGATTGCTATGTCCTCCTCGGTCTCGTCCGTAACTAGTACAGGAAAGCTGCCCAGCAAGTAAGCGAACTTCTCCAGGTCTGCTATTTCCTCCTTTGACACCTTGTCCATTGACACCTTTATAACAAGTTTTCTAGAAGAATCCTTGGCTACTATGTCGATAGATTTTCTGCTCTTTTCGGGGTAGTGTATTACAGAGTAGTCCAGATCATTTCTCTCCAATATACTAATAATATCCGCTAACCTATCGTCCATTTCCCATTCCTTCTTCACTCGTTATCTGTACTAAGATTTAATATAGAATAAGAGATAGTTATAAATATTAATGACTTATACCCGTTTAAAAGTCTTTCTACGTCCCCCGAAGTTAAGAAATCTACGTTGTCCTTTCCCAACATCATGGATATGGCCCTTTTATTCCACTCATCGCCGTTAATAACGTAGTCTCCTGGGGTCTCTAGCTTTAGGATTACAAAAGGTATTTTGACCAGGGCCCAGAGGTAGATGGGGATGACCTTAGATAGGCTCTCTACCTCTCGTTCGTCCATTTTGTGCAGGAGACCATTTCCAAGCCTAATTGAGTTCTTACCCCTTACGGCTTCGTCCAACGTTACAAACTCGGCCGGCATTGAGGAAAAAATGTCCTTGAATCCTAGGTCTATTATCTTATCTAGCATACTCTAACCCTTGAACTTGGCCACTATCATGGAGTGATCCTTGTCGTAGGGATCTAAGTTAATTATCTGTTCCACGTCGAAGTTCTCCTTTCTCAACTTTTCCGCTTCTGCCTTAAATATCTCTTCGGGCTCCTTTGTCACGTCAATGCTTCTAGCCTTTACTGCCAAAAGGAGGTATCCGTTATCCTTCAAGAAGAACTTAGCGTTATAAATTGCTATATCTGTCTGATCCGGTTGAGCTATATCGACGTACAGGACTTCAGGGTCTTCCACCAACGAGCTGTAGGCCTGCGGGAAACGGGCATCTGCCAGTATTGGGAATAGGTTTGGTCTACGCTGGGCTACTAGGATTAGCTCCCTCACAACCCTCGGCGAGAACTCAACACCGTAGACTTTGCCCTCCTTTTCTACAATGTCAGATATGTGGCTTGGCGTAGTACCAGACGCGGCACCCAAGTAAAGGACTTTTGTGCCCTTCTTTATTGGGTTGAACTTCAGCCCCTTAAGTATGGCACCAGCTAACTTGCTCCTAAACGCGTTCCACTCCCTATATTCGACGCCGTCGTACTTGATTAGCCTCTCGCCGTAGACAGAGTAGCCTGGGGCCAAGTTCTTTGTGCAGAGCCTAGTTACTCCATCAACGTAAATACACTCAAATACGTTCTCCATTTTAGTTTCCTTTATTGTCTTAATGTTCTCAGAGATAGTTCATCACCTTCTCTTGCCTCTTCTCTTTTCTTCTTTACCTTTACCTTTTTTACCTTTTCCTTGAGGTTTCTCCTCTTTCTGCTGCTGCTTCCTAGGAGGTGGTTGTGCATACTTCGTCTTAATCTCCTCGATCCTCTTGTTGAGCTGGTCTACTAACTGGTCTCCTATATACCTTCCGCTGAAGGCGTCAACCCTAGCCGCTATTGCGAGCTTAGCGGCTAAAGCCCTAGCTATCTTGCCTCTTTGCCACCTAGGAGATGAGTGAATAGCTGGGTACTGGAAGATGATACCGTGTTTTGGAGGCCTACTGCCGGTCTTCAATGCCCTAAAGAGGGCCTTTTCTGCTCCAAGCACTTGGATAGTGCTAGCTGGCATCTTGGCCAACTCCTCAAGGCTCCCCGCTAAGCTGAGTAGCCTAGCCCCAAGGACTGGTCCTACTAGGGAAGTTACGTTAGGCGCGACTTCCCTCATCACTGACTCCACGTAATCTGCCAAATCGTTCCTTATCCTGTAGAGCTCGAGGATCGCGTTAGACAGCATCCTAATTGAGTTAATGTCGTCCTCAGATATCTCGGCGCCTATGCTCCTCTTAGCGGCTTCCGCTATCTTTGAAGCCCTTGATTCGTTTAACCCAAGTTCCTCTAACGCTTCCTGCGTTATGTTATCCCTGTACCCTAGGTAGGAGACTATTTTTGAGTAAAGCTGGTGATCCTCTACCATTTTATCCAACTCGGGGAAGTGGAGGCTGTACCACTCCCTTAGCCTCTCAGAGAACAAGTTGATCGTCTTGTCTACATCGTCTATAGCCCTCACTGCTTGTATGGCCAAGAGGTCTCTCTTCTGCGACGCCTTCCTCAGTTTTCTCCTTGTGTACTCAAAGGAAACCTGGTAAAGGAAGGAGTAAAGTTCCTCCTCGTTAGACGCGTACTTCGATTCGAGAGCGTACTTGACTAGCGACTGCCTGAACTCCTTTGCCCCTAAATGGTGTATTTCGGTTGCTACCCTAATGCCCAGCCCCTGCAATTTCGAGGCCTCAGCCTCGTTCTCTATTACTACCTCTGAGGGCTTTAACTTCTGCAAAAGCTCCATTACTGAGGGGAAGGGGTTTCCGTGCTCTTCGCGATCCACGAGCATGTCAACTATCTTACCCAGGTCTTTGGGGTTAAGGACGTAATCGATAAGTTTCCCGCTCTCGTCAAAGGCGAATGACCCAATGACGTGTTCGACGAGATAGATCTTCATTATATTTAGCCCAGAAGTCTTAAAGCTCTAAGTTTAAATTTCTTGTTTTCGGTATAATACTTCTGAAGTCAGTATGCCGTCTCACGGTTCGCTAACTAAGGCGGGAAAAGTAAGGAGCCAGACACCGAAAATACAGCCAAAGGAGAAGTCCAAAGAGCCACCTAGGCTAAGGAACAGGATCGAGTACGAAAAGAGGATAGTTAAGGCATCGTCGCAACAGAAGAAGTGATTTCACAAGGTTTTTTATTAAACTCAAAGTATTTTTTCTCAAATGCCTCTTGAAAGTTATAGGGGTAGGGCCCTTGACTTGTTGTCCCAGATAGGGGCTGAGATAGGGGACATTATTGAGGTAGAGAAGGAGAAAGTCAGGGTAAAGGGTATACTGATGCCTTCTTACTCGAAGGACGACGACATTATCGTCGTGAAGATGGACAACGGCTATAACGTAGGGATTTCGGTGGAAAACGCGAACGTAAGGCTGGTGGAAAAGAGGGGATTTGGGAGACAGTTACCAAAGAAAGACGGCGTGGGCAAAGGGGAGGTCAAGATAATCAGCACCGGGGGAACGATAGTGAGCAAAGTGGAATACGAGACTGGAGCAGTGAGACCAGCTTTGACTACGGAGGAGATAGTTCAGTTCCTCCCGGAGATCAACGAGGTTGCAAAGGTATCCTCTGAGATCCTCTTCAGCATACTGAGCGAAAACATGACGCCAGAGAACTGGGTTAAGATAGCTGAAGCCGTGAAGAAGGCGTTTGACGAAGGCAGTTTGGGCGTAATAGTGGCCCACGGCACTGACACCATGGCCTATACGGCTGCAGCACTGGCCTTTTCCTTCAAAGGCCTTCAAGGCCCTGTCGTACTAGTTGGTTCGCAGAGAAGTAGCGACAGGCCCAGTAGCGACTCGCCAATTAACCTGCTCAGCTCCGTTATTCTAGCTAAGACTGCTCCCTTTGGAGAGGTAGTCGTAAACATGCACGGGGAGAGCTCCGACACGTATACCTTAGTGCATAGAGGGGTAAAGGTGAGGAAAATGCACACTAGCAGGAGGGACGCCTTCCAAAGCATCAACGATAGGCCATTAGCCAAGGTGTTCTGGAGGGAAAGAGAGGTGAAGCTCTTGAGGTCGGACTTCTTCCCTAAAAGGGAGGAAACGGTGCTGGACTCAAAGTTCGACACTAGGGTCTTCCTACTCAAGTACTACCCTGGGATGGATCCCTCAATCGTGGACTACCTGCTGGAGGAGAAAAAAGTAAGGGGAATCATAATTGAGGGGACCGGACTGGGGCACACTTCCACCCAGTTTATAGAACACTTCAAGAAGGCGTCAAGGGATGGGGTCTTCTTAGGGATGACCTCCCAATGCCTCTTTGGGAGGGTAAACATGAACGTGTACACCACTGGGAGGCTACTACAGCAAGCGGGCGTAGTTCCACTAGAGGACATCCTCCCCGAGGTGGCTTTGGTGAAGCTCATGTGGGTCTTGGCTCACGAAGACGACGTTGATAAGGTAAAGTCCTTGATGTTGACTAACATGGCGGGAGAAATAAACTATAGGCACTCGATGGATCTTTTCCCTAGGTGGGACCATGAGTAAGCTGGACTACAGATCCCTAGGATTAAAGGTGGGACTCGAGATCCACCAACAACTAGACACCCAGCGCAAGCTGTTCTGCAACTGTCCTACTTTGCTCTCCGACGAGTACAAGACAACCTTTGAGAGGTTCTTAAGGCCAGTTATGAGCGAAATAGGCGAGGTTGACGTGGCAGCGCTCTTTGAATGGGAAAAGGGAAAGAAGTACGTCTACAGAGCCCCAGAAAAGAGCAGTTGCCTAGTAGAGTGCGATGAGGAGCCCCCCCACGAGATTAACAGGGAGGCCGCGAAAATAGGTATTGCGATGACCTTGGCGTTTAACGGTAAAGTAGTTGACGAGATCTACGTCATGAGGAAAGAAGTTATAGATGGCTCAAACACCTCTGGCTTCCAAAGGACGTCCATAGTAGGCCTAGGGGGCTCAATATTGGACGAGGAAGGGGAAGTGGGCATACAGACTGTGGCCATTGAGGAGGACGCGGCGAGAAAAGTGGAGGAAAAGGAAGGGGAAGTAGTATACAACCTAGATAGGCTAGGTATACCCTTGATAGAAATTTCCACCGCTCCGGACATACACACCCCAGAACAGGCTAAGAGGGTTGCCTTCAAGATAGGCCAGATGTTGAGGCTTACGGGAAAGGTGAAGAGAGGCCTAGGTACCATAAGGCAAGACCTTAACGTCTCCATTGCTGGGGGAGTAAAGGTCGAGATCAAGGGAGTACAGGAGCTGGACTTGATACCAAAGATAATCGAGAACGAGGCATTAAGGCAGTACAACCTCTTGGCCATAAGGGACGAGTTGAGGAAGAGAACAAGTAAGGAGGAAGTGGCGAGGGATCTAGTCAAACAGGACTTAACGGAGATGTTTAGATCGTCAAAGAGCAAGATAGTCCAGAATACGCTTAAGTCAGGGGGAAGAGTTTACGGCATCAAGGTCAAGGGATTTAAGGGGATATTTGGTTGGGAACTGATGCCGAATAGGCGTTTCGGGACGGAGGTTGCGGACTACGTGAGGGTCTTGGCGGGCTTAGGCGGGATCTTCCACTCAGACGAGCTGCCAAACTACGGCATAACGGAAGAAGAGGTCAAAAAGGTCAGGGACACCCTAGGCGTTGGGGAGGGCGACGCGTTTGTGCTCATAGTGGGGCCAAAGGAGAAGCTGGAAAAGGCGTACGAGGTGATAAGGGACAGGGTGCTATTTGCGTTTGAAGGTGTGCCCAAGGAGACTAGGGGGGCTCAAGACGACGGCACTACTAGGTTCTTGAGGCCCCAGCCTGGCTCAGCGAGGATGTACCCGGAGACTGACATCCCACCACTAAGGGTCACGGAGAGCCTATTGGCTGAGGCAAGGGACTACATGCCTCCTTCGCCCGAGGAGAAGTTAAAGAGTTTAATGGAGATGGGACTTGGAGAAGAGCTGGCTAAGCAGATCCTCAACAGTCCCAAGCTAACGCTGTTCGAGGAGCTGGCGAGAAAGTACTCGCCCACGGTGCCCCCAGTGGTTATAGCTACTACAATAGAGAACACGGTAAAGTACGTGAAGAGCCAAGGAGGGAAAGCTGAGCTCATCACCGACGACGTTATAGAGGCCGTAATAGCCAAAGTCCACAGCGGGGAGATAAGCAAGGACTCAATCCCAGAGATCCTACTCGAGTTCTCGTTAGGTAAGGGAACCATAGACGAGCTGATCTCCAAGTTCTCCACAATAAGCGACCAAGAGCTCGAGAAAATAGTCAAGGCCACTATACAGGAGAACCTAGAGGAGATCGAGAAAAAGAAGGACAAGGCCTTTAACTTAGTCATGGGAAGAGTAATGGCAAAGGTAAGGGGTAGAGCTGAGGGCAAGAAAGTAGCTGAATTAATAAAGAGGGAATTACAAAACTACATCAGGTGAAGAGTTACCCCCGATCCCGAAAGGTGACGAAAAGGCATTTGTCTGACGGTGTGAGTTTTTGCTTCCCAGGTCACTGCTTACCTTTCCGTTCTTAGGCAAGGTCGAAAGCGTAAAGCTAGAGGACGAAGACCTCTCGATCGAACAACTGCCGCAGCTCCTTAAACTCGCTGGAGCCAAAGAGGTCTACTGGAGGCTAAACTCCAGAATCGTTGGCCCAGACGGGACAAGCGTAAAGGCTAACGGGGAAGGCGAAGAGGTGATAGTGAGAACCCCATTAACGATCAAGAGTATTCCTTGGAGCTTTGACAGACTTAATGAAAAAGCGTTAGCTAAGCTAGTCCAAGACCTAATACCCTATGAAGAAGGAGAGAGCTACTTTAACCCGTCCCCTTGGAATAGGGGTAGTCTAAAGCCTGGAGAGGTGCTTTTTGAGTTTAAGGAAGAGAGCGGGGAATTGGCAAACTCGTTAAGCGTGGATACTAGGTTTCTCAATCCGGACTTTATATACCTCAACCCCTTTTTCATTGAGGTCTCTAGGGAGCCTCCTGAGAGTTCCTCTTTTGTCTGCGCTGAACTGGAACAAGCCTATTGCTTTATCTCTTCTTCCCCCATTCGAGTGAGCTTCGAGAAAGGAAGGGTAAAGGTGGAAGGAAACGGAGTCCTAATGGTAAGGGGAGAAAACTGGAGAGAGGTTAAGCCATACAGGACTAGCTGGGACCTATCAAACCCAATAATAAGGCTGGACTTCAAGCCAAAGTACAGAGTGGGACTCTACAGGCTCGAGCCAGCGTCGATATTGCCCTTTTACCTAGACTACAACGACGGTGAGCTTACGCTAGCGCTGGTCAACATGTGGGATAGCCCAGTAGTTTCAACCCTATACGTCACGGCAAGAATAGTGGACGCCGAGATAATCGACGAGAACGAAAAATTGACTCCGGAGTTTGACAGGGTAAGGATACCGTTCAGAAGATGGGGGATTCACCTTGTAAAACTGAAGGTAAAGAGGTTAATTGAACAATACCTAAAGAAAAGGGTTATTTAACCATGACGTAGTTCTCGTACATGCACGGAGGTACTTCCATTCCGGTCTTCTTGAGTACCCTCTTTCCCTCGGAACACAATATACAATAATAAGTTGATAGGTTCTCTACTTTACTGTTTACCATCCTGTCCACAAGATCGTTGACCAAACCCATTAGCCTCTCGTCCTTCTCTATGAGACTACGTATTCCGGTGCCCCTTCTCTTATTTACGTAATTCGCTACTGCCGCGGGGGTTATCCCCATAGTGTTCGCAGCCTTATAGATAGACATCCCCTTCTCCGTGACAAGCTTCTCGGCAATTATAGACCTTAAGGCAGGCAAAATCTCCTTAACGGAGAACTCGCAAGGTAATGTAAGAGACATGATCTTCTACACTTTAAAAATACGTTATTACAGTATAAAAAAGTTTTTATAACTCACAGGTCTTGCACCCTCCAGCGTAGTTCTCACTTACCTCTACGTATTTGTCCATTCTAAGGGAGGACGGCACTAGCTTTCCTTCCTTCTTCTTCTCTAGCTCTTCCCTCTCCTTCTTTATGCCAAAGTAGATGACCTGCTGCGACTTGCTCTTGTCCCTATAAACCGTGATGCCCTTGATACCGAGCTTCCACGCCATTAAGTACACCCTCTCTACAGTCTCTGGAGGTTCCTCACTCCTCAAATTAATGGTCTTTGAGGTGCCCGAGTCGTTCCACTGTTGCCACACTGCTTGATGTAGCACGTGGTACTCCGGCGGTACCTCGTGGGCAGTCCTGAAGAGCTTCCTGATAGTTGCGGGCATAAATACGTTGTCCCCTACCATGCCAGTCTCAGCTATCTTCTTCACCACCTCAGGGTTGTCGAGCTCGTACTTCCTCAAGTACTCTAGGAATAGCGGGTCGATCTCCATGAACTTCCCCACTGCCACGTTCCTAATGAAAGCTAGTGCGAATAACGGTTCAATTGAGGAAGACGTCCCGGCTATGATTGAGATAGTGCCAGTTGGTGCCACGGAGACCACTGTGGCGTTCCTAAGACCGTGGAGCCTCTCTCCCTTCAGCTCTGAGAAGTCCAGAGCATCTACTACTTTCGTGAGCTCCCTCACCTTTAATGAGGGCTTGTCGTTTACTCCAGCTATCCTTAAGAGCTCGTCGAATGGTCTGGCGTCCTCCCATATGTCCTTGTAGAGCCTAGCGTCATAACCAGGGAAGGAACCCTTCTCCTTGGCTAGCTCTATTGAAGCCTTGAAGGCGTGGTAGTAGATGAACTTAGCCAGCTGGTAAGACAAGTACACGGCGTCGACGCTGTCGTAGGGGATGCCCAGCTTTATGAGCATTCTCGCTAAGCCCATTACCCCCAGTCCCACTTTCCTAGTCCTCTTGGTAGCCTCCTCTATCTGCTTTAAGGGGTAGCGGTTTGCGTCTATCACGTTGTCTAGGAGCCTAACAGCGTACCTCACGGTCTTAGCTAGACCTTCCCAGTCTACTGTGGGTTTACCGTTCACCTCCTTCACGAACTTCTCCAGGTTGATTGAGCCCAAGTTACAGCTCTCCCAGTGCAGTAGTGGTTCCTCACCGCATGGGTTGGTCGCTTGGATCTTACCGAGGTACCACACGGGGTGCCTCCTGTTTATGGTGTCTATGAAGAGGAGACCAGGGTCTCCGCTGTCCCACGCTCCCTTGACTATCTCGTTAAAGAGGGTTCTGGCGTTTACCCACCTGGTTATTGCCCCCTCCCTCTCAGCTATGATAAGTGCCTCATCCACGGTGATTATCTTGCTCTCGTCTAGGTACACAGAACCTTTTTCCTCCAGCTCGTTCAGTACGACCTCTTGTACCCACTCCTCAGACATGTAGTTCCTTGCCTTTACTATGTAGTAGTCGTGGTCAGTGCCGGGTATCTTTGTCTTCCTAGGCGTGATAAGTGGTACCTCTTCCCCTTTCTCAACCTTCTCCATGAAATAGTCGTAAACGCCCACTGAGATGTTGAAGTTCTGCAGTTGCACGTCCTTCAGCTGACCAGTCTTGGCGTGAATGAAGTCCTCGATATCGGGGTGCCAGACGTGCATGACGCCCATGTTAGCCCCCCTCCTCTTTCCTCCTTGTTTCACTACGTCAGTAGAGACGTCGAATATCTTCATGAACGAGACGGGCCCAGAGGCGACCCCTGCCGTTGACGCCACGATATCTCCCTTTGGCCTGAGTTCCGAGAAGTCAAAGCCAGTCCCTCCACCCTGCTGGTGGACTAAAGCCATTGCCCTCAGTGTGTCGTATATGCCATCGCCCTCTGGAGACGTCATGGAGTCCTTTACTGGGAGGACGAAACACGCAGAGAGTATGCCTAGCCTAGTACCGCTGTTCATCAGCGTCGGTGTGTTGGGGAGGAACTTGAGGGAGGACATTAACTCATAGAACTCCTCCTCTATGTTCCTGACCTCGTCGTCGGTCTTGCCGTACATTCTTTCCACGTTGGCTAAGAAATGGGCAACCCTCTTGAACATCATCTGGGGGGTCTCTATATACCTAAGGGTGTTTGGGTCTTTGAGTAGGTATCTGGCCTCCAGTACCTTAAGGGAGTTATACGAGAGTAGCAAGTCCTTTTCGTCGAACTGCTTCCAGTTGCCCTTCCCGAAGACGTGGTTGTAAATCCTGGCTAACACGTACCTCTTCGCCAGCTCCATTAGCTCTGGGTGCTCAAGGGAGTTCTCTATGAGGTTCCTCTCTACCACGTCGGCGATTGTCCTGCTGTCTATTACGTTGTCCTTAGCTAACTGCAACACGTCTTGGGCTATGCCGTCCATTACCTTGTCCGGTACAAAGCCAAGCTTTGCGAGTATTTTCTCGAACTTGAACTCCTCTTTTTTACCATCTCGTTTTACTACGAAAATCTTGTTTAGCGTTGTTAAGCTAACGTTAGCTAGCATTTGACTCCACTAATATTTAAGCTACAAAGGATAAATAATCCTTCCCAATACGGCTAGTGGTATGACCTCGGATTTTACCCTTAACTTTCACTTTAACATAAGATAATAGTGACTTTTTACGATCTGCAAATATAACTTTTATGCATTTTTGGTAACCGTAATACGTGACGTAGAAATGGCGAAAGAGAAGTCCCGTTATAAATACGGCGAATACATAATTAGACCAATTAAAGGACGGTATTACGTTTACAAGCGAGAGAACGTAAACGGTGAGGTAAAGGAACGCTACGTCGGTTCCTTATCTGGCGTTATCGAATCGTATCTAAAATTGAAAGATAGTAGTGGGAGTGCAGGGGTACCCCCGCAACGGACCCGCCGGGATTTGAACCCGGGACCACAGGCTCCGGAGGCCTGCGCTCTGTCCTGGCTGAGCTACGGGTCCATCACATCTTACTCAAGGGTTTTATACCCAGTGATTTTAAACCGTTTCTCAGTACGGCCTCTACTCCCTTAACTAGGAATATCCTTGTAACCCTTTTCCTCCTATCCTTCTCTTGAATAACCCTCTCCTTATCGTACCAAGCGTTAAAGACGTCCGAGAGCTGCCTCAAGAATACCGTCAATGTCTCTGGGCTCATATCGTCTGCAGCCTTAGCGAAGACCTCGGGGAACTTCGCCACCATAAGGAGTATTTTCCTCTTCTCTACCACTAGTTCAGACTGATCGACCTCGTCGACGTTTAAGTCATCAGTCACCTTAGCTAGTATATTATATGCCCTAGCGTAAGTGTACTGCAAGTAAGGTCCGCTGTTCTCCTCCAAGTTTGTCACCTTATTTACGTTAAAGGTAACGGGCTTGTTAGCTGAGACTGAGACTATTGCGTATCTTATTGCCGAGTTTACGATTTCGTCCAGCTCTTCTAGGTTTCCGTTCTTCTCCTTCACCTTCGCCTCCACTACCTCTCTTACCCTTTCGTATATCTCGTCAAAGGAAATGTACCTTCCCAACCTACCACTCATCCTCATGCCTTGGAGGTTCACCATGCCGTAGGAATAGTGGATCAAGTTCTTAGCGTACTCAGGGTACCCAAGCAAATAGAGAGCTGCCCTCAATTGAATCTGAGGTACTGCCTGCTGCTCCGCTATTACGTTAACTACAACGTCAGCCTTAAAGTCTGAGAACTTCTTGAAGGTGTAAGCTACATCCCTCAATGTGTATAAGGTAGTGCCGTCTGACCTCATAAGGACTAAGGGCGGGAGTTCCAGCCCTTTGGGTATCCTCAGCTCTTCCCTAATTGAGTCGTCTATGAAGTTCTCCAAGTCTAAAGCCCAAGTGCCCTTGTAGTTTATCCTAGCCCTAGATTCCATCGCTTCCTCAAGGACCTTCTTGACGTCACCGCTCCAAAGGAGGTCGCTCTCGTAGTCAAATACGTCAAAGGATATGCCGAGTTTTCCGAGGCTCTCCATGAACCCCTCCAACGCGTAGTTTACGTACTTCCTGACGATCCGCTTAACGTCTTCCTCTCCCCTCTCGTACCTCTCGATTATGTCCAGAATTGATTTCTCTGGATCCTCGTCCTTTAATATTCCCTCAGAAAGCGCGTCGAAGTACTCCTCGTTCCTCTCTCTAAGGCTTTGAGCTACCGCCACTAGCTCGTCCCTCTTGGATATCTTTTCCTTGTACTCGCCCTCGCTTGCGCCCTTCAGCTCTTGGGTTATTTGCCTTATCTCGAGGATTACGTTGGTCATTGCGTAAATTAGTCCTAGCCACTCGTCCTTCTTTGCCCCAGCTGGGGGCTCTGGGTAGTTGAGCTTGGAAAGCCCGTAGATGAGTATGGCCACCTGCCTCCCGCTGTCGTTCACGTAAAACC
Source organism: Sulfolobales archaeon (assembly GCA_037444045.1). GTDB lineage: Archaea > Thermoproteota > Thermoprotei_A > Sulfolobales > Sulfolobaceae > Aramenus. The sequence goes on along the minus strand of JBBINF010000004.1, from coordinate 21,772 downwards.
TCGAGTTGACTACGTGCCCCCTGGACTTCAAGAGCCTTACCAAGGTGTCCCCCAGCACGGCGTTCCTTAGGTGGCCTATGTGTAAAGGGTGTATTGGGTTTGCACTTGTGTGTTCTACCACTATCCTCTTTGGCTTGTCCACTTTCTCCAGGCCATAATCTTCGCCCAAATTGGAGAAGATTTCCTTGAATACGTTCACCTCGTCTAGGTAGGCATTGACGAATACACCGTCCCTCTTGAGTACCCTTACGTACTTGCCCCTCCCTCCGACCTCTACGTCTAGCTTCCTCGTTACGGAAGGGAGGGGAAGCGATAAATCCCCAAGTCCCTCCTTCGTCGGGTACTCTATGTTATTAAAGACTTTTTCCTCGTCAACGCCGATGGCCTGCGATATTACCTTAGCCATCTCCTTCTTTGCTTCCCTTATTACGTTCACATGTGTAATAGAGTGTGTAGCTTTTAATTCTTTGCTAGCTAAAGTTGTAAAACATGAAAGTCGCGGACGTGTTGGTAGTAGAAAACGAGGAACAGAAGGTCAACGACGAGAAGATAAGGGAAGTGTTGGAGAAAGTTAAGTCCTCAGTGGACAACGTAATCGTGACCAGGATCCACCTACCAGGCTCAAAGGACGAAGAGGGGCTGTTGGGTATACACTTGATAGTGAGAGACGTTGCAGAAACGTGAAGTATGTCCCTATTACAAGAACGGCTACTGTACTTCCCCCATGCTTGACACACCTTCAGACAGCGTTGTTAGCCCACAGCGGTGCTTTAAGACCTACAAGGGGTGTAGGTTTTACGTCGATAAGGGGGACGATAAACAAGGACTTGAATTATACGATGAGGAAAAGATCGAGCAAGAGGTCAAGTTCTACCCCAAAGTTAACGTGCTTGAAGAAAAGGTGGACAGCGAGTGCCAGTTTTTCCAGTTACTGAGGGCAAACCCTGGTTTCATCGCTTATTGTAAGGTTCTAGGGAGGATTTTGACTGAAAGCTCGGCAGTACTGTGTAGCAAATATTGGCAAAAATGCCCTTTAAGGGGAACTGATTAGACGGAAAACCCTTACTCGGTACCTAGCTTTGCGTACCTACCGTCTTCCAGTAAAGTCACTTGACCTTTTTCGGAGAGGCTGGCCAAAGCCCTCCTGATCTTGTCCTCGCTGGCGATCCCAGACAACTTGCTATGCAACTCCTTCAAGTTCATGGGTTTCTCCGACAAGAGATCCAGAAGTATCTGCTTCAGTTCCTCCTCGTTAGGAGCAGTCATCACTACAACGTCCTTGTCCGAGTAGACCACCTTAAGCTTGCTCTCGACTTCTTCAGTGCCCTCGGTCTCAACCTTCTTCCTTCTCTTCCTAGCACTCATTATAGACACTGTGATAAATATGTAAAATTTTACTTTTAAATGTTCATTAAGAGTTTCAAAGCACCATTATATTGAAGTCTTTTATAGACGATAGGGAATAAAACATTAATAGGCGGATTGGATTGGATCAGCCTGACTTCCTGAGGCACGTAGCAAGCAAAGTGCTAACGCCCAATACCCTCGACTTAAAGAGGTTGGACGACGTGAGGAGGTTGCTTGCGAACGCGGAATCTAAGTACAAGTTCTCCTCTTACGGAGGGGATCCTAAGAGGTTAAAAGATTACCTCCTAAGTTCAGAGTTCACAGACCTCGTTCTAATCATTGGAGTTGAACTGGCTAGGAAACTGCTTCAGGAGATCATTAACAGCTATACTGATGCGGAGATTAAGTCTGCTGCGGAAAAAGTCCTCCAAGAAATTGACGGCTATAAAGACCTTGAGGGGTCAGACACCGTTATAATGTACAAGAAGTTCTAAAACGGGGTTCCAAAAAATTAAGGTTTTAGCTTAGGGAAGGAGTCGAGGAACCCTCTTCTCCTTCCTTCTTCTCTCCTTCCTTCTTCTCGCTCTTGAGCTGGGACGCTGCAATGAGGTCGTCTATCTTCAAGATGGAAGTCGCTGCCTCAGTTGCGCTCTTCAGTATCTGCCTCGTTACCCTTATTGGCTCTACGACGTTTATTGAGTACATGTCGTCAATTATCTTGCCGTTAATTACGTCAACGCCAGCGTTAGTTAATCCTTTAGCGTGCTTAGCCCTCAGCTCCATTAATGAGGAGACGGGCTCAAGGCCTGCGGTCTCAGCTAGGATCACCGGTATCTCCTCTAGTGCCTCTGCATAGGCCTCAATGGCTAGCTGCTCCTTACCTCCAACTGTCCTAGCGTAGTCCCTTAGCCTCGCCGCGAGCTCTAGCTCTATTGCCCCTCCTCCTGGCACGAAGTAAGGCTCCATCAAGATGTTCCTCAAGGCGTGCAAAGCGTCGTTGATGCTCCTCTCAGCTTCGTCCAGAGCCATGTCGTTTGAACCCCTCAGCAAGATGTTCACTGCCCTTGGGTTCTTTGCGCCCTCAATGAATACCATCTTGTCGTTCCCTACTTTCCTCTCCTCAACTAGCTCAGCGTAGCCGAGGTCTTCTGGAGTGGCGTCCTTGATGCTGCTTATAATCCTGGCCCCTAGGGCTTTCTCCAACTTCTCAATGTCGCTCCTCTTAACCCTCCTGACCGCTAGGATCCCCTTCTTGGCTAGGAAGTGCTGGGCTATGTCGTCAATTCCCTTCTGGCATATGACCACGTTAGCCCCAATAGAGGCCAACTTGTCGACCATCTCCTTAAGGTACTTGGCTTCCTCATCTAGGAACGCCCTTATTTGTTCTGGGCTAGTTATGCTTATCTTCGCGGAGATCTCTGGCTTCTCGACCTCTAGTGCAGCGTCTAGGACAGCGATCTTAGCCTTCTCTACCCTCCTCGGCATCCCTGCGTGTACAACCTCCTTGTCGAGCACAATACCGCGGATAAGCTGGCTGTCCTCAATTGTGCCTCCCTTCTTCTTGTCAATCTTTATTAGGTCAAGAGAAACGTTATAGCCTCCAGTTGGCAACGGCTCGGCTACAGTGGTAACTGCGTCGATAACTATGTCCATTATCTTGTTGAGCTCGCTCCCCTCAGCCATGAACTTACTCGACATGGTGGTATAGGTAATCTTCTTTAGGGCCTCCCTCGCAGTGGGTGACTTTAGATCGCTTACGTCAATCTTGGTGGCCAGCTGGGGCAGGAGCTCAACTGCCTTGTTAAAGGCCTTCTTGAACCCCTCGATGATTATGGTGGGGTGGATGTTCTGGTCGAGCAGGTTTTCAGCCTTTTCTAGGAAGAGGCCTGCCAACACTACCGCACTAGTGGTTCCGTCTCCCACCTCTGCGTCCTGCGCCTTTGCTGCCTCAACTAGGAGCTTTGCAGCCGGGTGCTGTATCTCCATCTCCTTGACTATAGTAGCGCCGTCGTTGGTTATGGTCACGTCGCCAAAGCTGTCTATTAACATCTTGTCGAGTCCCTTAGGGCCTAGGCTTGACCTCAACATCTCAGCTAAAGTCCTGGCAGCTAGGATGTTGTTCCTTAATGCGTCCCTACCAGTTGACCTAGAAGTACCCTCTTTGAAAAGCAATACCGGAACGGATGACATTTTACGACACCTTTCTGAAGTCCTTTAGTATCGCTTATATATAAACTTTTCTTTCCTCTCGACGTAAAGATTAGGACTTCCCTATGCTCAACCTTTAAATTTACGGCGTACAAATAGGGAGTTTGTGCTCTGCGTAAAGTGCAATAGATTTGAAGGAGAGGTCAACGTCAGTGGGAAGCTGCTCTGTAGGCAATGCGCCAGGGACGAGATCGTAAAGAGGGTTAGGAGGGAGCTATCCTCTACAGGCTTCCTAGAAAAGGGAGATAAGGTCCTCTTGGCCTACCCTGCATTTTACGAGAGCGTGGCGCGTCTAATTAGGGAGATCGTGAACTGGATATGCAAGGGGTGCAACATAACCTTCAACGAATTAAGGGTGGAGGCAAAGGGCAACGTAAACGAGACCCTTTGGTCCCTGTTTACTGAGGTGTTCAATTCAAACCACAAGAAAGTAATCCTACCGATGACCGCTGACTTCTTTTTGTCCTACTTAGTATACTCGATCTCCACCTCTAACTACGGGTTCTTGAGCTACTACGACGTAGTTACGGAGTACAGAGGAGTCAAGTTCTTTATCCCTTTCATCTCCACCCCACTGCAGGAGCTTAAGGGGTTCTCTGAAATAACCGGGGAGTTAAACACTAACGACGAGGTGTTGGACGAAATATTGAAATGGTCTCACAGAGAATTCGAGGATAACGAAATATTCCACACCTTTGTAAATTCCTTAGTAATATTCTCTGGGAATAGGTGTAAAATATGCGGGGCTTACGTAAAGCCTAGTGAGGAGTACTGCCGATACTGCTCAAGGCTTTTTTCTCAGAAGAGCTGAGCACGATCTCAAAGAACAGCGTCCCCGGTTCCGGCTTAAACTTGGAGGGAGGAATTACTCCAGCGGCCGTGTAGTAAAAATAGCCACTGCTCAGAATTTCCTTAAACCCCTCTGGATCTATGTTGCTATAGTCCTTTAGCAAGTCCACAACGCCTATCTGTGCCTTTAATTCCTTCATACTTATCTCGTATCCACACACCTTACAAGTGAAGTCTGGCATAATGGAGTCGAAACCGCATTTAGGACACTTTATTGGTGACCTTATCCCATACATGTCCCACTCATACCTTAGGATGTCCACCAAGTCGCTTCTACCTCTCCTTACTGCCTCCTTATAGAGCTGAGGGGCTAACGCCACTATTCCCGCCCTAGTGTTGTAGACCACGAACTCGAGTTGTTCGTCGGTCATCTTCTCTACTTCCCTTATCCTAGCTAGCTTCATCGCTAAGTACTCCATTAACCCATCCCTGTTGGCCAAGAGCCTGTTCAAAATGGTAGAGAGCTTTGGCTTGCTCTTTACTTGACCCACTGCAGCTACAAAAGGTTCCTTTATGAGCTCCTTGTATTCATCTCTATCTAACTGCAGACTGGAAATGCCTAGGCCTACTACAGCGTCGTCCAAGTATTCATCGAGCAGCTTCTCTGGATCTACGTACTTCTCTTTAGTAGTCTTCTTACCCTTCTCTACTGGCTTATCCTTCTTAGCGTCAACCTTCTTCTTGGCCAACCCATCCACATTATACTGTCTGAGCCAGATCTAAGAAATCTAGCGGAAGTATCTTCTTCTTGGACGTCAGCTCTTGGTACTTGTCTTCGAGGAACTTCATGAAGACTGGGCAGTTGTCATACCTCCCTTCCCTAGTACACTTGTTTGCGAGGTCCAAGAAGCACTTGGACGTCTTCTTATCGTAGTATGGACAGACCTTGTAGTAAGTCTTAGCGCTCTTCATCATCTTCTCTATCCATATCCTCTTATGGTCCTTCTTTTCGGCCTCTTTCTCGGCCTTGGCAAGGGCCTTGTTGATCTCCTCTTCTGACATCTTTACGGACTTGTTTGAGGACAAGAACTCTCACCTTATACCCTATTTTCGTAGGTTTTGTATTATATAGATTGCTACTCATACATTAGGCATTATTAAATACTACTATACATGGCTGTAATTTTTTGTCACAATTAAAAGTTTTAGTTTGTATAATGAAAGCATAATAACGAGAGGCATAACGGGGTTGGCCACAAAACATGAAGAAGTAGAATTAACAGTCCTCTAGTTTTTTCTTAACGACTTGGGAGAACCCGACCCTGAACCCCAGTTTTGGGTCGTTATACAAGTAGACGATCCTCTTAGTCTGGAGGCCCCTCAAGACCTTAAACAGCCACGCTGGGTCAGCCTTGTATTCCTCTTGAAGCTGGTCCAAATATACGTACGTAGAACCCCATTGTTTGTATCTGGAGATTAAGTAAATTAATATTTCCCTCTCTTCATCGTCTAATTTTTCAATAGTATCCGATAGGCAAACCGTTGGGTCGTTCCTTTGTTGTTTTTTGGCTGCACTACTGGTTTTGCTCTCAATAAACGACAAAACGTCCTTGGCGTCTTTTGTCTCGTCTTGTCTACTTTTGTTGTTTATTGGCTGATTAACCGGTTCAATTAGTTGTTTGGCAATCGCGAGCATCTCCTTAAACCTGGAGTTGGAGTAGGAGTCGATCACGGCCTTGGCCAAGTTCTCCCCGTCAGGTGTAAGGTACCACCTACCACCCTCCTGGTAGACTAGCCCCTTTTTCTTCCAGTAGCTCAAGTAACTGCTCACGTACTTGGTCTCATAACCTAGGTTGGTAGCTATCTCCGACGTCCTCAACGGCCTGGCGTGTAACAAAACGACTATTGCCTCGACAAGCTTAGACCTAGGAGACCCCCTTAAGTACGTCTTCGAGAGGTTCTCTACAACTTCGTCGATAGCCTTGTCTTCCTCCATTGTCTAAACATTTTCGCGAAATTTTAAATGCTGTACCAAAATGGGTTCTTTTATTAGCAAAGTAATATCTGTCTCATGTATTACTACACGTTTTTATTGGCATGAACTCGTTGTACCCCACGATAACGTTGTATACCCCTTGTAGGAGTTTATCTACTTCTGGGTCGCCGCTGTCAACTCTGAGGCAGTCTATACCCCTAAGCTTTTCCTTTGAGGAGACCACTATAATGCCCTGCTTCCCTACCCTCTTCAGCACCTCTGGGCCTATCTCTTGGTTCCCCCTCCCTATGAGGAAGCCCTGGCCACCTATAGGTGACAGGATTATCTTTAACTCCCCGGTTAAAGCTATGAGGTCGAAATAGTTCACGCCTGCCTTGACCAGCTTTTTCCCCAAAAATAGGTCAGTCGACAGGAAATTTGTTGAGTAACCTAGCTTCTCCTCTATGTTTTTTACAGTTTTTCCTGGCCCCATTATATAATACACATTATCTTCCATGTTTTCTATTACAAACTCAGATATCTCGTCTGTGTCAGAGGAGTACTCTTCCTTGCTCGGGGTCAGTAAGTTCCCAGAGGATATGGTGTTTACTACAAAGTAGAGCTTGACTACGAATACTCCCTTCCTATACTCCTCTTCGTCTACGTCCAGTACCTCCGCCTTCACTACTTCAGCCCTCCCTTGGACGAAATCGGCTAGGATCCTCGCAGCGGACTCAGGGGTAGTGGCAAAGACGCCGCTGTGCATCTTAACTCCAGCTGGGACCCCCAGTATTGGGACTTCCTTGGTCAGGGCGCTTGCCACGTCCCTGGCTGTCCCATCACCGCCCACAAAGGTTATTACGTCTACCAACTCCTGGAGTATTTTCACGCTGGCTATAGTGTCCTCCCTAGTGGAATTATCCCTGCCCGCGTCGATTACTTCGTACTCGAAGTCAGTCCCCTTAAAGTACGCCTCGCCCATCTTGCCCCTAGGCACAAAGTACTTAACCCTTGGAGCAAGAGCCAGAAAGCGCTTCACCCTTAAGGGTATCTCTGGGTTCTCCACCCTTAAGTCGTCGCTCCCTTTCCTCCCTATTCTCCCCCCAGAGCCAGCGTAAGGGTTAACGAGGAACCCGATCCTCATAGCTCACTAGACCAATAGCGACCTTATAAGCAATGTACTTATTTGGAGGGGTTACGAAAACTATTAGTTCACCAGGAGCACACGTAGGGCAACTATCCCTAATCTCCTTTAAGAGGTTACCCAAGGACAACTCGTCGGTCTTAGGGGGGAGCTCTATCCCGTTTTCGGTAACGACTGCTATAAGCGTGGACTCGGCACCGCTTTTGATCACAGCGTCCCTCAAGTTTATGATCCCCATCTCTTCTAGGATCTTCCTTCCCCCCCTTATCACGATCTCCATGGTATCCCAGTTCAGGGAGTTTAGCCTAACTTGGGATATGGACACTTTCCTCTTCCATTCCTCCACGACTTTTTCCCCTAGTTCGGTCAGCTCCGCGCCACCCACCTTATCCACTTTGATCACACCCAGTTCCTTTAGCCTCCTCATGAGCGTCTTTGTAGGCCCCTCAGAGAGGTCCAGCCTTTTCATTATGCTCATCCTGCCAATGGGTTGCTCTCCCATTATCACCTCCAAAGCCATGACGACGTGCGCCTCGTCGTACTTGGGCCTATTCCCCTGCCTGGCCTTCACTGCCTCCTCTGCTATCTTTAGGATATCCATATTAATCCCTAATTCCATGAAGGTTTATGCTCAAGGGTAAAAATCTGTTATGCCTACTTGACCTAGAGAAGGAGGAAATAGAGAGGATTATTGACGCTTCTTTTTTGATGAAACACTCTGTGTACACGAACTCCGTCCCAAAGTCCCTGCAAGGTAAAAGTATAGCCTTAATCTTCGAGAAGCCCAGTACTAGGACAAGGGTAAGCTCGGAGCAGGCGGTCAATTTACTTGGGGGCTACCCAATTGTGTTAAACAAGTCAGAGATACAGTGGAGCAGGGGGGAGCCAGTGGAAGATACGGCAAGGGTTCTGGGTAGGATGGTACACGGAATAGGGGCGAGGGTTCTGTCCCACGAGAGCTTAGTAAAGCTCTCCAAATACTCCGGAGTCCCAGTCATTAACTTGTTGAGCGACCTCTCCCACCCCCTTCAAGCGCTGACGGACTACATGACGATTAAGGAAAAGTTTGGCAACTACAAGACAATAGCCTTTGTAGGCGACGGGGGCGACAACGTGCTGGTCAGCTTAATGGCTTTTGCCTCAAAGATGGGCCTTGAGTTGAGGGTAGCCTCTCCCCCTGGGATGAGGCCAAGGTCAGACATATGGAAGAGGATAGAAGAAGAGGCGGAGAGGTCCGGTGCCGTCATAGAGTTCTACGATGATCCTTACGAGGCGGTTAGGGGAAGTTACGTCGTGTACACCGACGTATGGGTAAGCATGGGCCAAGAGGACGTGGCACAGCAGAAGCGGGAAAAGCTAAAGGACTACAGGGTAACGGAGGACTTAATGAGGTACACAGCAGAAGGGGGAATATTCATGCACTGCCTACCAGCTGTTAGAGGAGAGGAAGTTGAGGCGAGCGTTATTGACGGCAAGAAGAGCGCCGTGTGGGACCAGGCGGAGAACAGGCTCTACACGGCGATGGCGGTGTTCTCTTTACTCATTTAAAGAAGGAGTCTATCGTCTTCTGGGCCAAAACTGAGCGGATTGACTTGACCTGCGTTAGATCCACCCTCCCCTTTAGCCTAGACTGGACGAACTTTATCGCCTCCTCAAGAGTATCAAAGGTGGCCACCTTGTTCTCCATAGCCCTCCTTACTGTCTCCCTTATGTGCCAGTTTCCCAAGGGGGCAAAGTACTCTGGGGTGATCTCCCTGATTATCATTATCCCGGCGCTCCTCTTCACCTTACTTAGGTGCTCTAGCACAGAGGTTCTGGCAGCCATGTAACCCCCGTCCATGAAGTCGTATTCTCCCCAAAAGTTCTCCCTGAGGTCTGAGACCACTAGCTCGTTTGACCAAAAGCTCAGCGGGTGCCATATCTCCGTCCAGACGACGTTGTACTTGGAGGGGTAAAGGATAACGTGAAAGTAGTTGCCCAAGTACTTCTGGTAGTAAACCTCGACCTTATCTACCGAGTCGTAGTCCCTCACCTCATCTAGGAGCTGCTTCCCTATAGTTGAGTCAACCGCGGTGATTGCCCACCTAGTCGGTACTAGCCTCCTGTTCTTCTTCCTGCCAAGGAGGCCCAGCGACATGGCGTTTATTATCCTGTAGACGTCCTCCCCCGATGTGTAGAGCTCCTTTACGGCCTCTTGGGCGTTGACGTCGTCGAATATAAGCCTCTCGAGGGGCTTCGATAGCTTAGGGTTGTCCACAACTTTCACGTCCCTGGCTATTACTGAGGGGCCCCTAGGCATTACGTAACCGTCGAAGCGTAGTTTAGCCTCTATTTTACCCTCTATTACGCTCTCAGAGCCAACGGGCTTTTGAGACACCGCGACAAACGGGATTTCCCTATCGTAGAGCTTCCATACGTCCTTTACGTCTGCCCTAATAACGTTGGAGACGAGAGAGGCCCTGTAGGACACGATCTCGTTTATCGACTTCCTCCCCCACCACTCCTTCGGGTTCTCGTACTCCCTTGCGTCGTCTCCAAATACGCCAGGGGGTAGGTTAAAGGAAAGGGTAACCATTGGGTAGCTCTTCTCCCCCACGACAAGGCTAGGCGGGGTAGCCCCTTCTAACTTTTTCGAGTCTAGGTCTATCCTCAACGTAGCGTTTACTACTGCCCTAAACCTCTCTAGAATGGGGCAGGAGTTTAACCCACAGAGGAGCTTCTTCCCCTTACACCTCACGCAGAGCTCTGCGGGTATTTTTCTCAAACAGCTTCCTCTGTATATACCATTCCGCGATCTTTATTTTAGCGTTTACGCTGAGCCCAATTCCCATTGGCTTTGACCTCCCCCTTAGCAACGCCTCCAAGACCTCGTCTACGTTAAACTCCTCGACTTCCACCTCGTTGTACGCCGACCCTATGGCTTCCTTAACGTGGGAGTCGCTGTTAGCTAACCCTAGGAGGTGTAGGCGTTGAGACGCCTCCTCCGCCTTTGAGTTAGCCCTTTTGGGGGCCTTGGAGTTGAAGACCTCAATGGCGTTAAACTTGTACTCGTACACGTGGTCTCCTATACCTTTCCTAAAAAGGTCGAAAGGATGCGAGGGGAAGACCACACACGAGTTTTCCCTCGCGTAGTCCACTAACTCACTGATCTCCCTTGGAGGGGAAGGGGGGAAACTACAGAGGATCACAACGTGTCCGTACTGCGTGGTGACCTCCTGTCCCGGTATAGCCTTCCCCTTGACCCTTTCCACTCCCCTGGAGACGTCGTGGTCGGTAATTGCGATGTATATTCCCTTCTTCCTCGCGTACTCCACTAAGGTCTCAGGCGATTCCTTTCCGTCGCTGAAAAAAGTGTGTACGTGGAGGTCTACCTTCATATGTACCCTAACTCTCTCATTAATTCCACTGTGAGAATAGTTATCCCAGCGGCTCCCCTAACTAGGTTATCTCCCAGTACGACGAACCTTAGGACGCCGTTCTCGAACCTAAACCTACCAACGTGGACTTCCATCCCGTTGCCGGACTTTAGGTCTATCTCCGGCTGGGGCCTGTCCTCCTCTTCGTGGAGGACGATGGGTTTGGCTGGTGCAGTTGGTAGGCCCTTCTCTTGGGGCAGTGACTTAAAGGAGCTCAAGGCCTTCTTTATCTCCTCTACTTTCCCCTCCTTCGTTATCACGTTGACGACCCCCATGTGCCCAACCTTGGTCGGTACCCTAGTGGAAGTTACCGTGGCGTCGATCCCTGCAGGGGTTATTGAATCGTCTTTCAAGCTACCGAGCATCTTGTTCATCTCCTTTGGTATCTTCTCCTCCTCTCCCTTGATATAAGGTATAACGTTGTTCTCTATCGACATGAAGGAGAGCCCGTTATATCCGGCACCGCTTACCGCTTGGAGGGTAGTAATTATGACCTTGTCCGCGTTTAAGCTCTTTAAGATGGGCTTGAACGGCATTGACAAGATTGCTGCAGTGCAGTTTGGGTTCTTGACCAGTAAACCCTTCCAGCCCCTCTTTGACCTCTGGGCCTTCAGCAACTCCAAGTGCTCCCAGTTAATCTCCGGGTTGATCAGCGGTATGTCTGGGTCCATCCTAAACGGGCTCGCGTTAGATACAACTACTTTCCCCTCCCTCACTAGCTTTAGTTCCACGTCCTCTGCGAGTTCGTTGGGGAGGGCAGAGAGTACCACGTCCACGTCCTTGTGGTCCTCTGGGCTGGTGGAGACCATCCTTAGGTCTCTAACGCTTTCTGGGATTTCCCCTCCCTCAACCCACCTTACAGCCTCGTGGTACTTCCTCCCTACTTTAGAGGGGGAAGCACTGACCTTAGTCAGTTCGAGAAAGGGGTGGTTTGCCAAAAGCTTTACCATTTTTTGCCCTACCATTCCAGTAGAGCCAAGTAATGAGACCCTTATTTTGTCCATTTTAGAACTACCTCGTGTAAATCTTTAGCTAGGTTTAAAGAGTCGTCTTTTTTCACTATAAATGTAACGCTCACGTTGTTTAGCCCCCTGGATACGGAGACTACGTTGTAGTTTGAGGCCTCCCTAAGCACCTCCCTATACATCTCCTTAAACTTGAGGCCACAACCAACTACGTTTACGGCGTCAACGTCCTCTAGCTCTACCCTCTCTATGTCTGGCAACTCCTTTAGCCTCTTGGAGAGGGACTCCGCGTATTGGGAGTTCACCACCAACTGTATTGTGGTCTCAGAGGCGGGCTGTGAGATCGAGACGATGTTAGCTCCAGAGTCCTTGGCCTCCTCCATTACCTTGGCTGCTGACCCTACCTTTCCCACTATGTCAGTGCTCTCCACTGTGACTAGCTTTAGGTCGTCCAACACGGCTATCCCCTTTATTCCCTTGTCGTCTCCGCATTCACCTTGCACTACCGTGTAGCCCTCATCGTAGAGCCCCTCAATTATCACTTGTACGTTGCTGTTCAAAAGGGGCTCAAATGTCCTGGGGTGGAGCCTCTTGGCCCCCATCTGAGAGAGCTCTATGGCCTCCTCCAGAGAGAGCCTCTTTATGGTAACTGCGTTTGGGAACTTCTTGGGGTCTCCAGTCATTATGCCCGGCACCTCAGTTATCAGCCTAACTTCTCCTATCCCGGTTAACTTCCCAAGTACAGTGGCTGTGTAGTCGCTACCTCCACGTCCTAAAGTGGTGTACCTGTTGTTCTCCGTCCTCCCTATAAACCCTGGGACTACGATGACGTTAGCCCTCATGTCTAAAAGCTTCTTTACCTCCACAGAGGAGGGCTTCTCCATGACCTTAGCGTCCCCGAAGTTGTCGTCTGTGACAAGAGGTGGTTCTGGGTAGGCGACTGACTCGATCCTAGAGGAGTTAAGAGAGGCGTTAAGGACTACGGTCGCCATCCTCTCGCCGAAGGACAGGATGTAGTCCCTGACCCTCGGCGTCATCTCGTCTAAAACCCTTATTGACCACGCTATTTTGAACAGTTCGTCTGCCATCTTCGAAATCTCCCTAAAGGCCTGCTCAAACGCGGGCCCTTCTGCGACCTTTGACAGGAGTTTGACGTGCCTGTCGTAGATTTCGCTGACTATTTCCACTGCCTTATCCCTGTTCTCAGTCGCCGAAATAAGCTGGTTTGTAACCCCTTTCAGCGCCGAGGTTACGACTATGGTCTTTCCCTTGGCGTAACTCCTTATCTTCTCTACAATTAAGGAGAAGTCCCTTTCGTCCTTCTGGATGGAACCGCCTATCTTAACGACTGGCACTTACCTCACCTAATATGGTCATTTCGACCTGGTCAGGGTTAATGGAGATTATCCTCTTGTCTTGCCTTAGCATAGCGTCCGGATCCTTTAGAGCGTGACCAGTTAAAACTAACGCGACCCTCTCACTCCTGTCCACTATTCCCTCCCTCAGTAGCTTATTGTATCCTGCCAACGATGAAGCTGACGCAGGTTCAGCACCTATGCCCTCGTTTCTGGCCAACGCCTTTTGTGCCTCCATTATCTCGTTGTCGGAGACAGTTATTGCAAACCCCTTGGACTCCCTAATCGCCTTCATCGCCTTCATCCAGTTTACCGGTTTGCCTATCCTTATTGCAGTGGCTATTGTCTCGGGGTTTTCCACGAACTCTGGCTTATCCAGTCCTTTCATGATTGCGTTGGCAATTGGAGACGCCCCCTCAGCCTGAACCCCTATCATCCTGGGGACTCTGTCTGTCACTCCAGCCTCCATGAGCTCCTTGAAACCCTTCCAGATAGCGTAAATGTTGCCCGCATTTCCTACCGGGACTATTACCGCGTCTGGGACTCCAATTTCCTCTACAATCTCGTACGCAATTGTCTTCTGTCCCTCAAGCCTCCAAGGGTTGAACGAGTTTAATGGATATACAATGCCGAGCTCCCTGTAGATCTTCATAACGGCGCTCATAGCTACGTCGAAACTGCCGTTTACCTCCATTATTGTGGCCCCGTAGAGCACCGACTGGGCTAGCTTGCCCAAAGCGACTTTGCCCTTAGGCAGTAGGAGGAAGATCTTTAGCCCAGCCCTAGCCGCGTAAGCTGCTGCGGAGGCGGCGGTGTTGCCAGTGGAAGCTGCCACTACTACTTTGTGGTCAGTATTGACTGCAGAACTAATCGCGACCGTCATTCCCCTGTCCTTAAAGCTCCCAGTTGGGTTTGCACCCTCAAACTTGTAGTAAACCTCTCCCTTTTCTCTCGACTTTATTAGGGGGGTACCCCCCTCGTTGAGCGTAACTACCTTGTCGTACTTCCCTGGGATGGCGTCCCTGTACCTCCATACTCCCCTCCCCCTCAAACCTGAGAAGGAGAAGGACTTCAGCTTAACGTTTATCTCTAGGATCCCCCCGCACTTGGGGCAAGTTATAACCCTTTGATCCAAGGGGGACTCATAACCACAGTTCAAACACTTCATAGAGCCTTCTAGGCTGTTTCCAACCTTTAGTCACCGTCTGCAAATGCTCATTTCCATAAAAATATAAGCTTTTTGTATTATTCTACTTTATAATATGACTTTCAAGGATCTAAGAGATTATATAAAATTCATGGAAGAAAGAGGTAAAATTATACACATTGAAGACGAGGTCGATCCAGTTTTAGAGATCGCTGAGATCAGCAGAAGGGCTACCTACGCAAATTTGCCCCCTATTTTATTCGAGAAAGTGAAGAACTACGACGGTTGGAAGGTACTCACAAACGTGTTTGGGTCAATGGAGAGCGTGTACGACGTCTTTGGGACAAGGGATCTGGAAGGGATATCGGAGTCCTTTCTCTCGATTTTAGGTGAGGTTCCCGTTACCTTCCTGGAGAAGGTAAGGTCGCTGGGGAGCGCCCTTAAGATGGGGAAGTTCATGCCTAAGTCCAGTGGTCCCAAGTTCGAGGAGAGCTCAATTGGGCTCACAGACGTCCCAGCGCTTAAGACGTGGCCAAAGGACGCGGGGAGGTACTTTACCTTTTCCATAGTTATAACAAAGGATCCTTCAGGGGTAAACAACCTAAGCGTCTACAGGGTTCAAGTACTCAACGAAAAGGAGGCAATAGTCCACTGGCAGGCATTTAAGAGGGGTTCATTAACGGCGTCCAAGTACAAGGAAAGGGGAGTGAGCAAGATCCCAGTGGCCATAGTCAACGGAGTGGACCCGGTAATAGCGTTCACAGCCTCTTCCCCAGTGCCCCCAGGGTTGGACAAGTACCTCTTCGCTGGGATCCTAAGGGGAGAGGGAGTTGACGTCTATGAACTGGACAACGGCATACTAGTCCCCTCTCACGCAGAGTCTGTTTTCGAGGGCTACGTAGACCTGAACGACGTGAGGCTAGAGGGACCCTTCGGAGACCACTTGGGCTATTACACTCCACAGGATTATTACCCCGTCTTTAAACTCGAGAGGAGTTACGTAAGGAAGTCGCCAATTTTCCACGCCACCTCAGTGGGCAAGCCCCCTTTGGAGGACGCGTGGATAGGGAAGGCAGTGGAGAGGCTTTTCCTCCCTTTCCTTAAAATGATCATCCCTGAGCTCGTGGACATGAACTTGCCAGAGTACGGTCTGTTCACGGGAATTGGGATATTCTCCATCAGAAAGAACTACCCAGGGCAGGGTAAGAGGGCCATGATGTCCATATGGGGGAGTGGGCAACTAAGCCTGCTCAAAGCGGTAATTGTGGTAGACGCAGACGTCAACGTCCACGACATTAACCAAGTGCTTTACGCCATAGCGTCTACCGTGGACCCAGCTAGGGATGTCTTGATTATACCCAACGTCCTCACCGACTCCCTCGACCACACTACCCCACACCCCCCATTGGGCAGTAAAATAGGTATCGACGCTACTAGGAAGTTCAAGGAAGAACTGGGAAGGGAGTGGCCAGAGGAAGTCAAAAGCGACGAAGAGGTCGTCAAGAGGATTACGCCGATTTGGGAGAAGATTAAAGCGAAATATCTTCCCTCAAGGTGAGCTCCCCGTTTTTGAAGATAACGGAGACCTCTACTACGTCGTTGGTAGTAAGGGGTAGTTCTATTTTCCCGCCGTTCTTTACCTCTTTCTCCACCCTGATCTCGTCTGTAATAGTCCTCACTCCCACGTCTCCTTGAGGGGTTACCACGGACACCTTGTACTTAACTAGGACTTCCCTCACAAGGAGGTCTCTACCCGAGACGTTTTCCAATATAAGCTTTTCACCAGCTAATTTGGCGGTAAACCTTGTGGGCATGGCTCCGTTTCTCGTGGGTATATTATGGGACGCCTATATTAAATCATACTACCGTGTTAAGGTAACAATCAGAGCCGTATGGCCAACAAGGTAGAAGAATTCGTTAAAGGTTGGAACGGGAAACAAGAGCCCAGCCTTGGAGAGAAGATAAAGGGAGCTTTCAAGTCTCAGCAGCCCTTGAGGTATAAGTTGGTGATGGCACACTACAAGCTCAAGTCCACTATTAGCAGGCTAGAGGTTTACATATCCAAGATGC
Organism: Sulfolobales archaeon; assembly: GCA_037444045.1. GTDB lineage: Archaea > Thermoproteota > Thermoprotei_A > Sulfolobales > Sulfolobaceae > Aramenus. The sequence goes on along the minus strand of JBBINF010000004.1, from coordinate 5,356 downwards.
AGGAGAGGGACAGAGTCCTCTTCGAGAGAGTAGTGGACGCTCAGATGTCCAAGGACACCGCAAGGGCAGCAATGTACGCTAACGAGATCGCTGAGATCAGGAAGGTGACTAAGCAGTTAATAGCTACTCAGATAGCCCTAGAGCAAGTAGAGCTCAGACTTGAGACAGTGACGGAGCTTGGAGACGTGTTCACCAACCTAATCCCAGTTGTTGGAGTGGTGAAAGAGCTGAGGAACTCCATAAAGGGAATGATGCCGGAGTTAAGCCTGGAATTGGCCGACGTAGAGGAAGGCTTACAGGAGGTCGTGATAGAAGCTGGAGACTTTACGGGTGCTAACCTAGAGCAGGCTCCAGCTAGCCCAGAGGCTAGGAAGATACTGGAGGAGGCATCCGCAATAGCTGAGCAGAGGATGAAGGAGAACTTCCCAGAGTTGCCCTCCTTCGTTACCAGCACGCAAAAGAGTAACGCTCCTCAAAAATAACTCTTCGCTAATATTTTCTCTATATAATCTATTTTTTGTTCACTTTTACATTCTAAGCAAACTTTTAAGCCATTAACGCGAATTTATTAATGGTGGAGGGTTATTGTCGAGGAGGTAGTAAGCGGTGGTTACATTCTCGACATTTCTAAGCTTAGGAAAGACATGATAGATATAGCTGGAGGGAAGGGGGCGAATTTAGGCGAGCTTGTAAGCTTTGGCATAAGGGTTCCTCCAGGGTTTATAATTACCTCCAAGGCCTACTATTATTTTATCTCATTTAATAATTTGAGCCCAAAGATAAAGGAGATATTGGAACAGGAGAAGGACGTAGAAAAGGCGAGTGAGAAGATAAAGGAACTCATCTTAAGCTCGAAGATCCCTGAAGACCTCGAGCGGGCTATACTCTCTGCATATGAGGAACTTGCGAACAAGGTTGGGACAGAGATCTTGGTGGCAGTAAGGTCTTCAGCGACAGCTGAGGACTTAGAGAACGCTAGCTTTGCTGGTCAGCAGGACACCTACTTAAACGTCAACAAGGCAGAGCTCCTGAACAGGGTAAAGATGGTCTGGGCGAGCCTCTTCAACGCTAGGGCAATAGAGTACAGGAGGGCAAAGGGAATAGACGTAGAGAAGGTCGGGATTGCAGTTGTCGTGCAAAAGATGGTGAACTCGAGGTCCGCTGGGGTCATGTTTACCTTACATCCAGCTAACGGGGACAGGAACTTTATAGTAATAGAGTCCTCGTGGGGCTTAGGAGAGGCAGTGGTGGGGGGAAGAGTAACCCCCGACGAAATCGTCATAGAGAAGTCAACGCTAAAGATCGTGGAAAAGAGGGCTTCCCATAAGACCCTCAAGATCTACTACGACAGTGTCCAGAAGAAAAACGTTGAGGTGGAACTGAAGGGTGAGGAGGCGGACAAGATGAGCATAAGCGACGAAGAAGCGATAGAGCTAGCAAGAATGGCCTTGAAAATCGAGGAGCACTACGGCAGGCCTATGGACATAGAGTGGGCCATAGACGCCGACATGAAGTTCCCGGATAACGTGTTTATAGTACAGGCTAGGCCAGAGACCTATTGGAGCTCTAGGACAAGAGCTCAGCAAGAGGAGAAGGTAGAGATATCTGAGAGGAAGATCCTCGTTAAAGGGTTAGCTGCCAGCCCCGGAATAGCTAGCGGGAGAGCTAGGGTTATTCTAGACGTTAAGGAGGCAAAGGACTTCCAGAAGGGCGACATATTGGTCACTAAGATGACTGATCCAGACTGGGTTCCCATCATGAAGATCGCGTCGGCCATAGTCACAGATGAGGGAGGTATAACAAGCCACGCCGCCATAGTCTCCAGGGAGCTTGGAATACCAGCAGTAGTAGGGACAAAGGAGGGGACTAAGGTCATCAAGGATGGGCAGGACATCACCGTGGACGCAACCAGGGGAGTGGTGTATGAGGGTAGGATTGTTACGGAAAAGGCTGAGGAGAAGCCAACCGCCACTCAAGGTCTAAGTAGGGACATACTCCTTAGCCTTTATCCCGTAACTGGAACCAAGATATACATGAACCTAGGCCAGCCAGACGTCATAGAGAAGTACGTTGACCTCCCGTTTGACGGGATAGGCTTAATGAGGATAGAGTTCATAGTGAGCGAGTGGATAAGGTATCATCCCCTGTACCTTATCAAAATAGGCAAGCCCGAAGAGTTCGTGAACAAGCTAGCAGAGGGAGTTGCCAGGGTAGCTAGCGCGATATATCCTAGACCAGTGGTGGTCAGGTTCTCGGACTTCAAGACCAACGAGTACAAGGGACTCATAGGAGGAGAAGAGTTCGAGCCAGAAGAGAGGAACCCAATGCTCGGGTGGAGAGGAGTCTCTAGGTACATTAGCCCGCAGTACGAGCCCGCGTTTAGGTTGGAGGTAAGGGCAATAAAGAAGGTAAGGGAAGAGATGGGGCTTAACAACGTCTGGGTCATGTTCCCCTTCGTGAGGACAATAACGGAACTTAAGAAGGCGATGAAGATAATGGAGAATGAGGGGCTAGAGAGGGGCAAGAACTTCAAGGTCTGGGTCATGGCTGAAGTGCCTTCAGTAATTGTGCTAGCTGACGAGTTCGCAAAGATCGTAGACGGGTTTAGCATAGGAAGTAACGATTTGGCCCAACTAACGCTAGGAGTTGACAGGGACTCGGAGATCTTGGCGAGGACAGGGTACTACGACGAGAGGGATCCAGCAGTGCTTAGGTCCATGAGGAAACTGATAAGGGTCGCCCATAAGTACGGCAGAACAGTCTCCATATGTGGCCAAGCCCCAAGCGTTTACCCAGAGGTAACGGAATACTTGGTAAAGGAAGGGATAGACAGCGTGAGCGTAAATCCAGACGCGGTTATTAGCACTAGGAGATTAGTGGCAAGTATTGAGCAGAAGCTAATGTTACAAGGTCTGAGGAGAAAGTAATTTTTTCGCGCATTCCTTACATATCCTTCTACTCCCGTCAGAAATAGACGTGCATTTTTGGCATATTAGCCTCCCGCATTTTTCACAGTACCCTATTGCCAGCCTTTCTCCACATAGCTGGCACAAGCTCATCTCGCATATCTTACAAATTCCTTTGCTTTGGAGAAAGTCGTCTTCACACACTCTCCTCTTGCAGAGCCTGCACTCCCTTGTGGCCTCCCTCTCTCCGCATACCTCACATAATGAACTCCTTAAACCACCGATAAGCCTCGTCATCGTCCTTAGCCTGTACTGGCGGGTGCTTAAAGTAGAATGCCGATACCTTGTCCAAAGGCCCCCCAATCTTCCTGTCTAACGCTATCTTCACAGCCCTTATTACGTCAACTAATACTGCAGCGCAGTTGGACTTGTCGTCTACTTCCAGGCTAGCCTCGACCTTGATTGGCATCCCCGCGAAACCACTGCCCTTGACGTAGATGTAGGCCACCTTTGTGTTTCCCAGGAAGGGGACGTAGTCGCTCGGCCCTATCCTAATCTTCCCCTCGCTCTCGATCTCAACTGCGTTATTCAAGGTGCTGGTTACTGCCTTTGTCTTGCTTATCCTCTTGGAGTGAAGCCTCTCCTCAGTCCTCATGTTGAGGAAGTCAGTGTTTCCACCTACGTTTAGCTGGTAGGTCTCCTCCACCTTTACCCCTCTAAGTCTAAAGAGGGACGTTATAGCCCTATGGAATATGGTGGCGCCTATCTGCCCCTTTACGTCGTCTCCAGCCAACGGGATGTTCTTGGCCTTGAACAGCTCAGGGAACTTCCCTGAAGGGTCGCTAGCTATGAACACCGGAATTGCGTTCACGAAGGCTACGTTGGCCTCTAAAGCAGCCCTAGCATATGCTCTGGTCGCGTTCTCGCTACCCACTGGCAACATGTTAACTAGGATGTCTGCCTTCGAGTCCTTTAGTTCCCTCACTACGTCCTCTATTTTCCCGTCGACCTCGGGGTTGAACACGTCAACCATGTGGGGGGCCACGCCGTCTAGCACGGGCCCCTTGCTGACTTTGACCCCAAGCTTCTTTATATCGACGATCTTGGGAGTTATGTTGGGCTTCTCGAATATGGCCTCCGCTATGTCTTTCCCAATCTTGTTCTTTGAGACGTCAAAGGCCGCAACGACCTCTATGTCTGTAATGGAGTAATTCCCGACAAAAGGCGTGATCAACCCTTCCGTGAAGTTCCTACCCCTTTGCTTATAGTACTCTATCCCTTGGACCAGCATGGAGGCACAGTTTCCTAGTCCAGCTATTGCTATCCTAATCATAATTTTTAAGCATGACAAAGAGTTAAAATATGTTTGTGATGAGAGGGAAAAGTCAGAGCCAGTGAAGAAGTGGAGCGACACTGAGGTGAAGTTTATGTTGAAGAGAATGTACGTAAGGGTTTACGGTCTAGTACAGGGGGTAGGGTTCAGACGTTACGTCCAGATTAACGCCGCGAGGTTGGGGATAAAGGGTTACGCCAAGAACCTTCCAGACGGCACAGTTGAGGTTGTAGCTGAGGGGTACGAGGAGGCGTTGAATAAGCTCTTAGAAGTCGTGAAGAGAGGCCCCCCTCTGTCAAAGGTGGAGAAAGTGGACTTTCGTTTTGAGGACTACAGAGGGGACTTTGAATCCTTTGAGACGTACTGAAATTCTTATATATCTGAACTTTTATTAACTTCTTGGTGTTCTTGTTGTACCAATGGTAGAAAGAGAAGAAATCCTACCGAAGTATTGGTATAACGTAATACCAGACCTCCCAAAGCCTTTACCTCCACCAAGGGATCCACCGGAGGCCGAGTTCTCCAGAATAGACCTCCTCAGGAAGATAATGCCAAAGGAGGTATTAAGGCAGCAGTTCACTGTAGAGAGGTTTATAAAGATCCCAGAGGAAGTGAGAAACGCCTATCTTAACATAGGGAGGCCCACTCCCTTATTAAGGGCAAAGAGACTTGAGGAAATGCTCGGGACTCCAGCTAAGATATACTTTAAGTTTGAAGGCGCGACGCCCACAGGATCCCACAAGATAAACACCGCACTACCCCAAGCTTACTTCGCAAAGGAGGAAGGGGTAAACCACGTAGTCACTGAGACCGGAGCTGGCCAGTGGGGGACAGCAGTGGCGTTGTCCGCTAGGATGTTTGACATGAACGCTACAGTATTCATGGTAAAGGTCAGCTACGAACAGAAGCCGCAGAGGAGAACTATCATGCAGCTTTACGGCGCTGACGTTTACGCAAGTCCCACAAACCTAACTGAGTTTGGCAGGAAAATACTAGCCGAGAACAAGGATCACCCAGGCTCTTTGGGAATAGCGATGAGCGAGGCAATTGAGTTCGCCCTAAAGGCCTAGTGCAGCTGGTACCAAATACAACCTCAATAATGCTAATGGTTGAGGGG
>JBBINF010000003.1:31636-38619 GCA_037444045.1 Sulfolobales archaeon | reverse complement strand
ACTTTACTGGGTAAACAGAGGTGAGCTCCAAAGAAACGTTGCTAGCCATTACGTTGCCTTGATTGATAAGGACTATCGTCAACGGCACATTGGTCTCGCCAGGACTTACCACAAGTGGCGATGAAGGGGATCCCCAGATCCCTTGTGCTGAGACTTCAACGTTGCCAAGTATAGGCACGGCGGCGTAGACCACGTAAGATGAGGTAGAAGTGTTAACGTAAAGGGATGCCTTGTAGATCCCGTCCTTCGCGGTCGCCGCTATATCGTAGATGAAGGTTACGTTTATTGCTTGTCCACTCTCCCAGACAGGTATCGTGACTTCGTTTGTGGAGTTGTAGTAGTTGTAGAGCTCGAAGGGATAAGTCTGGCGTGGAGACACAGTGACGTTAGTTAAGGTTTGCCCGGTGTTTATTAGCGTAAACGTTATTGGCACCTCGGTTTCGCCTGGGGCTATAAGAGTAGAGGGCTTAGCGTAAGCTAGGAAGTTCTCCCCTGTGACACTTAAGGTTATTGAGGATAGGATCGGCATTACAAAAAACGCGACCAGGGCTATTGCAACAAGTACCTTTCTTTGCATAGAAGGAAAAAGATATATCGAAATATTTAAGTTCTTCTAGTCTGTTAACCGCTCTTTGCCTGCCAGTATGCCTTATCGAAGGCCCTGTTGATCAAGTCCAATATGCCGTTAAGCTCAGCGATGTTCTGGAAGTGTATCACCACGGAGAAGACGTTTGTCCCACCGTTCTTGCTGGTAAAGTAGATCTCCGGGAAGGGGAGCTTAACCTTACTTAACTCGTCCCTGATGTAATTGTTGGCTATGCCCAATACCTTTTCAGCCGGCACGTCGGCGTTTACCGTAACTTGGTAAGTGAATATCAAGGAGTTCCCCCCTTCTAGTTTAGTGAAGACCGTATTTCCTAGGAATGCTGAGTTGGGTATTTTGACTACATTGCCGTAAATCGTCCTGACCTCTGTGAACAGTATATCGACCTTCTCAGCCTCGCCTATTATGGGGGATCCCCATATCCAAGAGGTCAGCGAAACGGCGTCCCCAGGCCTCAGTGTCTTGCTTACGGTCACTAAGATCCCGGAAAGTATGTTTGAGAGGAAGGTCTGGGCAGCAAGGCCCACAGCAATTCCCGCTACTGCACCGCCAATGGCGGCCCCCGTTAAGTTTACTCCCAATGCAGCAAGCACGGCCAACACCAGGATAGAGTACAAGGCAACGTTCAGAATTAGCGATATTACGTGTGCAGTAGACCTTTCTGCCCTTGAGAGGAGATAGAGGGAGATTGCGTTTTGTACTAGCCTAATTACTATGAACCCTCCTACTCCTACAATTATTGCATTTATGCCAAGTAATACGTCATCGGAGTACGGCGACAGGGCAGGTATGAATTCCACTAGTAGTTTAGTTATCACTCTCACAAAGTAGGCTAGAACCCCGAGCACTATCAGCACTGCAAAGATTTTAATTACGTTTATCCTGGACGACATGGGAAACTACTAGGAAAAATGACTATAAAGTCTTTCCAGTAAATGTATATGATTTTAGAGAGAATCATAAGAAAGTTGAAGGCTATTTTATGAAGGCTTTGGCTCCTCTCAGCTAGGTAACTTTATAAGGGGAGACCACTAGTCCCTGCCGTGAAGTTCTTTAAAAGGGTCAAGAGGGAGAGAGACGTTAATGTGGCCCTAGAGGTCTTCTCTGAACTTGCCTCCTCAAGGCTTGCTCACAGCCTTAGCTATCCCTTACTAGAGCTACAGCTAGGGGAGGTAGAAGGGGAGAAGGGGATATTCATGGAGTACCTGGACGAAAAAGCCTCGGAAAGGGTTAAGAACATCCAAAAAGTAAAGGAGGCATTGGCTTTTGAGGAGTGGATACTCAACGTTGACTTAAAGGAGGAGCACGTGATGGCAAAGGACGGTCTAGCCTACATAATCGACCACGGTCATGCTTTGACAGCGTGGAAGCCCCTTTACTACATCCAGCAGATCATCAACTCGAGGGTCACTAGATTCGACCTATGGAGCGACGCTGAGTCATTTAAGGAAGGGGTCAGAAACATCAGGAGCGTTAACTACGACGACGTCAAGAAAGTCTTCCAGGAGTCCGCAAAGGAAGTTCTGGAGGCTAACTTCTGTAAGCTAATGAGTGGCCAAATCGCCGAGGAGAACGTAGACTTGAGCCTAAGGATTCTAAAGTACCGAGCCAGGATACTGGACAGTCTGTACGATAAGGAAAATTTTAAATAGTCATTTTATTAATAACAATATTATTGAGAAAAGTAAAAGATTATCAGTTCTATCTAAAAAAAGTTTATAAGGTATAGGTATATATGTTACCTATGAAAGTCCAAGCAGCTCCGGGTCCAGTTTCTTACCCAATGATTGCCTCTACCCTGAAGAACAAGGAAGTAAAGATAACGTTCGGCAAGGAGGGAGGAGATGACGTAGACGTAGTTCTAGACTCCACCGTGTCCTTAGTTAGGAGGAACTTTAGGATAGATTACATCACGATAAAGGGCCTTATGGTAGTCCACCCAGACGTTGGCAGAAAGATAGGTGTGTGGAGAAGAGGTAGTGCCGCGGACGTGCTCACTAGGGCCCTATTGGCCAAGAAGGGAATAAGGGCTGACCTAGTTTACGCCGACGAGATGCCGCAGCTTATGGCTTTACTAAAGGAAGGGAAGGTAGATAGCGTAGTAGTCTCGTCCGCCTTAGCTAAAGGGAAGACATTCGAGGAACTGCTCGGCATCCCAGGGAGCTGTGGAGCTACTGTCCTCAGAAACGAGGAGGAGTTTTTAAGGCTTTACAACGAGGGCATTGAAATAATGAAGCAAGACCCCGAGGGGAGCGCGGAGTACGTCCTATCCAAGCTACCCATCAAGGTGCCAAAGGAGTTTGTAATTGGCAGTATAATGAACTCCAAGGTAGAAGTGTCTAGGTTAACCAGCGACACCCAGTTCAGGGATTTAATAAGGGACTTCCTTTAGACCACCTTAAAGCCGTATTTTTTGTAGAGTTCCCTAACTTGAGGGCTTTTTAAGGCTTCGAATACAGCCTTTGCCTTCTCTCCTGCGTCCTCTAATAGGGCAAAGGCCAACCTCGACGTCCTGTTCTTCTCCGGGACGACGTGTTTAAACCCCCAGTAGAGCGCCTCAGTCCTCCACATTATCCCCGCCTCTACGTCGCCTAGCTTTAGCATGTGGGGTATTTCCCTGTGGTGCACTGCAGTTAGGTAAGCCCCGGAATTTACTAGCTCTTCGTAACTACCGCAGCTCTCCTCGTAGATCTCCATGAACAACTTACCTATTCCTTCAGTCTTTGGATTCGGTATCGCTATCCTTTTTCCCTTTAGTTCGCACCAGTCGTTAATGGCCTTGCCGGAGAACACTATTGCAATGTCGTTTTCGACGTAGTCGAACTTCTCCTCGACTTTCAACCCCTCTAATATGGGTGGAGGTAGGGACACGATCTCCGGTTTAAAAGTGATTGTGAGGTTTCCTATCTTTAGTGGCTCCCCCTCGGCTCTCTTCCTCACTATTCCCGGCGGTATGGTCTCGACGTAGACGCTAAACCCTTGCCCCTTAAGGTAATCTATGAGGTCTTTGACCACGAACCACTGGTTTCCCGCAAACGACATCTTCACCCCTGAAGTCTCTCCCCACAAGTCCTCTAGGTTATCGAAAAGGGGTAAGTTAAGCTCCATAGGAAGTATAGCTAAATGCTCAGGTAAAAAGTTACTTTAATAGAAGACTTGAAGATTTCCCTTTGGTCAACTCACCTTTTGTAAAAGGTCGTTTTTATTATAGAAAAGATTTTATATTGGCGAACACATGTTCGGAAAATATGGTTATAATCGTAGGGACTGGTATAGCGGGGCTCTCCGCTGCAGTATCGTTAAAGAAAGCCGGAGTAAAGGTTAAGGTAATAACTAAGAAGCTCACAGGGGGCTCGACTTACATAGCTAAGGGTGGAATTGCAGCAGCTGTTGGAAAGGACGACTCTCCCGAGATCCACGCCAAGGACACCCTTATAGTGGGCGACGGGCTCTGCGACGAAAGGGCGGTGTTTTACGTTACGAAGGAGGCTCCAAGGGCAGTCGAGGTATTAGAGAGCTGGGGGTTCAATTTTGCCGACGACTTGAGGCTCGAGGGGGGTCACTCTAGAAGGAGGGTGTTGCACAAGACCGATGAGACTGGTAGGGACATATACGACTTCCTAACGGCTAAGGTAAAGGAGCTTTACATTCCCTTGATTGAGGACAGGGTAGTCTCGTTAGATGTAGTAAACGGAAAGGTAAGGGGAGTGATAACTGAGAGGAACGGCGCAATAAACGACGACAAAGTAGTCTTGGCGACCGGGGGCTACGCTTACCTCTTCGAGTACACTTCAAACCAACCGACCAACGTGGGGGATGGAATGGCGATAGCGTTTAGGGCAGGGGCCCTATTGGCTGACATGGAGTTCGTCCAGTTCCATCCCACGGTGACCAAAGTAGACGGAGAGGTGTTCTTGCTGACCGAGACGTTGAGAGGAGAGGGAGCGATTCTGGTGAACAGCAAAGGGGAGAGGTTCGCCTTCAAGTACCACGAGAAAGGCGAGTTGGCCCCAAGGGACGTCCTTTCTAGGGCTATTTACTCCGAAATGCTGAGGGGAGAGAAGGTGTACATGGACCTCACTAAGATCCAGGACTTCGAGAGGAAGTTCCCAGTGCTTAACGAATTCCTTAAGAGGCACGGCCTAAGCAAGTCCAGTAAGATCCCAGTGTACCCAGGGGCACACTTCGTTGACGGAGGCATAAGGGTAAACCTGAGGGGCGAGACCAACGTGGAAGGGCTTTACGCAATAGGTGAAGTCAGCGACACCGGACTTCACGGGGCAAATAGGCTAGCCAGTAACTCATTAGCTGAAGCCCTGGTCTTTGGCCTAAACCTACCTAACTACATAGACAAGTGGGAAGGGCTATACGTGGACGACGGGGAAGTAACCGGTGTGAAGTTAACAAAGGGGAGGAGGCTTTCCATAGACGAGATAAGGAAGGTTAACTGGGAAAACGTTGGCATAATAAGGAACGAAGAGAGGCTGGAGAAGGCAGTCTCAATTTACTCTAACACCGATACCTCCTCCTTAGACGAGGAGGCCAACGCGGCATTAGTCTCATTGCTTACTGCTCTAGCTGCTAGGACTAGGAAGGAGAGCAGGGGGAACCACTTCAGGGAAGACTTTCCCCAGAAGGACTGTAGGTGGAAGAAAAGAATATATTTCAAGGTACAATAGAAATATATGGATTGCGAGGCCGCTGTCGTACTGATAGTCGACGGAAACAGGTTTTTGGTGGTAAAGAGGGCAGAGAGGCCAGGGGATCCTTGGAGCGGAGACATGGCCCTCCCCGGAGGGAGGGTGAAGCCTGGGGAGACTTGCTTAGAAGCAGCTCTGAGGGAATGTAAGGAGGAAATAGGGTTCAGCCCCGAGATCGTAGGTTTCCTAGGGTACTACTCACCACATAACGTAAAAGTGAAGGTGTCTGCGTACTTAGGGAAGTACAAAGGGGAGGAGATAACGATAAACAGAGAGGAGATATCAGCGTATTTCTGGTTAACTAAGGAGGAACTAAAAGAGGAGGACTCTGCCTTCATCTACAGGGGGTACAGGATATGGGGTATGACCTACAGAATACTGAAAGACTACATTCAGTCCGGCAACGATCATTTCATCGCTCAAATTCGTCGCCAGTCATCACTTGAGTAATAGGTTCTCGTATTCTTTCACGTATTTAACGCTTCTCTTTACGTCGGCAAACAAGTTGTACGCCTCTCTAACGTCCTCCACGTTGACCACTTCCCTTCCCTTCCTCTTAGCTATAACGCTCGAGGGCTCCAGCAGCTGTACAGCGTACCTCAGGCTCTCCTCTGTCCCTATCTTGGTCAATTCCTCAAGAGTCCCGCTGCCTAGCTCTATCCCCAGTTCCTCAGCCCTTATCTTCACTATCTCCCTTATTTCCTCTGCGTTATACAGTCTCGTGGGGATTATTAGGAGCCTGTCAAGCAAGTCAAGGGGTATGCCGTGTGGGGACTCAATGTCCGTCCCCCTTATCTTAGTGACCCCTCTGTTAGTTGCCAGTATTAGTATTGGTGCAAGTTCCGACTCAAGGGCTTTCGTTAAGATATCCAGCATATGGGCGTCATCTATAAAGAGCACTCCGGGCAATAGCTCTGCGTTCCCCTTGTTCACCATGTCCTTCACAATTTTGTCCACTTGCTTCCTCACGTCGTCAGTGATCTCCTTCTCTGTCCACAGCGAGAAGATGGCGGACAGGGAGATGTTTTGCAGGGCTAAATTTAGGTCTAGGTCGTGGAGGGTTACGGTAGTGACGAGTTCCTTTTCCTTCTTTACTGGGCCAGAGGGCACCTCGACTGTCCTGCCTATGTCGTACTGGGCAGAGCTCTTTGCTCTCCCCACTTTGAAGACCTCTCCGGTCTGTGCGTCAATCCAAATCACGTCTCCTTTCCTCACTCCAAGTCTGGCTATCTGTTCCGCTACCGTGTCGCCCGCCGTAAGCTTACTCTGGTCGTCCTTCGTCGCAAGGGTTATCTCCACTTCCCTTGGAACCGTGTAGTACGGGTTAAGCCTGCTCCTTGCCACCTTGACCTTTAAGTCCTTAACCTCCCCCTCGTATACTAGCCTTTTCTCCCTTAGCCTAACTCCTATTGACTTCCTAATAGCCTGGGTCAAGATTTCGGTCTTCTTCAACTCGGTGGAGTAAATCTCCGACGCGTTTATCATGTTGAATGGGGTTCCCTCACCCAGTTCCTTGGCTATCGCCACTGCAATGGCTGTCTTCCCAGTCCCTGGGGGGCCTACCAAAAGTACACCTTTACCTGCCATCCTACCCTCTTTGACTAGCTGGACGACTATCCCTGCCGCTTCCCTAGCCTCTACTTGTCCAACCATCCCATCTGCTTTAAAGATAGCCTTCC
>JBBINF010000003.1:0-31606 GCA_037444045.1 Sulfolobales archaeon | reverse complement strand
CTTCCCCTTTTCGTCCAGGCCTAGGCCAGTGATGTGACTGTGAATGCTAGCCTTCTCCTTCTCGATCCTTTTAATTTCCTTTATTTCTACCATTGTAGTTTCAATAAGGAATTTTATAGGTAAGCTTTTGAAATTAACTTCCTTTAACCCCAGAAGTTACACAGTGTTATAAACTCTTAAGACCAGAAATAGAGTAGTGATGAAGACCTTTGAGCCCGAAAAGTGAAGAGGTGGCGGCTAGCTGATGAAGCCCATTCACTTGAGCGTGGGAAAATTCAACGTTGATGTGATAGTTAGGCTAGAGAAGTTTCCAGAGGAGGACTTTTCAGTAAACACGGACGTCTTTGAAGTACTTCCAGGCGGTTCGGCAACAAATTACAGTGTGGCAGTCAATAGACTAGGCCACACGTCAAAGTTGCTCTCCAAGGTAGGCAAAGACCCATTAGTTAAGTCGCTCATGGCCCGGCTTGCGGAAGAAGGGGTAGGACTGGACTTAGTAGAGGAAGTCAACTCCTCGTCTAACTACGCCCTTATACTCTTGAGAAGGGACGGGAGGATCTCGATAGTAAGGAGGACAATAGACCAGTTGCTCCCCACCTCTGAGGACGTTAAGAGGTATAACGGCATATTTGACGTAGTCCACTTCGCCTCAATACCCCCTAGTGTGGTGACTAGGGTTTCAAGGATGGTGACGTACGACCCTGGGGCTTACTCCAAGAACTACGAGGGGGAGGAAGTGGACGTGCTGTTCGTCAACAAGAAGGAGTACGAAGAGGTAAAGGGCAAGGCGAACGCTAGGTTGGTGGTAGTCAAAATGGGGAGCGAGGGGGCCATGGTGATAGGCGATGGGGAGGAATGCTACTCAGAGGCAATAAAGACGGACGTCGTGGACACAACCGGTGCAGGCGACGTCTTTGACGCCGCTTTTAACGTCTTTTACTTGGAAAAGAACAGCCTGGAGGATACACTTAGGCTCGCAAACGTTGCAGCTGGGATAAAGGTCTCTAGGATAGGGGGCACTAGTTCCCCTACGTTGGAGGAAGTGATACAAAGGTTAAAAAAGACTAACGCCAAGGCTAAGTGTAAATGATAGTGGCCTTTGCTGACTTGGACTACTTTTTCGCCCAAGTAGAGGAGATCCTAAACCCCTCTTTGAGGGGTAAGCCAATAGTAGTGTGCGTGTACTCTGGGAGGACTAAGGACAGCGGTGCCGTGGCGACGGCAAATTACGAGGCTAGGAAGCTCGGAGTTAAGGCAGGGATGCCCATAGTTAAGGCAAAAGAGGTTGCCCCAGACGCCGTTTATCTCCCCATGAGGAAGGAGCTGTACAAGGAGGTCTCCGAGAGGGTTATGGCTATCTTGGCTAAGTACGCAGACAAGGTTGAGGTCGCTAGCATCGACGAGGCCTACCTCGACATTAGCGGTAAAGTAAGGGACTACGACGAGGCCTACCAGTTGGCGGTGAAGATGAAGGAGGAGGTAAAGGAAAGGGAGGGCTTGACCATGACCATGGGGGTTGCGCCGAACAAGGTCTTCGCCAAAATCGTCGCGGAGAGGAACAAGCCAAACGGCCTGGGGGTCTTAAGGGAAGAGGAAATACCCCAGTTCGTCTCCACCTTGGAGGTCTCTGAGGTCCCAGGGATAGGGAAAGTCCTGGAGGAGAAGTTGAAGGGAATAGGGGCTAACAGGCTTAGCGATGTATTGAAGGTGGACTTCGAGTCCCTAGTTAAGGCAGTGGGCAGGAAAAAGGCGAGCTACTTGCTGTCCCTAGCTAACAACACGTATAACGAGCCTGTTAGGGAAAGGAAAATAAAGCACCAAGGGAGGTACCTCACCCTTAAGTCAAATACGAGGGAGCTTGAGGAGATACTTCCCTACTTGAGGAGGGCAATAGAGGAGGCCTACGCCAAGGTTGACGGGATACCTAGGAGTATCGCCGTAGTGGCTATAATGGAGGACCTAGACGTGGTAAGTAGGGAGAGGAGCTTCAATTACGGTATTAGCAAGGAGATGGCTTTTGGCGAGGCTACTAAGTTGCTCAATAGGATACTCCAGGAGGATCGTAGAAGGGTAAGGCGAGTAGGGGTTAGACTTGGGAAAATTCAAAAGTCCTCCACGCTAGACAAGTTCCTCAACCTTTAGCTCGCTAAGCGAGAGTTTTACCCTTATTTCCCCGTACTTTTGAACGTAGTTTAGGTAACCTATAACCCCCCTGTCCATGGTCTCCGGCTTGTCCTTTACCTTAATGTTAATGAACAGGGGTATCCTAGGCGTAACGAGGATTTTGGGGAGCCTAATCTGCTTCCTAATTTCGTCAAATGCCTCCTTTACTCGTAGGGCTTCAACAACTCCCTTGTCCCCTTCAACCACCTTTATTGAGCTCACTTCCTCGTATTTGTCTAGGATTAGCACGAACCTAGCCAAGTTGCCTCCAGCTATGTCCTCGTAAAAGTTGAGGGCCAACAAGTAGTCCCCATTCCTAGCCACTGGGATTGCGTAAAACTCTTCGTGACCTATAACGTTCAGTATAGGCTTTATTCTGATCTCCATAATTACAATTTGTATGATTGAGATAGATGGGTCTTTCGGCGAGGGTGGAGGGGAGATACTCAGGACGTCTCTTACCCTTTCCGTCCTCACTGGTAAGCCCTTCAGGCTATACAACATAAGGGCAAAGAGGGACAAGCCCGGCCTGCAAAGGCAACACCTCGCAGCCGTGAGGGTGGTGAAACAGCTCAGCAACGCGGCTACAAAGGGTGACTACTTGGGGTCAATCGAGCTTTTGTTCAGCCCGGGAAAACCAATTGAGGAGGGAGAGGTAACTTACGACGTCGGTTCTGCGGGGAGCGTCACGCTAATTGCGGTAACGGTCATTCCGCTTTTACTCAACAGAAATGTAAAGGTGACCTTAATTGGGGGCACAGACGTCCCGAAGTCACCTCCCATCGACTACATAAGGTTAGTCTACATGAAGATCCTGGAGAAAATAGGGATAACTGGTAAAGTTGAGCTAGTAAAAAGGGGCCACTACCCAAGGGGAGGAGGAGTAATAAAGTTAGAGGACTTTAGGGGAGACCCGCGGAGGTTTGAGATAAGTAGGTTTGGGGAACTGCAGAAGGTCATAGGCGTGGCCCACGTCTCCTCCTTGCCCCAGCATATAGCGGAGAGGGAAAGGAACTCGGCAATTCAGGTATTGAGGAAAGTTACAAACAACGTGGATATAGAGCTCGACGTCAGGACAAACGAGAGCGAGGGAACTGGAATAACTTTGGCAGCAATAGGGACGGAGAGCGTAATGGGGGCGGACTCTTTAGGGGAAAGGGGGAAGAGGGCAGAGAAAGTTGGGGAGGAGGCGGCACTGTCGTTAATCTCTGAGCTCAAAAGCGGTGGGGCAGTGGACAGTCACATGTCCGACATGTTAATGGTCTACGCAGCACTATTCGGGGGAAAATTTGTGGGGGCTAAGCTCACTTCCCACGCAAGTACTAACTACGAGATAGTAAAGAAGTTCGTGGACAGGCAGATAGAGGTCAAGGGGGTATCCCCTTTCACGTTTGAGGCAAAATGACTGCCCTTCCCACTATCCTACCCGATATGAGGTCGTCGATTGCTTGGTTTATCTCGCTCAGCAGGTAGGGGACGGCAAAAGTCTTTAACTTTCCCCTTTCGTACATCTCCTTTACCGCTACGAGGTGTTCCTTTCTCCCGTAGAGGACACCCCTCACCTTTATCCCCCTAAGGACTAGAAGCTGTTCCGGCACCTTCAACGTCCCCCCAAACTCTCCCACTACCCTTAACTCCCCTAGCCTGCTCAGCATCCAAGGTACCTCGTTTAACGTTAGGTCGTTACCTATAAAGTCTATTATGTAGTCGAACTTCCTAGTGCTTGCCTTCTCCGAGAGATCCCTTGCGTACTCTCCCTTTGTTACTATTACCTCGTCAGCGCCTAGTTCCTTCATCTTGGATAGCTTAGTCAAGTTCCTCCCGACTACGGTTACCTCAGCGCCAAAACCCTTGAGTATCTGAAGGGCTAGGAGGCTAACAGCGCCAGTGCCGAGTACTGCCACCTTGTCCCCGCTCCCTATTCCCTCTGACGCGTGGTAGGCGGTAATACCAGCGTCAGCTAGTGGGGCGAGGCTAACGGGGTTTCCCTCAACCTTAACTAGGTTGTCCTCGTTTGGGACGACGACGTATTCCGCAAACCCGCCGTTTTCGTGGACTCCTAGTACTTTAACCCTTTCGCAGTATTGGTAATAGCCTGCTCTGCAGTACTTACACTCGTTGCAGCCAAACGCGTTGTAGACAAGTACCTTGTCACCCTTTTTTACCTTCTTTCCACCAGAGACCACCTCTCCTACAATCTCGTGTCCTAAGACCGTTCCCTCCTTAACGTATATATCTCCCTCCCAGTCCCCCATCACGATGTGTACGTCTCCGTGACAAAGCCCAGTAGCCAAAACCTTGAGCAAGACCCCGCCGTCTGGCTTTGGATCTTCAATGTCCTTTATTACAAGGGGTTTCCCCACTCCACTGAAAACTGCAGCCTTCATCGTGCGTCTCAACTCTCTACCAACCAGCCTTGAGGTAAGCGTCTATTTCCCAGGGCGTTATGTAGGAATTATAGCTCTCTATCTCCCTTTTCTTGAGCTCCACAAAAGTCGACACTACCTCAGAACCTAGCGAGTACTTTAAGTAGTTGTCGTTTTCTAGCTTAGCTAAAGCCTCGTTTATGTCCTTTGGTATTTCAGATACCACAGAGTTGATCTCGACGTCTAAGTTCTTCTCTATCCCTTCAATCCCCGCAAATATTATGGAGGAGAGCAACAAGTAGGAGTTTGCTAAGGGGTCAGCTAGTCTGAACTCCATGAGTCCAGTTTCCCTGAAATTACTTGGGATCCTTATTATGAAGTGCCTCTCGGTTCCTATTCCGGCGAGGTTTGGCGTTACCAGTTCCCTGAACCTCTTGTAGGAGTTTATGGTTGGGGCGGCGAAACTAATTATTGAGCCTAAGTGCTCCAGCACTCCGCCTATAAAGTTGTAAACGACCTTATTGAGGCCGAGCCCCTTGCTGTCTGAAGGGTCAGTTAAAGGCTTTCCACTGAGATCCTCTAACATAAAGTATATGTCCATGCTACTTCCTGGCTTGTCTGAGAAAGGCTTCGGCATGTAAGTCGCAAAGTACTTGTATAGCCTCGCAGTGTCTCTGATAACCTCCCTGGCAGTTATCAAGGAGTCAGACGCCTCTAGGGCGTCCTTTTTGGAAAAGGTTATCTCGTACTGCCCTGGGCCGTAGTGCTTGTTTACCATCTCAACTTGGATGCCAACAGCCTCCAAGTACTTTATTACGTCCCTTAGGAAGCCCTGCTCCTCCATCAGCCCTTCTGGCGAGAACGCCTTAGCGTAGTCTGCAGGGACTACGCCGTTGTCGTTCCTAATGAGGTAAAAGGTCGGTTCAAAGGCAACGCTTAGCTTAAACCCTAGCTCCTCCAGTTTCTGCAAAGCTCTCCTCAGTATCCCCCTACTGCAGAGGGGGTAGGGGGTCTGGTCTGGGTTTGTTAAGTACGACAGCACCCTCGCCGTTCTCTCGAGGTATGGTAACACTATGAAGGTAGACGGGTCTGGGACCGCTATTACGTCTTCGTACCTCGACTTGATAGGGGTGTCCTTGAAGTCAAGTAAGACTAGGGACTCAGCGTATGGCACTCCTGCAGACTCCTTTAGCATTAAGTTTTCGAACTCCGCCCTCCTCAGCGACCTCCCCCTAACGTTCCCTAATAGGTCGATGAACTCTACTCTAACGTAATCTATCCTTCCCGTCTTCAGCGCTTCTATTACGTCTTCCCTTGACAAATATTGTTCCCTAAAACCCGAGTGTAAGAGTGTAAATAAAAATGTTGCACATCTAGAGGCTAGAGGAGAGAATACACTATTTCCCCGGCAAAGGAGACCG
Organism: Sulfolobales archaeon; assembly: GCA_037444045.1. GTDB lineage: Archaea > Thermoproteota > Thermoprotei_A > Sulfolobales > Sulfolobaceae > Aramenus. The sequence goes on along the minus strand of JBBINF010000003.1, from coordinate 25,656 downwards.
CGTTACTGTACTCTGTGAATATCCCCTTCTTCACTAGGTTGCCCATGAAGAACAGCTCGACTACGTAAATGTACTCGAACTTATTCCTTGACGCCTTTCTCCTTTTGAACTTCACTACGTAGTTCCCCACTTCAACCCTCTTCTTCTGTGATACGTTGTATCCTAAGATCATTTTGTCAATGTCCATTAACAAAAACCTTCTTTTTAAAATTTATAAACCTTATTCCCTTATGTCGAGAACGACGTGGTACTTTAAGGGACTCACGCTCCTGACAACTCTACCGAAGTACGCCTTCTTGTACTCCTTCATCGCCTCCTTAACCGGGTCTTGGCCTTTCCTAGCTTCCACTTCGACGAAGAGGTGGATTATCCCTCCCTCCTTCACCTTCTGCCTCGAGAGCTCGTAGGCCTCCCTGTGCTTTTCTGGCAACGGCGATATCACTCTATCTACTTCCTCCACGTCGTAGGACCTCTTGAACGCGTCGCCGTACATGGGTATTACGTTGTACGTCTTGTTTAGGTTTACGTTGACCAACATAAAGTAGTAGGCAAAGGGGTTTAGGTCAATGGAGTAAACTACCTCGGGGTTCCCCAACTTCGCAGACAGGATAGAGAAGGGGCCAAACCCCGCGAAGAGGTTGAGCACTTTCTCGCCTTTCTTCACTTGCTTTGCTATCCTCAAGTGTTCGTAGCTCAACGTTTGGGAAAAGAAAACCCTTGTGAAGTCCAAGTAGTATACACATCCGTGCTCCTTGTATAGGGTCGTGCTCCTCTTCTCTCCCGCAATGTGTTGGTAGTCTGTTAGTCTGTACTCGCCTCTAGTATTCCTGTACCTGCCCCACACCGACTTAACGTAGCTGTGCTCCTTCATTATCTCCTCTGCATAGCCCCTCAAGTCCTCGGGCGATTTCCCAAAGGGTATTCCTATTATGGCTATGTCTCCTACGATTTCAATTCTTTTCCAAATTTCTGTACTTTTCATCAACCTCCTCGATCCTCCTCTGGGCCTCCTCTACTTCTTTTGTCCCAACGTTAAGCGGTACCCCTCCGTCAAGTACCACTTCTCCCTTCACTATTGACGTCTCGACGTTATAGGAAGAATAAACCAAGCTCTCGTAGGGGCTATCGAGGTCTAGGGGATAAGAGGGGGGCTCAGTCAACTCAAAGACCACCACGTCTCCAATACTACCTACCTTTATTGCAACGTTTAAACCTAGCTGGGAGTAGCCCCATTTAGTTGCAGACTTGAAGGCCTCCTCTGGAGTCAGGAGTAGCCTGGAGGTGCTGTAGCTCAGTTCCGACCTTATGTCGTACTTGGGCGAGATATCGAGGGAGATCGACGGTTTTAAGGCACCCAACGTGAACTTACATACCTCATATGTTGGCGTGAAGGAGATCTGGATCCCCGCTTTCTTTACCATCTCGAAGTCCTTCCTAGACGCCCCTCCCAACGCGATCACGCTTTTCGGTATGTCCTTGAACTTGGAGAGGTCAACAGACCTCTCAACTAGCACCGGAACCTTGTAGTCCCTTGATATTCCAAAGGCATCCTCCGCCTCTTCCTCGTCGCACAGTCTAATTAGTACCTTGTTCTCCTCCCCTGTAGACCACCTGGAGTATAGGGTCTTGAACTCCTTTTTCCAGTCCCCTTTAGCCCAGCTACAGCCTGCGTTGACCGCGAGCAAGGGGTTTAACCCGACTGCGTTAGCGGCCCTAGCTACGTGTTCAGGCTCCGGATCCGCGGCTACAACTGTGGTGACCCCAGTTCTAAGGAGGTGATAACTTGCTAATAGGGAAAAGTAGTAATAGTCCTTGTCGCTAAAAGTAGAGATTAAGTCGTTTACGTTAACCTTTCCAGAGAAGATCCTGTACCTAAAAGGGTAGAGGGATAAAAACGTCTGGAGGCTCACGAAGCCTGGGGAAACCAGCCTATTTCCCCCGCCTATGGAGAGCTCTGCTGTGTCGTATTCTTCCGGCTGTTCCCTAGATATTATTTCAATTTTCTCGCCGTTAATTCCTATGTAAACGTTTTTAAGGGGTGCGTCCTCCGTAAGTGCTAGAGAAGCCCTCAGAAGAATCTTCAAAGCAGGTCACCTAGTCGGTCAAGATTTAAACCGTCAGGGGGACTATTAAATTCATGGATTACGTTAAGCTCATAGAGGAAGAGCTCAACACCGACTATAGGGTGAGAGCCGACGTACAGTTAGATGAAGCGTACGTAACTGGGGCGGGTGACTCTTACGCCGCAGCTTTGACGATCCAAGAGAAGACCGGCGGTAGGTTTAGGGCTATAGACCCATACGACGCCTTAAGTTATAAGGTAGATAAGCCCCTGGTTATCGTATCCGTGTCCGGGAGGCCAAAGAGTAACGTAGTGTTAGCCAAGAGACTGAAAGGTAAGGTGAAGGTGATCGCAGTGACCTCCAACCTAGAGGGCGACCTAGCTAAGGTAGCAGACCACGTTGTCCACCTGCCCTATAGACCTAAGGCAGCCCTTCCGGGGACTCTCTCTTTCCTCATGTCCTTGAGCGCCCTCTACTCCTTGGCGAACGTCGATGAGGATAAGGGAGAGGGGAAGGACGTTCAGCTAAAGAACCCCTTCTTTGTTGGAAAGGGAGAGAACTTCGGTATAGCTTACTTCGCACACCTTAAAATGGCTGAGGTCTTTGGAGAGAAATCTGGCTTCGAAAGGCTAGAGCAGTTCTGCCACTCCCCCATCTTCTCGTCCAGGGGGTCCACTATAGTACTTTTGTCCTCAGGGGATGAGAGGGAGAGGGAGCTCGCAAGCTTGATAGACTACACTGACGTTTACTCTACTGACTGTCAAGGGGCTCTCTGTAACACTAAGGTGGTAATCAAGTCATTGTTATCCGAAATGAGGAGGAGGAACTGGAACAGAATTTACTTTCTAGAAGACTCAAAAATATTAGCCATAAGTTCTAAAATGATATATGATGAAGGAGCTAGACCTTAGTCAGCAATCTGGAGGCTGTGGTGCAAATAGCACTTCAGTTAGGTTGATGAGGTTCTGGTTAGAGAGCGGGGGGAATCAGACTGTAAAGATCATTGCGCAGCAGGGAGTTCAAGCGGACGAAGTGGAGATGTGGGCGTCTGTAATGCAAGAGAGGGGAGTTAAGGTATTAAAGAAGGAAGTGGTTGACGGCAAGGTGGTCTACGAGGTATATTTGCCGTGAGAGCATGAAAGTCCCAATAAAGGCGGCTTTTTACCTCTCCTTGGCCCTCCTGTTTATCACGGCTATCACGTACGTCATAGGGGATCCACTAACTAGGCTTCTTTCCTATCAAGGCCCGATAATAGGTGGTGGACTCTTGGGATGGTACGTCCTGAACTCGAGCGTACCAAACGACCAAGTGATTGAGTTCGACGGGAACGTAATGCCAACAGTCTCCTATATTCTGAGAAAGAGGGTCTGGATAGCGCTCTTAGCGTTCCTAATTCTCGTTGTGCCTTGGCTTGTCCCTCCGATAGCTGTTGTAGTAGGACACAGTATTGCCTTTTCTGTTATGGCCTTTATTTCGGAACTAGTAGGTGGGTTTATAATGGGTTACTTTATTTCTTCCCTTAAGTTCATGGAGAAGGTGATCCTTTTCAGCTTAGGCTTTGCGGGGGACATATTCTACGTTATGTTACTTTACATATTCTCCACGCTTTTCCAAGTTTCCCAGGCCGTGTTATTGGACGACGTCCTCGGCTTCATATACGGCGTAAAATTTCTAGAGGGCATTGCTTTCGCTGTTTATATCATAAGGAAGGTTAACGCTATATGAAAACTTATTTTTGTAACGAACCGGATTTTGATGGCGTGAAGGGTAAAGTATACTTAGTGGGAGCCGGGCCAGGGGATCCAGACCTCATAACAGTCAAGGGGCTTAAGATCCTCGAGAGGGCCGACGTAGTTGTGTACGACAGGCTAATCCCTAGGGAGTTATTGGCGAAGTGTAAAGAGGGGGCCGAGCTCATTTACGTAGGGAAGGAGGTAGGGGAGTCTGAGACCCAGAAGGAGATTAACGAGATCCTAGTGGAGAAGGCAAAAGAGAACAAGGTAGTGGTGAGGCTGAAGGGAGGAGACCCCTACGTCTTCGGCAGGGGCGAGGAGGAGTGTTCCTACGTTATTGAGTCTGGTATCGAATGCGAGGTAGTACCGGGGATTACGAGTGCAATAGCAGTGCCAGAATACGCGGGCATACCAGTGACCAGCAGGTGGTATTCTTCTGGCTTCTCCGTAATTACGGGTACAAAGGCCGGGGGGAAGGTAATAGACAAGGACTACATCCCAAAGAAGGGTACTTTGGTAGTCTTAATGGGAGTGAGTAGGGTTGAGGAGTTACAAGGGGTACTTAGCGAGGTTAGGGATCCTGATACTCCAGTGGCAGTAATTCAAGAGGGAACGTTACCCTCCCAAAGGGTCTTTGTGACTACCTTGTCTAACTTGAGCACGGCAGTAAAGGAGAACAACGTGAGGTCCCCAGCAATAATAGTGGTAGGGGAGGTAATTAGGCTAAGAAATAAATTATGGAAACTGTCGTAGTAAAACATATGAGAGATCCGGTTTGCGGTGAGGAAGTGGGAACTACTCCCTACAAGTACACGTATAAGTCGGTCACGTATTACTTCTGTAGTCCCATGTGTATGGCTGAGTTCAAGAAGAACCCTGAGAAGTACATAAAAAACATTAAATAACATACACTTTTGATTACCATTATGTATCCGCCAAAAATAGGGTACGTTATCCCTGAAAACCTCGGCGAGGCCTTGGAGTTCTTGGAAAAGCACGACGATGCAAAGCCACTAGCTGGTGGTCATAGCCTAATACCCATGTTGAAGCTGAGGCTTCTAAGGCCATCATACCTCCTTGAAATAAGGAGATTGCCCGAACTCAAGTACATAAGGAAGGAAGGAGGTAAGTACTTTATTGGTGCTTTGTCCACCCATTACGAAGTCCTTAAAGCAAATATTCCGCTCTTGAGCGAGACCGCTAGCAAAATAGGTGACCCGCAGGTTAGGAACATGGGGACAATAGGGGGGAGTATATCCCATTTAGACCCTTCAGCTGACTACCCCGCTGCCCTCATAGCCATGGACGCTAAGGTTAGGGTAGTGGGCACAAAGGGGGAGAGAGTTGTCGATTTCGCGTCATTTGACAAGGACATGTTTACTCCGGATCTAAATCAAGGAGAGCTTGTTAAGGAGGTAATTTTGGACGACTACTCCGGTTACAAGTACTCGTACCAGAAGCTGGAGAGGAGGGTAGGGGACTTCGCGATTGTGGGCGTTGCTGTATTGTTAAAGGTGGAGGGGGAGGAAATAAAGGACGCAAAGATAGGCCTAACGGCGGTGAACACAAAGGCAGTGAGGGCGACGGAAGCGGAGAACGCCCTCAAGGACAGGATAAGCGAGAAGACAATTGAGGCTGCCTCAGAGCTAGTCGTTAATTACGCTAACCCAACCTCGGACATAAGGGGGACAGCTGAGTATAAAAAGAAAATGACCAAAATAATGACTAAGAGGGCTATTCTAGCCGCATTAGGGAAGAGGTGAACAACGTGAAGGTATTTGAAAAGGATCAAAAGGTTAAGATACACCTTAAAGTTAACGGACAGGAATTTGAGTACGAGACCGAGCCAAGGAAGTTGTTGGTACATGCATTGAGGGATTTAGGGTTCACTGGAGTGCACATAGGCTGCGACACCTCAAACTGTGGGGCCTGCACAGTTATAATGAACGGCAAGTCCGTAAAGTCCTGCACGGTGCTCGCAGTTGAGGCAGACGGTTCAGAAATCCTAACTGTTGAGGGACTAGCTAAGGACGGGAAACTACACCCTATCCAAGAGGCCTTCTGGGAAAAGCACGCCCTTCAGTGCGGTTACTGCACCCCTGGTATGATAATGGAAGCGTACTGGCTCCTTAAGGAGAACCCAGACCCCACCGAGGAGGAAATAAGGGAAGGCATCTCGGGCAATCTGTGTAGATGTACGGGGTACCAGAACATAGTTGAGGCAGTCAAGTTAGCATCTCAGAAATTGAGGCTAGGTCAGAGTCCCTATCAACGTCAATAAGGACCTCCCTCCCCTCCTCTATCGTACAGACGTCTTTTCTCTTCTTTAGAATTACCTTTGCCCCCACGTCCCCAGTTATTCCCATTACCTCGTCAAAGAGCACCTTGGTCAAAAGCACTGGGTTCCCCCACTCCCCTCTGTAAGTAGGCACTACTGCGCTACAGGACTCACGATAGGAAGAGATCACCTTGTTCGCTATTTCCCTCGTTATTAGTGGCATGTCCCCTAAGAAGACCAGAATAGCGTCGTAAGAGTAAAAGAACTGGATCCCTAGCTTTAGCGAGGTACTCATCCCTTCCTTCCACCTTGGGTTGTAGATTACCACTTCGTCCTTCAGGAGCTCTACAAGTTCCCTCCAGTACTTCCCCACAATGACAACCCTGTCCTTAGTGGGCACTGCGTCTAAAACTCTAAGGATTACTTCCCTACCCTTTAGCTTCGCCATTAGCTTGTTGCCGCCAAATCTACTTCCTTCTCCCCCCGCTAGGATTACTGAGCCTATTTTCATCAAAAATATATTCTCTAGACGCTATAAGAGGTTATGAGGTTCCAGGGCGTCGTAGCCTTAAACTCCAGTAAGGCCCAGATAATGGAGGCCTTGAAGAACTTGGAAGAAGTGGCTTACTGTTTCCCCGGGATAAAGGAGGTAAAGAAGGAAGGGGACGAGTACAAGGTCATGGGGACAGCAGGGATAGGCTTCGTTAAGGGCGAGTATAAGGCCACTGTGAAGTTCACCAAGTTTACAGACGACGGGTTTGACCTTTCAGCTAAGGGGTCTGGAATGAACAGCAACGTGGACATTACTGCCTCAGTTAAGGTATCGGAGGGCAAAATAGAGTACGACGCAGACGTAAAGGTCTCTGGGGTTCTGGCTTCCGTGGGAAGTAGGTTAATGGAACCGGTAGTAAAGAAGATGGTCAGCGACCTATTTGATTGCCTAAAGCGGAGGATTGAGGGAAAGTGAAGGAGCTTGCCGGCACTAAGGAGATCCACGATAAAGAAAAGGTTCTGAAGAGGTTGAGCGACAAGAGGACGTTGCTGCTTTGCACCCCAGGTGTTAAGCAGGTTAACGGCGACAAGTTTACTGCGCTAGTGAAGGTAGGACCATTGAACGTGGAGGTTGAAGGGGTCTTAAAGGATTTCAGCGTAAGCGATAACGAAGTGTCCAACACAATGGAAGTAACTGGCCCGGGCATAATAGTCGTGATAAGTACATTCATAAAGGTTCACGATAACCTATTGGAGTGGAAAGCCAGCTACGACGTGACCGGTCCACTAGCTAAGGCCATAAGCAACACAATAGACCAGAAAGCTAGGGAGATCGCGGCACAAATAGTTGAGTGTACCCTTTCTTCAGCCCACGTCAGTGACAACGCCTAGTCCTCTGGTTCTTCCCTCCCTAAAGATAAATATTTGCCCCTTTTCAAGGAACTCGGGCCTATAGAGGAAGGCTAGTTCCACTTCGGCTGCGTCGCCGGATCTAAGTAGCCCCTTTGAGATCTTAGTGAAGCGGGCAGCTTGCCTAATTGTATAGAGGTGTATGGTCGCCACGTAGCCTTCCCTTATTGTAGTGGGGTGGTGGAGCACTATCACTTTAGCCTTAAACTTCTCCACTGCCTTTGGTTTCTTAGTGGTGATGACCATCCCCTTTCTAAGTAGATCCCTTTCCACTCCTTGCACCGCAAAAGTCGCTATGCTACCCGGCTCGGCCTTATCCACGAACACCCTATTAACTTGGATTGTCTTGACCCTAGCTTGCATAAAGTCGCCCAGTTTCGTTGGCCCTATAAACACCTCTTGGTTAGCGTTAATAGTCCCCCTAACCACGGAACCCAAGACCACTGTGCCTACCCCTTGGACGTTGTATATCTCGTCGATATAGACTAGTGGTTCCTCCGTAGGCTGGGAGATCCTCCTCGGAGGTAACATGTACATGAACCTCTTGAGCTTGTCTAGGCCTAGACCGCTCACGTTAGACACGAGAAAGATTGGTACTACCCTTCCCGTCCTTATGCCAACTACGGCGTTTAGTATGTCGTCGTCGTCTTCAACCGTCATGGTAAGTCTGTTGATCCCTGGGATCTTTAACACCTTTTTGATGTCCTCTATTATCCCTTCAACTTTCTCCTTGGGGAACTTATCGACCTTAGTTATGACTATAAACGTGGGGAACTTCAGCACTGACGCAACTGCCAAGTGTTCCTTGCCCATGGTGCTCAGCCCGTCGTCTGCCCCCACCACCAGCATTACGTAGTTTATGTCGTACCCCAACAACCCCTTAAGGGTTGTCCTAAGGTACCTCTCGTGTCCGCCTAGGTCAATGAGCCTCACTATCTTCGTGCTGTTAAGCGTCACGTCAGCCTCGTCGAGTGGGTCTCTCAATGAGTAGTTTACCGCTTCCCCCTTGTCGTTGAACCCCAGTATCCTTATAGTTATCGACGAAGTCCTACCGCTTATGACCTCGTGTAGGTACCTAGCTATGGAAGCCCTTAGGCTACCGTTGCCGTCGTCCAGTTTCCCCGTGACGAGAGTACCGGTCAACGTACTCTTCCCAGCGTTGACGTGTCCCATCACTGCCACGTTAACTTGGATTGGTATGTCCTCTTTGTGGACGCGTATTAGTAACTCCGCTACGTACTTTGACTTCTTTACTTCGATTAACCTCTTGTGTACTACTTTGGCGTTTATCATCCCAGCTATCCTCTCGATGACGTTAATTGTGTTCCCTATCTCGTCCATGTCAAGCCCTATTACGCTACCGTCGTCGCTAACCCCTATTACGTAAATCGCCTCTCCTCCCCCTTCCTCCAGCCTATACTTCATTTGGGAGGCCAGCTGTTGTAGTCTATCCTCTGAGATCTCAGCGAGAATAAGTTTATATTCTATCTTCCCGATATCATTCTCCTGTGGATATCTCATCGTTGCACTTATCTCAAATTAACTATAATTGGAACTACCAAATAAACTTTGGTTGGTCAACATGGAGCCACAAGTTATATTCAAGGAGAGGTTGAAGTGCCCGGTCTGCGGTAAGGAAACCCTCAACGCTGTAGACTACCTTTACGACACCGGGCACACGGGGAAACTAGTGCTCTCCAATTGGTACTGTGAGTCCTGTGGTTATAGGTACAGAGATGTAAAGCCCTATGAGACCTACGTACCCAAGAGGATCGAGCTGGAAGTCGAGAGCCCAGAGGACCTTGACGTGATAGTGTATAGATCCGCTTTCGCTACGCTTTACGTCCCCGAACTGGGCCTCGAGGTCTATCCAATGAACGCCTCTCAGGGGATAATTTCTACTGTCGAGGGCCTCCTGGAGGACGTCATAGACCACCTAGGGGAATACTGCGAAGAGGGCAACGCTTGTGAGGACGTGAAAAAAGCGATGAGGGGTGAAATCAAGTTCAAGTTAATTATAGAGGATCCTTCAGGGTTGAGCTTTGTAAAGAGCGAAAAAGCAAAAATCACTCAACTTTTATCTCTTTCCCAGAGCTCTTCTTGACCTTCTTTAGCACTACTTCCAGTACTCCGTTCTTGTAAGTCGCCTTAGCTGAGTTCTCGTCAACTGGGGCTGGTAGCTCTATCTCCTTATAGTACTTCTTGTCCTCAGACTGGGCTTGTATTGTGAGCGTATTGCCGTCTACGTTGACCTTGATGTTGTTCTTGTCTACCCCAGGCAACTCCGCCACTACTCTAATCTCGTCGTCCTTCTCTATGACGTCAGCTATCGGTTCCCTCTCTTCGCTAATCAACGGCTTGTTCCCCATCCTCTTGATGTTCCCGAACTCCTCAATGATCGGCTTCCCATCAGGGCCCATAGTTATGCTGAACCCGTACACGTAGGGGCCATAGGTCTTAACTTCTCCTCCGCCCTTCTTGGCCATCTCCATCATTTGCCTCTCTATCTCGTCGAACTCCTCCTGGATTCTCTTTATCATTTCCTCCATGTCCTCGAAGGGATCAAAATCAAATATGCTCTTTCTCTTCTTGCTCGCCATTTTGGATCAATGATATCTCTCTCATTCAAATCTATTAAAATTAATGCGTACTGTGTTCCTGCACTAACTCGACTAGAGTCCCCATTGCGCTCTTTGGGTGTAGGAACGCCACTAGGTGTCCCCTAGCCCCCTTCCTGGGCTCCTTGTCCACTAGCGTCATCCCTTGGTTCTGCAGTTCCTCCAGCGATTTCTTTATATCGCCAACCTTGAGGGCTATGTGGTGTAGACCCGGGCCCCTGTTCTTGAGGAACTTGGCTACAGTGTTGTTCATGTCCTCGTGGTTTATCGGCTCAAGTAGCTCTATTGCCGTCTCCCCCTTTTCTCCCACTAGGAATGCTACCTTGAGCCCCCTGTCCTGTAGCGTTTCCCTGTGTATTACCTTCATTCCGAACTTCTCTTGATAAAGACTTATCGCCTTTTCTATGTCTTCTACCGCTATCCCGATGTGGTCTATGTTTTCGGCCTGCATGGTAATATAAGTTTCATTTAAGTTTATAAATTTGATTAAAAAGCAAAGGTTTTATATCGTTTAAGCATTTGTATATTCGGGTATTTATATTGGACATAGAGGAAAGGGTAAAGGAATGGGAGGAAAAGGTATACAAGGCATGGGTATCTAAGAGGAAGGAGAGGAAGCAGAGTTTCATAACGCCGTCTGGCATAACAGTCAAACCCCTCTACACTCCCTTGGACGTCAAAGGGGACTACATGGAAAAGATAGGGCTGCCGGGAGAGTACCCCTTTACAAGGGGAATTTACCCAAACATGTACAGGGGCAGGATATGGACTATTAGGCAGTACGCAGGTTTCGGTTCAGCTGAGGACACAAACGCTAGGTTTAGGAAGCTAATGGAGGCGGGACAGACTGGGCTAAGCATGGCCTTTGACCTCCCCACCCAGTTGGGCCTAGACCCAGACGACGAGTTGGCTTACACTGAAGTTGGAGTCGTAGGAGTCTCAATGTTCCATTGGAGGGAAATGGACATAGTAATGAATTCCATACCCCTTGACAAGGTCTCCACGTCGATGACAATCAACGCCACTGCCATCGAGCTACTTTCCATGTTGGTCGCGACGGCTGAAAGCAGGGGTCTCGATAAGGGCGTCTTAGACGGTACGGTGCAGAACGACATACTAAAGGAGTACATAGCTAGGAAGAACTTCATTTACCCTCCAGAGCCCTCAATGAGGTACGCCATTGACCTAATAGAGTACTCGTACAAGAACATACCCAAGTGGCACCCAATAAGCATTAGTGGTTACCACATAAGGGAGGCAGGGGCGGACGCTGTCTTAGAAGTGGCATTTACTTTGGCAGACGGGATAGAGTACGTTAGGAGGACAGTAGAGAGGGGCATCCCGGTAGACGACTTCGCACCTACGCTCTCCTTCTTCTTCGCCGGTTACACAAACATTTTCGAGGAAGTGGCGAAGTTTAGGGCGGCTAGGAGGATGTGGGCTAAGATAATGAAGGAGTGGTTCAACGCAAAGAAGACGGACTCCATGACGCTTAAGTTCCACACCCAGACCGGGGGAGCTGAACTAACCGCCCAGCAGCCAGAGATAAACATCATTAGAACCACCCTGCAGGCGTTAGCCGCAGTACTGGGCGGGACTCAGAGCCTCCACGTCAACTCGTACGACGAGGCTTTAGCCCTGCCAAGCGAGAAGGCTGCCAAGATAGCCATAAGGGTTCAGCAGATAGTGGCCTACGAGAGCGGGGCCACAGAAACTGTAGACCCCTTGGGAGGTTCATACTACATAGAGTGGTTGACTGACGAGATAGAAGAGAGGGCTTGGAAGGTAATACAGAAAATCGAGGAAATGGGAGGCATGATGAAGGCAATAGAGAAGGGGTACCCGCAGGCTGAGATCGCTGAAAGCTCCTACAGGATACAAAAGAGGATAGAGGAAGGAGACCTAGTGAAGGTAGGGGTAAACTTCGCCTACGAGAAGGACTGGATAGGCACAACGGAAGTCTTCAGGGTAAATCCCGAGGTTAGGGAGAGGGTACTACAGAGGTTAAAGAAGTACAGGTCGGAAAGGGATCAGATGAAAGTGAGGGACGCGCTAAATGAGGTCAGAAAGGCTGCAGAGAGCACACAGGTCAACTTGTTCCCATACATACTGAACGCGATAAAGGCTGGGGCCACGGTAGGAGAAATAAGCGGCGTCCTGAGGGAAGTCTGGGGTACCTACAAGGAGCCCATAATATTCTAGCCCTTAAAGTACGAATGTATTCTAAAGAACTTCTCCTTGTTTTTCACAGGTGCGTCTTTGTTCTCCCTCACTACCTCCCACTTGTCCCACGGGAAGATTATCCACTTGTCGACTTCCTTGCTGTAGTAGTCGGGCCTTTTCCTAGACCAAGGCTTTACGTAGATGGTGGCAGTCCTGACCTTTGCTGGGTTGAACATGGCAATGACGTTGCTCACCGCGTCCAAGGTCTCGCCGGAGTCCGAAACGTCGTCTACTACTAGGACGTTCTTGTTGTCGAGTTCGTTGACGTACACTGCCCTTATTACCGGCTTTGAGTCCGTCTTACCCACGCCCCTGTAAAACTTGATGTCTATGTACTTGATGTTCTTAACACCCAAGATGTCCGAGAACAGCTTTGCAGGGATAACGCCTCCAGTGAGTATTGCTACTATCACGTCTGGATAAAAACGGTCGACAGCCAGTTTCTCCGCTATGTCGAGTATGTCGTCCTCAATCTCGTCCCACGTAGGTACGTAATACTCAACCATTAACTACCACCAGTGGGATCTCAAACTCCTCCGGTAAAAGTCCTCCGTGATGCCCTTTTAATTTTCCGTACTCCCCATTTTCCTTGTAGTCGTAGATGTAGACCTTGTTGTCCTCTGGAACTGCGACGAAGTCGGGTAGTTCCACGTTCCCGACTCTGCCCAAGAGCTTGTTTACTTCCTCACCATGGAACACCCTCACATTGTACTTCCTAGTAAGGTACGTCTTCAAGTCGTACCTGCTCTTAAGGAACAGCGCCCTTGAGTCGCCGTATGGTGGCAGGTCGAGCATGTTCATCAGCTCCGCGTCCTGTTTCACGAAAACGTTGTCCGACACTTCCACGTGTCCGTGGTCTGCGGTTACGACGAAAGTATAGTTGGGGTACTTCTTTGCCACTTCGTATAACGACTGGAATATTTCCCTTGCTGCCCTTAGAGTGGGTTCCGCGTATGGGCCGTGCTTGTGGGCCAAGGTATCAACGTAAGGTAAATAGAAGTAGATGAAGTCGTAGTCCTCCTGTAGGCTCTGCGTGAATAAGTAGACGCCGTCCCACCAGTCTACGTAAGGTTTGTGTTCTGTAGTCCTAGCATGCGTTGCCCTCGAGAACTCGGTGTCCTCTAGCCCTCTTGGCACTACCTCCAAGGTCTTTCTATCGGTCACCTCGCTCAAGTAACTCCTTACCTCAGGAAAGGCCTTCTCAAAAGGAACTGAAGGCTTTATCGAGTCCCTTATGTCCACTGCCGGGTGAGTGTACTTGAGGGTATTTATTATCCCTCCTAGTGCCTTTACAAAGGTGTTGTAGCCGAGGACTCCGTGTTCCCCAGGTGTAAGGGCGGTAAAGAGCGTGGTGAGGACTGTGGACGTAGTAGACGGGAAGACCGTCTGGATCTTCCTCGCCTCCGGCTTCACTACCCCTGCCCTTTCCATGATGCTCCATCCAAAGCCGTCCATGAGCACAAGCGCTATTCTCCTGCCTTGAAGCTCCAGCTTGCTGATGCAGTTCCTTTTAACCCCTAGGAACTCCGCAACTCCACACGCCAATGAGTAAATGTTTTGGGCGTAGTCCGGTAAAATCATAGGGATAAATGTTAATACCCACCTTATAAAATATCCCGTGTGACAACACAAGAAGTCTTAGTAATATTCTCTTACCTTTCAATAGGATTTGTGTCAGTAGCCCTAGCCCTTAGCCTGTTAGCCTGGATGGTGGAGAGGAAAGAATAATGTACGATGTGGTCATAATAGGCGGCGGTCACAACGGCCTCGTGGCTGCGTCCTATTTGGCCATGGCAGGGCTCAAGGTCGGCGTGTTCGAGAGGAGGGACATCGTTGGTGGGGCTTCTGTAACTGAGGAGCTGTGGCCTTCCATAAAGGTCTCAACTGGCGCCTACGTGCTAAGCCTCCTTAGGCGGAGGATAATTGAGGACCTAGAGTTGGGGAAATTTGGGCTCAAGGTCTACACTAAGGATCCGGGGCTCTTCGTGCCCTTTGAGAGCGGCAAGAAGCTCTACATATGGAGCGACGTGAAGAAGACGCAGAAAGAGATTGAGAAGTTCTCAAAGAACGACGCTAGGAACTACGAGAAGTGGGTGAGCTTTTGGGACCCATTATACGACATGGCCGACCTTTTAATGCTCTCCAGGCCGGTTAAGTTGGGCGAACTGGAGGAGATGGTTAGGGCATTGAAAGCATTCAAGCTAGACGAGGAAAGGGCGTTGAACTTAGCGAGGGTCTTTGTGCAGGACGGTAGGTCTTTGTTGGACGAGTTCTTTGAGAGCGAAGAGGTTAAGTCAGCCCTAATAGAGGACGCGGTTGTGGGTACCTTTGCGTCTCCCTCGATGCCGGGAACTGCGTACGTAATGGCGCACCACGTGATTGGGGAAGTCAACGGGATCAAGGGCGCGTGGGGATACGTTGAGGGAGGGATGGGAGGAGTGACTCAAGCCCTGTATAGGAGGGCTATAAGCCTAGGGGTTGACGTGTTTACCGGGGCTGAGGTAGATGAAATTAAGGTAGATAAGGGTAGGGCAAAGGGGATAGTGCTAAAGGGCGGTAAGTTCGTGGAGAGCAGGGTAGTGGTCTCGAACGCCGACCCCAAGACCACATTCCTCAAGCTCGTTAAGGAAGGGCTAGACGACGAGTCCGTGAGAAAGATCAAGTCGCTCAAAACAAGGGGCGTGTCGTTTAAGCTGGTAGGTTACTTGGAGGAGTTACCGGACTTCGGCAACGGCACTTCCCTCTCCCCTGAGCACGTTGCCTCCGAGCTCATAATACCCAACGTGGACTACGTGGAAAAGGCCTACGACGACGCAAGGGCTTACGGGTACTCAAAGGAGCCGTGGCTCTCGATCAACATTCAGTCCAGCGTCGACCCCACAGTGGCACCTCCGGGAAAGTTCTCCTTCTCAATCTTTGGACAATACTTGCCGTATTCAAAGGATCTAGATAACCTAAAGGAGACCATAGCCCAGATAACCATAGAAAAAGTTAGGGAGTACGCCCCTAACTTCAAGCCAGTTAAGTACGAGGTGTTGACACCCCTTGACATAGAAAGGAGGTTCGGGATATGGGAAGGAAACATATTCCACTTGGACATGACCCCAGACCAGCTCTACGCCTTTAGGCCTCTCCCGGGGATGAGTGACTACTCGACGCCCATTAAGGGCCTTTACTTGTGCGGTTCTGGTACTCATCCTGGTGGGGGAGTGACAGGGGCGCCCGGCTTCAACGCTGCGCAGAAGGTACTGGAAGACTTGAGGAACGGAGCCCTCAACCAGTAGAGGCTGTTTAAATCCTGCGTTAGGTTTCTGCCATAAGGAACTAGGGGTTCTGCGAAATTAGGTGTACGGTTTGTCGTTTCGAATCATTACTTAAATAGAGCCTCTGAGAGAGTAATATCTTGAAAACAAATGAGTTACGCAGATACCTTAATTATCCTTTTTATATCCCTTTCTGTAATCGTATTCATACTTATGGGACTGTTTAAAAGGTTTACCACGAATTTCATGACCAGCGACAAGGCCACGCAGTTGCAAGTAAAGAACAAAAAGAAGGAGGAAGAGGAGAAGAAGGTAAGCTGGGACGACATAGGAGGATATGAGGACGTTAAGAAGGAGATTAGGGAATACGTGGAGTTTCCGTTAAAGAACAAGGACCTAGCAAGGAGGTACGGGCTCAGACCCCCAAAGGGGATACTCCTCTTCGGCCCCCCGGGGTGCGGCAAGACTATGATGATGAGGGCCCTCGCGTCGGAGGCCAAGATAAACTTCATTTACGTTAACGTAAGCGACATAATGAGCAAGTGGTACGGAGAAAGCGAGTCGAGGTTAAGGGAGCTCTTTGCTAACGCGAGAAAAAACGCCCCCTGTCTCCTCTTCTTTGACGAGATAGACACCATAGGAGTGAGAAGGGAGAGCCACACTGGGGACTCAGTAACGCCGAGGCTACTATCCCTAATGCTATCTGAAATAGACGGGCTCCAGAGCGACGACGGAGTAATAGTTGTGGGTTCAACAAACGTGCCCCAGCTCTTAGATAAGGCCCTACTTAGGGCGGGCAGGTTTGACAAGCTCATTTACATTGGTCCGCCAAACAAGCAGGCTCGGCTGGAGATCCTGAAAATACACTGTAAGGGAAAGCCGCTAGCAGACGACGTGGATCTCGAGAAAATAGCTGAGATTACGGAGAGGTACAGTGGAGCCGACCTGGCGAACATTTGCCAGGAGGCAGCACGAAAGGTAGCCATAGAGGCCATGGAGAAGAAGGAGGAGAGAAAGATAACGATGAACGACTTCATGGAGATCATTCAGAGGTACAAGCCGAGTATAACTTTGCAAATGCTAGAGGACTTTGAGAAGTTCAGGCTAGACTACGAGAGGAGATCGAGGAAGGGAGAGGACCTGCAAGGGGAGATAGGCGATAAGGTTACCCTAGACGACATAGGGGGTTATGAAAAGGTCAAGACCGAGCTGAGGGAGTTGTTGGAACTGCAGTTAAAGTATTCGTCGCTGATGGAAAGAATGAAGGTACCCCCTATTAGGGGAATCCTGCTGTATGGGCCTCCAGGGGTAGGTAAGACGATGATGGCAAAGGCACTAGCAAAGACGCTCAACGTGAAGCTCATCTCCGTTAGCGTGGCAGAGATAATGTACAAGGGTTACGAGGGCGCAGTGTCGACCATAAAAGAGGTCTTTAACAGAGCTAGGGAGAACAGGCCTTCAATAGTGCTTTTAGATGAGCTGGACGCAATTGCCTCAAAGAGATCTGGGAAAGGCGTAGGGGACTCGTCTAAGATTGTAAACCAGCTTCTAACTGAGATGGACGGGATAAGGAACTTAAAGGAGGTAGTAGTCATAGGGACTACTAATAGGATAAAGGCAATAGACCCTGCTCTCCTGAGGCCCGGTAGGTTTGACATAATCGTGAAGATGGACCTGCCCAACAAGGAGGAGAGGCTAGACATATTGGAGAAGTACTTAGGAAAGGACACCTGTGAAAGGGTTAACTGCAGCAAGGTAGCGGAGCTCACTGAGGGCTACTCTGGCGCTGACCTGGCAGCACTCGCAAGGGAGGCTAAACTGAGGGTACTCAAGGACATCATAAGGGGTAAAGCAGATAGAACGATCACCGAGGAAGACGTTATGGAGGCGTATAAGAAAATTAGACCGTCCACTAAAAAAGCCTACTCAGAAGACCTTGGTCATAAGTGACTAGCACGTCCCCTACTAAGTTAACGTCCTCTATCCCTGGGTTCACCCTTTCTCCCTTTAAGTTTACTGGGAATACGCCTAGAGAGGAGCAGAACCCCGTGGAAGCGGCTATGTCTATGTTCCTAAGCTTGTTCCTGACGTCGAAGTAGAGGTAAGCCTTTCTTAGGCACACGAGTATCATGTCAAGGGAGGCAGACCCTAAGCTCCTGATTTTCACCCTCTCTACCTTGTTAAGTATATTTAAGGCCTTGTCGAGGTCTTTCTTTGTGAAATATGCCAGTACTACGTTGCTGATCTCTTTAGGCTGCCTTACCTCTACTCCATTGACATAGGACTTGTTGTTATAATACGTGTACACGTCGCCCGTAAACACGTTTGCGACGATGCCTGCAAAGGACTTGTTGAAGTCCCTTTCCCCCCTTCTGTAAAGGGCTATGGATACAGAGGACCAGGGGATTCCGCTAACGAAGTTCGTGCTGCCGTCGAGGGGGTCAATCAAAGCCACGAAGTCGTAGTCTGAGCTCTGCTTTACGACTCCAGACTCCTCTGAGACAAAGAGGAACTTGTAACCAGTCTCGTTAAGTAACTGAAAAACGTTTTCCTCAGACCTCTTGTCCACAACCCTAGTGACGTCGTCTCCGTGCTTTCCTATTACCTCATCTATGCCCCTTTCATCCCTCATTTCTCTGATAAAGTTTGCAGCATCCCTTCCAATCCTTAGGAGAACGTCCTCCAACTCTACCTTACCTTTCTCTCATTTAAGTAAGTATAGGCACTGCGGGCTGCAACAGCTCCCTGTGCTACCGCTGTGACAACTTGCCTAAAGCCCAGCCAAGTGGAGGTACAGTCGCCAGCTGCAAACACTCCCGGCAAGTTGGTTCTCCCCCATTCGTCCACCTTTATGTACCCGTTTTGATCAGTCTCAAGGGAATTTACCTTTGCGAACTCCACTGGGGGCTCAAACCCTATTTCTATGAATATCCCGTTAACGTCGATGTCCTTTGTCTCCCCTGTCTTCAAGTTCTTTACAGTTACCTGCCTTACTAGCTTGTCCCCCTTTATCTCAGTTACTGTGGAGTTCAGTATTATTTCCACGTTGGGCTTGGCCTTTACCGTCTCTACGTATACGGGCTGGGCCCTAAACTGATCCCTCCTGTGAACGAGGTAGACCTTAGTGGCATACCTAGAAAGGAGCTCAGCACCTTCAAGGGCCGAATCTCCTCCGCCCACGACGACAACTACTCTGTTCTTGAAAAGGGGGGCATCGCATACAGAGCAGTACGACACGCCCCTCCCTGTGAACTTGTCCTCTCCAGGGACGTTGAGCTTCCTCCTCTTCACTCCTACAGCCACTATGACAGTCTTAGTCTTTATCTCTCCCTTCCTCTTGGTCTTGACTACGTAAATGTCGCCTTCCCTCCTGAAGGACTCCACAGTGTCCACTATTGCCGGTATGTTGTACTTCTCGATGTGGGCGTTGAACAGCTTTATCATATCTTGTGCTTGGACTCCGATCAACCCTAGGTAGTCGTCTACTTCCCCCGCTTCAGTCAGCTGTCCCCCTGGCGTTTCCCCTATAACCAAGGTCTTGAGCATGTACCTTCCTGCGTAAAGCGCGGCGCTATAGGCCGCAGGCCCGAGGCCAATTATAACTGTGTCAAAGGTCTGACTAAGGTCAACGTTAAACGATTTTGGTAGAAGACTCATAGGTTATTTCATAACTCCCTTACTTTAAAATCTTGTTGCTTTCTATTTAGGTGTGCATTTTGCCAGTATAAGTGTAACGTTATATTTGCCTCGGCTCAGATTATCTTTGTGAAAGTACTACTAGTGACAGGTAAACTTGCGTACCCAATAGTGAAGGACGTTGTCAAGGGGTTAAAGGACGTCGAGGTAAAGGCGTTGGACTATCCAGTTGCAGCCCTAATGAGCGTGAGGTACATACTTGAGAAGATCAAGGACTTGGACGACAAGTACGACGTTGTGCTTCTCCCCGGGTTAGTAAGTGGGGACGCCAAGGAAATCCAAGATAGGCTAGGCGTTAAGGCGTACAAGGGGACTGAGAACGCTTGGGACATACCGCTGGTGTTAGAGGCCTTAAAGAACGGCGTAGAGCTGTCCACTGTTGAACCAGCAGACGGGATAATCAGGGAAATGAAGGAGAGGGAGCTTAAGAAAATAGAGGAGTCAATCGAGTCCCACGCAGAGGTAGCCTTTGAGGCTGGGATTAAGATCCCCCTTTACCCTCCTCCCTTTAGGATATTCCTGGAGTTAGACCCCAACTGGGGCGTGGAGAGGATAAAGGAGGAAGTAAGTAGGACAAAGGACTACGTAGACGTTTACGTTGTCGGTTTCCCAGTGGGACACAACGACTTAGACGACGTTAGGAGGAAGGTGAGAGCGGTGACGGACGAGGGTAGGGTAGCGGGCATAGACTCGGAGTCCCCTAGGGAGATAATAGAGGGGATTAAAGCTGGGGGGAAGTTCGCGTTCAACCTCAACGAACTAAACATGGACGAGCTACACGAGATAAGGAAGGACGCAGCGTTTGTGGTAGCCCCTTTTACAACGGAGAAAAGGGGAGAGACTACGGTGTCGCTGGTCAAGAGGGCCAAGGAAATGGGCTTTGAGAAGCTCCTTGCCGACCCAGTCCTGTCCCCTCCCCTCCAAGGGTTAGTGGAGAGCCTGTGCGAGTTCAAGAAAGTGAGGGAATCGCTTTCTGACGTCCCCATGCTTATGGGCGTGTTGAACGTAACTGAACTGATAGACGCTGACAGCCACGGCGTTAACGCGTTGATGACTGCAATTGCGGGTGAGTTGGGGGTGGCAAACCTCCTAGTGATGGAGAAGGGCAAGACCAAGTGGAGCTCCCTGGAGACTAGGACGGCAAGCAGAATGGTGGGTCTTGCAATGGTCCAGAGGAAGGTGCCGAAGGACGTGGGAGTGGACTTGCTGATATTAAAGGACAAGAAGAAGACCAAGGAAGAGGAAGTAGAGGGAGAGGAAGTAGGATACATACCTCCAGACATGGACCCGGCTGGATTCGCAAAGGTATCTAAGGCTAAGGGCAAGATAGCGGTGCAATTTTATGGAAAGAAAAAGCTCTCGCTTGTTGGCACAGACGCCTTGTCCCTGGGAAGGAAGTTGGTTAGCGAGGTTAACGTCACTCCTCAGCACGCCCTTTACATAGGTTACGAGCTCGCCAAGGCCGAGATAGCCCTCCTCCTAGACAAGAATTATATCCAGGACGAGCCATTATTCAAGGGTGTGTATGCTAATAGCGGTACCAAGGGTGATAAAGGAGCCAGTAGGTGACTTAACCGTATACGTCTCCGTTATGCCCTGCGTTACTGAGGGAGAGGTAGTAGAGAGGTTGAGGGCTTCCATGAGCATAACCTCTTTGGACGACGTTGAGTATTACCCCTACTTGTTCGGTGGGATAATCGTGGTAAGGGGAAACGAAGTGCTTGCCAGATACGAGTTTGACGGCTTTGTGAGGGTAGAAAAAGTAAGGTCAAAGTACCCTAAGTTTAAGCTACCCAAGGAGATACAAGGCTGTTACCAGTTTGACGAGGAGGCCCTCTGCTTCTCGAGGGAAAGGTGCAACGGTTGCCTTCCTGTGGACAACATAGGCTTAAGGTTTATCGTGTGATCGTCAAGGGTACTCTATTTCTGCGTAGGAGCCCTTTCCCTCATATATCTTGACGTTTACCCTATGCCTTCTCCCAAGCCTCTCGTATACCTCTTTAGCTATCTCAACCCCTATGTACTCTGCAGTTGCAAAGGGGGCGTTAATCCTCTTCACCTCCATCCTAAACGGAGCGTGGACTCTTATCTTATCGAGGTCGCCCTCTGGGACTATTAGCTTGTGGTCCCACTCCTTTACAACTTGCTGTACTGTATCTCTCAGAATCTCAAAGTCCATTACGAACCCCGAGGAAGGGTCTACTTGGCCCTCAATTTCCACAGAGACGGTGTAGGTGTGTCCGTGGAGTTGTGCATTACCCGGGGAAGACAAGGTATAGTGTGCCGAATCTATCGTAAAGCCCTCAATTCCAATCTTTATTCTCATACATTCAACGATTTCGCGATGTTTTTATTAAAATGTTCCCATAGAGCTTCTGCCAAATACCTTATCTCGTCGCAAAGGGAGGCTATGTCCGGGTCTTTCCTGGAGTTCTCTATTTTTCTGTATGCCTTCATCAGCTCGTCGAAGTCCCCGGACGCAAGGGTTCTCTCTTCGAACCTTATCTCGTTCCCAATGATAACATCTCCACCGTATTCTACCAGCCTGTATATAGTGTAAAGCATGTTGTCCACGTTTACGTTAAGCCCCGAGAAAATTTCCTCCAGTTTGCCCCTGAGCGCGTCGACCTGCATCTTGATCAAGTCTGTCAGGCTGTCAACTACCTCCAACTGCGACTTGAAGGCCTCATTCTTCAACAAGTCCTTAAACTTGCTGTTCATTATGCAGTCAGTGCCGCAGGGCACCTCTATTTCAATCCCCTCTATCTTTGCAGAAGGTCTCTCGGCTAAGTACGCCCTCTCCATAATGTTATTTTACGAGTTTGGCTAATAAACTTGAGGAAAAGGGACTGGTATGGAGAGGGTAATAGACCTCGATTCGTACACTTGTGGTTCAGACCCCACTGAAGCCCTGGGATTCCTCTTGGGGAAGAGAGGGGTAGTCTTTTCTATATCGTTGTCCAACCCATACTACGAGGAGATAAAAAGGAAATACGTAATTGAGATCGTGAAAAAGGAGGGAGACAAGGTATACTTTTCGATACGCTCTGGTGGCTGAACTTCTACTCGAGGGTTAGATCCTCACTTGGCTTGAGCGAGGTCGAGGACTATAAGTCGGCTTCGCTACTGAACGTTATACTTAAGGACAACCCAGTCGACCTCCTCGAGGTAATTAGGGGTAAGAGGGTTGCAGTAGTAGGTGCGGGCCCTAGCCTCGAAGACGTTAAGGGGTTAAAGGAGGACGTAGTGATCAGCGCAGACGGGGCTACCAACTACCTCGTTAAAATGGGGATTATTCCCCAAATAGTTGTGACAGACCTCGACGGGATAAACGTCTTCCCAAAGGAGAGCGTATACGTCGTCCTAGCCCACGGCGACAACTCCCATTTGTTCTGGAAGGTATATAACATGGAGAAGGTCGTGGGGACTTGTCAGGTAAGGCCTTTTGGGAGGCTGAACCTTTTCGGCGGGTTTACTGATGGGGATAGGGCAGTGGTTTTGGCAAAAAGGTTTGGGGCCAGGGAAATAGTACTATATGGTATGGACTTGGAATCAAATTTCATAGGAAAATTTTCAAAGCCCTACTTCACTGAAAACGTACCTATGTCATGGGCGAAGAGACAGAAACTTAAAATTGCTAAGACTGTCATCGATCTAGTTCTAAAGTAAAATTTTTAAAAAGTAATAGTCTCTTTAAAAGTAGTGCTGAGGTATGAGTATTCTCCAAGCCTAAAGTTAGAGTATTAGATACAACCCTGAGGGACGGGGAACAGGCCCCAGGGATAGATCTGACTATAGAGCAGAAAGTCAGAATAGCCAAGCAACTGGCGAGGCTAGGCGTAGACGTCATAGAGGCCGGGTTCCCTGCAGCATCAGAAGGGGAGTTAATAGCAACAAAGAAAATCCTTGAGGAAGTAGGAGATTACACGGAAGTAATAGGACTAGCCAGGGCGAACAAGTACGACATAGACAAGGCGATAAGCGCTGGACTCTCGAGCGTCCACGTGTTCATAGCCACGTCTGACATACACCTAAAGTACAAGCTAAAGATGACGAGGGAAGAAGTCCTAGAGAGGATATACGACAACGTGAAGTACGCAAAGGACCACGGTCTAGTGGTGGAGTACAGCCCAGAGGACGCCACGAGGACAGATAGGGAGTTCCTGCTAAAGGCGGTTAGGACAGCGGTGGAGGCTGGGGCAGACAGGATAAACATACCCGATACCGTAGGCGTTATGGAGCCATTCACCTTCTACGACTTGATTAAGGACGTTGTGAAGGTGGCAGAAGATAGGATAGTGAGCGTCCACTGCCACAACGACTTTGGGCTAGCTACTGCGAATTCCCTAGCAGGGGTTAGGGCGGGGGCAAGGCAAGTCCACGTAACCGTTAACGGGATAGGAGAGAGGGCAGGTAACGCGGCATTAGAGGAAGTAGTCATGGGCCTTAAGAAACTAATGGGGTACGAGACGAACATAAAGACGTGGCTGTTGTACGAGACAAGCAGGCTTGTGTCAGAGCTGACCGGAGTGCCTGTACCGTTCTTTAAGGCAATAGTCGGGGACAACGCATTTGGGCATGAAGCAGGGATCCACGTCCACGGCGTGGTGGAGAACCCGTTAACTTACGAGCCAATAAGCCCAGAGGAGGTTGGCAACTTCAGGAGGATAGCTTTAGGGAAGCACAGCGGAATCCACGGACTGAAGAAGGTCTTAGAGGAACAGGGCATACAATTAGACGAGGAAAAACTCAGGATAGTGCTACAAGAGATTAAGAGGATGGCAGACAACGGGCAAAGAGTGACCCCTGAGGACGCTAAGAGGATAGCAACTAAGCTTTTGAACTCGCAAACCGCTTGATTTTTTGATGATAAAGTACTTTGGTCACTCCATGTTTTCTATAGATGACAAGATCGTCATAGACCCTCACGACGGCGGAAGCATAGGTCTAAAGAAGCCTGAAATTTCTCGGGCAGACCTAGTCTTAGTGACACACGACCACTACGACCACAACGCCTACGAGGTACTTAGTTACAAAGACCTAAAGGTGATGTTCACGGGTACACTTACTTACGGGGATTACAAGGTCACTGGGTACAAGTGGTACCACGACAGGGAGAGAGGCAAGAGAAGAGGGGAGACTGCGATATACAAGGTAGAAACCAAGGAACTAACCTTAGTCCATTTAGGGGACATTGGCGAGATACCTAAAGAGGACATCCTGAAGGAAATATCCTCCCCTGATGTTTTAATGGTGCCTGTTGGAGGACTTATAACGATAGACTACAGGGAGGCTATTTCCCTCATTGACGTGCTAAAGCCTAGGGCAATTATACCGATGCACTATTGGGTTAAGGGCCACCTAATGCCGTTGGATCCCATTGACTACTTCCTAAAGGAATACAAGGGAGAAGTCACAGAAGTGGACAAAAAATGGATTGAGGGTAAGGAAAAAGGGTTAATACTATTTAAAGCCTGACTTTCTCTACCTTAGCTACTGGGACAGTCTCCTTCTTTACGTCTTCTCCCACGAGCTTCTCAATAGCCTTTCTTATCGCCTCGCTCCTGTTTAGTCCATACCTTATTGCGTACCTGTCTAACAACTCCAACAGATCTTCTTCCGCTTTGAATGTAACTACTCTCATGCTTCTCAAACTATATCTTCCTCTTGTAAGGTTTAAGTATTTTCTAGAGCGATATTACACTATTCCTATTCAAAGAGGAGTACTTAATATGCAAGATTAATATACTCCGATTACATAGATAATTTTAGAGAGGGAAATACAGGGATGCCAACTATCCACTTGTCGTTGCCGGAGCAGCTATATGACGAGCTGAGGAGTAAGGCTGAAGAAATGGGCGTCCAGATCACCGACCTTGTGAAGTTCTTCATAAAACAGGGATTGGAGGGGAAGCTGGTAAATGAGGAGGACAAGAGGATAGAGCAATACGAGGAAAACGTTGCTTTCCTTGAAGCAAAGGTCGCTCAGCTAGACGCTATGGTGTCGGAGCTGATTAAGAAGCTCAAGACCCTTGAGGAGGACGAAGAAGAGGAGGAAATAGAGATAGGCGGGGGGAACTCTTAAAGAAGTTTAAAAACCATTGTGATGTACTAATTTTGGGCCTATGTGAAATGTTCCCGCGTCCCGGGAGCAAATGATCATAGGTGGGTCCCAGATTTACGTTCACATTCAGACTCAGTTGATGATGTGGTAGGGACGTACTGAAGAATGAGGAGACATTGAAAGGGATCTGATCACATGGAGATTAAGGTAACTGTCCTTATTATGTTTGGGTTCCTCCTTATTTGGGAGATTACCTTGTTCAACTCCTCGAGGGATTGGGTCTCTATTTCCACTACAACGTCGTATTCACCGTATA
>JBBINF010000002.1:0-40016 GCA_037444045.1 Sulfolobales archaeon | reverse complement strand
AGTGGACCGGCCGGGATTTGAACCCGGGACCTCTCGGATGCCAACCGAGCACTCTTCCAGGCTGAGCTACCGGCCCACTACGAAATCTGATGTAAAACTCATAATAAAACTTTCCCTCTACTTTAAACCTCACTAACTAGATCCTTCCCCCTCTGTTTCCACTGGAGATTATATTTACTCTCTTGAATACTAGTAACTCTTTACTTGATATACTCATTATACAAATTCAGTTCATATACGTCACCTTAGCTTCCGCATTAGTGTGAGTCTCCAGTGGAAACAGAGGGGTGCCTCAGCTTGCCTTACGTTCTCCAGTGGAAATAGAGGGGTCATTTACCGGGGAGTTAAAGGGTTTTCCCTTTTAAGTAGACTCGCGGAACCTTAGTAACAAATGAGTAGCATTATAGACGATGTCCTAAACACCGTGAAGTCTTCCCCAATCTTCAAGAACAGGGAACTTCTATTGCCTGACTATGTTCCCAGCGAGCTACCACATAGGGAAGATCAAATAAGGAGGTTAGCGAGTATATTAGCGCAGTTGTATAGAGGTGAGAGGCCGAGTAATGTATTTATTTACGGTCTTACGGGGACTGGAAAGACCGCCGTTACCAAGTTCGTCCTGAAAGCCCTCATGGAAAGGCTTAAGAACTTCCTCTACGTTTACGTGAACGCAAGGCAGAGCGATACGCCTTACAGAGTTCTGGCAGATATTATTGAGGGATTGGGGGAGAAAGTCCCGTTTACCGGGATCTCAACTGCAGAACTTTACCGCAGGATGATAAGAGCGTTCTCCTCTGCTAATACAATCTTTGTTATAGTCTTAGACGAGATAGATGCAATGGTAAAGAAGCATGGAGATGACGTCCTCTACAAGCTAACGAGGATAAATTCTGAAATAAGAAAGAGCAAGGTCTCCCTCATAGGGATAACTAACGACGTTAAGTTCATAGATAATTTGGATCCAAGGGTAAGGAGTAGTCTTAGCGAAGAGGAGATAGTTTTCCCCCCTTACAATGCCGAGGAGCTAGAGGACATACTTATGAGAAGAGCAAGAATGGCCTTTAGGGAAAACGTTGTATCTGACTCCATAATCAAGTTGTGTGCAGCCCTTGCAGCTAGGGATCACGGAGACGCTAGGAGAGCGTTAGACCTCCTAAGGGTTGCAGGAGAAATAGCTGAGAGGGAGAGAGCTAGCGTGGTCACAGAAGAACACGTGGAAAAGGCTAGAGTGGAAATAGAGAGGGATAGGGTGTACGAGGTGATCTCTAGTTTACCATTTCACTCTAAATTGGTTTTGACCGCGATCCTTCAAGGACTCAAGGAAAAGGAAATGTTGACTACTGGCGAGGTCTACGATAGATACAAGGAGCTAGTTCAACGGCTTGGAATGGAGGTGGTTACCCAGAGAAGGGTAAGTGATATAATCAACGAGCTCGACATGGTGGGCATAATAACTGCAAGGGTAGTCAACCGCGGGAGATATGGTAAGACTAAGGAAGTAACTATCGCGGTAGATAAAGAGATAGCGGTAAAGGCGCTGGTGGAAAACGATGAGAGAGTTTCTAGTCTCTGGGGTGGATGACGGGTACTTCCCTGTGCACTACAAGGGGAAAAGAGGAAAGGCCCCTCTCGTTTCCTCCACGTACAAGGGGCTTAAGTTAGTTGACGTGGACGTGGACTTCATTACTGTAGATGGAGAAGACGGCACAGAGGCCTACGAAAGACTTAGGAAGGGCGATGTGACCATACTTTTCAGCATTATTGTGGGAGGGTTTAACTACATTATACCCAAGAATAACTACATTGTGTTCTACGGTAGGAGGCCAAACACTAGGGAAATAGACGAGGCCTTAAAGAAGTACTTCCCGGAAAGGAGGGAGAAAATAATGTCTTTCCTGTACTCTCTTGTCCAGATTCCCACAAGGAAAGGTAACATTTACGTAAATACAGACCTAGATCTCTCGTTGGTAAAGGAAATAATAGAATACTATCAAGTGTTCACAAAATACCCTGAGCCGATAAGGACTTCTCATGTAATAGGGAAGGGTATAGGTCAGCATATCAGCTTCTCTTGAAGCTTCTTGGAGGTCTTTATTCTCTCCTCTCTCTCCTTAGCGGACAACTCGAAGAGGATCTTCTCCTTTTCGGTTGTAGGAGTCAGCTTAGGTATTGGCCTCGGTTTAGCGTTATCATCAATGGCGACAAAGGAAAACGAAGTTGTAGTTACCAACCTTTTCTCTCCAGTGTAATGGTTAATCGCATATACCTTCCCTCCTACGTCAAGCGAAGTGTTACCAGTGTATTGCACGAAACCCTGGATTTCCAGGATGTCTCCTATCCTAACTGGGGATATGAAGTCTGCTGGGCCAACCGAGGCAGTGAACGTGTTGCCCTTAGTGTAAAGCTTAGCGACTATCGCTAACGCCTCGTCTAACATTGTGTACATCTTTCCAGCGTACAAGATGCCATTACCGAATCCGTGTTCAGGGTAAATTGTTCTAATGTAGTTCTTGTAGAACGTGGCAAACTTGGAAGGCTCCTCAGGATCCATGGCCTTCTTCCTTTCTAACCTCTTTAACCTCCTTTCCTCAGCTTCGGAGTCTGGGGGGATGATTATGTTTAGTTTTCTAGGCCTATTATTCTCGTCCACTGCCACGTAAGTCATAAGGGACGCTGCAGCTAACTCCTCCTTGTCGCCTCTCTTGATACAAGTTTTGACCTCAATTTCCACAGAGCTCTTCCAGCTAGCGGTAGCCTTAGCCTCAACCCTTAGCACGTCCCCTAACCTAGCTGGCTTAAACAGGTAAATGTAGTCTACAGACGCCAATAAGTAGTTCCCTTGGCTTATGCTGGACATGAGTATGCCTGCAGTGTCTATCATCCAGCTCATGTAAATCCCTCCGTGGAGGGAACCGAAGTGGTTAGTGTGCCAAGGGAAAACGTTGTAATACGTCTCGGTTTTCACCTGAGTCATCTCTCTTACCTCTTTTTGTCTGTCCCTACTATTTCTCTTAATCTATCATCTCCTTTTATACTTTTTATGAAACTGTAAACACTCTTAGGCACAAGTTTTCCCCAGTCTTCTCCGCTAATCATCATCTCTCTTATGACAGTGGAGTTGTACTTCTCCCTGTAGAACATCGGCGGTTCCACTACTTCCACGTTGGCCTCCTTGAATAGCCTTATTACTAGTGGGTTCCTAGCAACGACTAGGTCAAAAGACGGGACGTAAGTCTTAACGTGATACGCCCATACGCTGTTCATCATGATGTCTGGTACTGGGATCAGAAAGTACCTAGAGGGCTCTATCCTCTCCTCGTCTAACGCATACCTTATCATCTCTACCCTTTCTCCAGCTGTAAATGGATTAGAGAGGGTGTGACTCTCCTGTGAGCTCCCTATTAGGATAATAATTTGGTCTACCTTTTGCAAAGTCCACTTGACCACTTCCAAGTGACCTAAGTGGAACGGCTGGAATCTTCCCGGGTATAGAGCTCTACGCAAATATCGTCACCTGTTTCGGCCCCAGTGAATTGTGAAGCCGAGCCTTTATTAATTCCCATCTCGAGAAATCCGTAACTGTTAGTGTAGACTAGAAGTTCTCCCGGTCTTCCTTCCCCAAACGTATTCACTTTCCTGCCGTTAAACTTTCTCCCCTTTATTGTCACGCTTTTTATTTCGGGGATTTCTCCCCTTATACTAGTAGCTACGTTGCCAAAGTGGTCTACGTAAATGACTCTGCCACATAATAAGTTACCTTTCTCTTCCTGGGTAAACTCCAGTTTGGCCAGGCTCTCGGGGTTCACCTCTTCGCCAAAGATTGATATATCAACGCCTAGGGAGATGAAAGCGGAGGCAGCTGAGAATATATCCCTCCCGTGAAAAGTGTAAGATACCCGCTTAGATAAGTATAGCCTGCGATTGGAAATACTAATGACCTTTCTGATCCCGTCTTCAGTAATTGTAGGGTACAGTACACCGTTGTCTGGGCCCACAAACACGTATTTGTTTGTCTTCACTATCAAGGCCCTTCTTGAAGTTCCAACCCCAGGGTCCACAACTACTAAGAAAATAGTGTTCCTCGGAAAGTACCTATACGAAGTGTAGAGCAAGTAAGCCCCTGAGGTTACGTCAAAGTTCCTGGCGTTTGGAGTTATATACGTTATTGTGACCTCTGGGTTTATCTTCCTTATTACTGCCTCCATTACTCCGTTATAGTTGTCAGAAATGCCGAAGTCAGTCAGAATCGCTATTTGCCTCAAGTTTCTCCACCAGCAATTCTAGGTATGACTTCCTCTCTTGATCAGCGAGTATACCGTACTTTGCAGTGAACTCCTTGACGAAA
This sequence comes from Sulfolobales archaeon, assembly GCA_037444045.1. GTDB lineage: Archaea > Thermoproteota > Thermoprotei_A > Sulfolobales > Sulfolobaceae > Aramenus. The sequence continues at coordinate 35,671 of JBBINF010000002.1, read as the reverse complement.
TTGAGAAGTTCGTCCTCCTCTGCGTTAATTCCCTCTACCTCCACAAAGTCCCCGAGACCTTCTACCTTGTCTAGGCAGATCGTGAATTTTCCAGCAGAGAACGAGTACCTCAACTTTTTTAACGTAGCTACTGGCTTGAAGCCGAGTCTTTCTAGGATTGTAGTCATAGCGTCCTTATCGTTTATCTTTACTGTTATCTCCTCTCTGGACTTACTTCTCGTCGAGATCTTAGGTCCCTTATACGTGAGCTCTATCTCCCCGTTAATCTCCCTTATCCTCAGAGCTTCGTCGGTCTTTCTGAAGTCCCTATACGTGGAGTTAAAGTAAACGTCGACCTGCCTTTCCTCCCCCTCGAATTTCATCCCATCTTTAAGTAAATTTTCCTTGAGTTTATCGACAGAGGCGTTCTTAAGCTTTAATTTTACTTCTCTCTCTATTACACTTGGCATTATGGGTACTATTGAAGACTACATTTTAAGGTATAAAGACTTATTTAGGTATTCTGTAACTGCTAGGGCCCAATCACTTGCGAGAAAGTACGGATTTCTTGACTACATAATTGAAAGGTATATAGACATGTTCAAAGACTCAACAGAGGAGTTCTTAGAGTCATGTAGTTTCCCCCTCCAGAAGTCTATAAGGTGTAATACGCTCAAGATAGAATGCGATGAACTGGTAGAGAGGCTTGAAGGGAAGGGGTTTACACTGGAAAAAGTGAGCTGGCTTAAGTTCGGATACGTAATTAAGGCGAGCCCACCAAAGCCGTCCCTTGGAGCTACTTTAGAGTACATGCTGGGCTATTACCACATCCAAGGGCTGGCGTCAATGGTCCCCGCAGAGGTGCTGAACCCCAAGGAAGGTGACGTGGTATTGGACATGGCCTCCTCCCCTGGCGGAAAGACTACTCAAATGTCCCAATTAATGAGAAATAAAGGACTAATAGTGGCAGTTGAGAAGAAAAAGCCTAGGATAAGGTCGCTCGTTTCTAACGTAAATAGGCTAGGTGCACTAAACGTCATAGTCCTTAACATGGACTCTAGGGATCTTGCAAATTATAACCTTAGGTTTAACAAGGTACTTTTAGACGCCCCGTGTTCAGGGGAAGGGATAATTTCCAAAGACCCTACTAGGAGAACAAAGACTCGGCCAGAGGATCTGTATAATTTCAGCTTAACACAACTAGAGCTAATTAACACGGCGTATAACCTATTGGAAGAAGGGGGAGAGCTAGTCTACTCCACTTGTAGCATAGCTCCAGAGGAAGACGAGTTCGTGGTAAACTACGCGGTTGAAGAGCTAGGGATGAAGGTGATACCAATAGATGGATATCCCTCTTCAAAGGGGTTAACCAAGTTTAACGGCGTTGAGTTCTCAAAGGACGTTGAAAACTGCATTAGGTTTTACCCCCACTACCACGGAACAGAGGGGTTCTTCGTTTGTCACCTGAAAAAGTAGTTAGATATGAGGTAATAGGTAGAGAGGAGGTATGGCCTTACCTTGAAGCCATAGCCCTACGCTATAACTGTAGTTTTCCACGCGATCTATTTGGGGATTACGTACTGGTAAAAACTGAAGGAGGTAAATTCTCCCAAGTATTTATCACAGCAAATTCAGCTCTTCTACCGAACTTACTCAATCTAGGTCTAAAGGTGGAGTTCGTTGGTGTGTCAATACTGAAGATCAAGGGCAGCAAAGCGTATCCCCAGCTTAACATGGGCAACTTCATGGTTAAGCATTGCAAGAATAAGGTAATACTGCCAGATCCTTTAGTCCAAAAAGTCCTCTATGGAAAGGAAGTAACGGTCAAGGAGAGGTTCGATTTCACTTCCGGTATTCTGGTCTCTAGATACGGGGAGTTTCTGGGCTTTGTTAGGCTAACTACGTCCAAGAGGGGAACCAGGATAATACCAGAGAAAGAGATAGGATGGTATTTAAGGAGGGGTGGATAAAATATAAAAATAGGAAAACCAAAGGATTAGGTTTAGAAGGTGGAAAAAGTGGCAGATCAATTAGAAGAGAAAAAGAAGGTCAAAAGCGTCAGTGACCTGCCAGGCGTAGGACAGGCAATACTCAACAAACTTATGGACTCAGGTTATACCACGCTCGAGTCAATAGCCGTTGCCTCACCGCAGGATTTGAGCACTGCAGTTGGAATACCGCTAACAACAGCTCAGAAGCTGATAAAAGAAGCTAGGGACGCGTTGGATATAAGGTTCAAGACTGCCCTAGAGGTTAAGAAGGAAAGGGCAAACGTAAAGAAAATAACCACCAGTAGTCAAGCGCTAGACGGCTTACTCGGAGGGGGAATAGAGACAAGGACTATGACTGAGTTCTTCGGCGAGTTCGGCTCCGGTAAGACTCAGATATGCCATCAGATATCGGTAAACGTTCAGCTTCCCTTAGAGAAGGGAGGGTTAGCGGGAAAGGCGGTTTACATTGACACCGAGGGAACTTTTAGGTGGGAAAGAATAGAGGCAATGGCGAAGGCCCAAGGGTTAGATCCCGACACAGTAATGAATAACATCTACTACATGAGGGCGATAAACACTGATCACCAAATGGCCATAGTTGACGACCTGCAGGAGCTAATAAGCAAGGATCCAGCAATAAAGCTAGTAATAGTGGACTCGGTCACCTCCCACTTCAGAGCAGAGTATGCAGGAAGGGAGAACTTGGCTGTAAGGCAGCAGAAGCTAAACAGACACTTACATCAGCTAACGAGGATTGCAGAGGTATATGACCTAGCGGTGGTAGTGACAAACCAAGTGATGGCTAGGCCAGATATGTTCTACGGAGACCCTACAGTGGCAGTAGGAGGACATACTCTATACCACACTCCCGGTATAAGGGTTCAAGTGAAGAAGAGCAGAGGAAACAGGAGGATAGCGAGAGTAGTCGATGCACCTCATCTACCGGAAGGAGAGGTAGTGTTTGCGATAACTGAGGAAGGCATTAGGGACGCCGAGGACTAAAGCTATTTTAATTTCTCGCTAAAATATCTCGATATGAAAATCCTGTGGGCTCCTTGGAGGGCAGCTTACGTATCCAACGCGTCAAAAAATAAGCAGAGCTCTTGCATATTTTGTGATGCAATAAAAGATAAAAACGATAAGGAGAACCTGGTGGTTTACAGGGGGGACAAGGCATACGTTATCCTAAACAAATTTCCCTACAACCCTGGTCACGTAATGGTAGTGCCCTATAGGCATATATCTTCCATAGAACTTCTAGAAGAGGACGAGTCCAAGGAGTTGTTTAGCCTTGTTAAGAAGTCTGTCCTAGTTCTAAAAAAGGTATACAGCCCAGAGGGTTTTAACATAGGTATGAACATAGGGAGGACAGCAGGGGCTGGCGTCGAGTCGCACATCCACGTCCACGTAGTCCCCAGATGGAACGGTGACTCCAATTTCATGCCGGTTATCTCAAGCACTAAGGTGATCTCAGAAACACTGGACAACACTTACGAAAAGATCTCTAAGGCGTTCAAAGAAGTTTAAGGGTTCCCTCAATGAATCTAGATCAGTACCAAGAAAAAATCCTTAAGATTAGGGAAACAATATCACAATATATTCATGAGACACCCTTAGACTATTCCACCACTTTTTCCAGGATGAGTAATGCTGAAGTGTATCTAAAGATGGAAAACTTACAGAAGACTGGATCGTTTAAGGTGAGGGGAGCCTTTAGCAAGTTGATGTCTTTATCCGATGACGAGAAAAAGAGAGGGGTTATAGCGGTATCAGCTGGGAACCACGCACAAGGGGTCGCTTACGCAGCTGGTAAGCTAGGAATAAAGTCAACGGTGGTTATGCCCGAAACCGCCCCTGTTTCCAAGTACTTAGCGACGAAGAGCTACGGGGCTGACGTCGTACTCTATGGGAGGTATATCCACGAAAGCATGGAGAAGGCGCAAGAAATTATAAGAGACACGGGGGCCACTTTAGTCCACCCATATGACGACATCGACGTTATCTTGGGACAAGGGACTTTAGGAGTTGAGCTTTACGGAGCAAAACCAGATTACGTTATAGTTCCGATAGGCGGAGGAGGTCTCATATCTGGGATAAGTATAGCCTTAAAGGCTAGGTACAGGGACGTTAAGATAATTGGAGTCCAGTCCGTTGCATCTCCGTCCTTAAAGATCTCCAAGGAACTTTCAAGGTTGGTGGAAGTAGAGCCGTCCTTTTCGATAGCTGACGGGATACTTGTGAAGTCGCCCTCGAAGCTCACGTTCGAGTTCATATCAGAGCTCGTGGACGATATAGTTCTAGTGGACGATGAGGAGATATCTAACGCTATAGTTCTCCTGCTAGAGAGGAACAAGACGCTGGTGGAAGGGGCAGGCGCTTCAAGTCTGGCAGCGCTATTGTCTGGAAAGGTCAAGGTTCCCGCTGGGAGGAAGGTAGTCCCCATATTGAGTGGAGGTAACATTGACTTATCTCTAATGACGCAAGTGATAGATAAGATGTTGTATAAGACCAAGAGAATAGTTAAGATTAGAGTCATAGTCCCAGATAAGCCCGGGTACCTAAACAAAGTACTAACTTATGTAACTAAAATAAGAGGGAACATTAGGGACGTCGTGCACGATAGGGTAAGCAGTGATGTCCCGCCTGGTTACACTAAAATTTACGTAATGTTCGAAGTAGCCAGCGCTGAAGACTTAAGTACGCTAATATACGGGTTGGCAAAGGAGGGAATAGAGGCCAAGATCATAGAATAGCCCTTCCAATAGATTGAGATTTTTCAAATCGCCTAACACTTGAGCAATGCTTAAAAGTGGACAAGTTTGTTAATAGTTCGAGAGTGATAAGATGGAATTTATTATCTAGGCCCGGAAGGCAGTTTTTCGCACCAGGCGGCTAGTTTATTAGGAGGAAATCTGGTTCCCCTATCAACTATTAGCGAGATATTTAGAAAAGTAGACGAAGGCGAGAACAACCTAGGGGTAGTACCTATAGAGAACACGTTAGAGGGTCCAGTTAACGAGACTCTAGATAATTTATTTCAGTACGACAGAATATACGTACTTTACTCAGTTGAAATACCGGTAGACCTAGTATTAGCGTCAAAGTCGGAGATAAGTAAGGTAAAGAGAGTCTACTCACATGTTCAAGCTATAAGAGAGGCCAAGAACACCCTTGAGAGACTAGGGATAAAGGAGTTTATACCAGTTGAAAGCACGTCTAAGGCAGCTCTCATGGCGCTGAACGACTTAGAGTCAGCAGCAATATGTTCCAAGTTTGCAGCTAATCTATATGGCTTAAACGTGCTCTACGATAGAGTACAAGACGGAGTTAACATAACGAAATTTGTGGTCATATCTAAGAGGTTCTACGCCTACGGGGAGAGGGGAATATTCATGTTTACGATCCCAGATGAGCCTGGTAGCCTTTATAAGGTACTCGAGAAGTTCTACAAGAACAACATTAACTTAACCATGATTTACTCTAGGCCTATAAGGAGTACTCCGTGGCATTACTACTTCTACCTAGAGTTTGAGAACAAGATTAACGTATTAACTCTCGAAAAGGAAATCAGAAAGGTGGTTCAAGAGCTCAAAAACAAGGGAACTTACAAAAAGCTCACATGACTATGCCAGGTTTCAGGTTTTCAGTGCTGTATAGCAACATATAACTATCTGCATTAGTTAACTGGATAGCGTTTTTGGCAGCTTCCATTATTACGTTTTTGTCCTTGCCGTGAAGCATACAATAGCATAAGTAATCCCAAGGCTTGTTGCTCTCCCTCAGCACTACGTGGGTAGCCTCGTAAAGTTTCTCGGCAATCTGCATGCACGACTCTTCTATTTTATCTGTGGTTATAAGTAGCATGGCATTTTCGGTTATGCCCACTTTCTCTCCGTTTAAGGTAGCTCCGTAGTCTTTAATTACGTGTAATTTTCTCAGTTGCCTTATTAGATCTACTAACTCTTCCTCTTTATATCCAAACTTTTGAGATATTTCGTAAAAAGGCCTACTCGTTATGGGAAGTGGGATAGACATTGCCTTTAACAGTTCCCTGTTTAAGCCTAGGTCTTCAGCTGTAGGCACCTTGTCTGGTATTCCCTCGGGTTTACTCCAAGATATCCCCCTGATGATATCGTATTTAACGCTGAGCTTTAGGTTCTTCTTTGAGTACAAGATAACGTAGTCTCTGGCGTTTACCTCCTGCATCAAGTTCTCTATCTTCCTGTCTAGAGCCTCCCTCGATTCTGCCTTTATAACGTACCACACGTTGTATCTAGGGTGGTTTCTGACGAAATTGTGAGTGAGTTCCCTAATACCCAAAGCCATCTTCCTGTACTTCTCAAGGTTTTCCAACGGAATATCAGCCGCCACAAGAGCCCCTTCCATTCCCTTCGACCTAAAATTGACGTACATTCCTACGCGCTTTATCACTTCCTTATCAATGTATTCTTTTACCTTATCAATTACTTGCTGCTCTGTCATTCCTAGTCTTGACCCAATCTTCTCAAAGGGTCTAGGATCCTCAGGGAAATTGTACTCCAATTCCATAAGTAAGAGTTTATCGCGCTCCGGAATCTCCATACGATTAAGAGTCATTTACACAAATAAAAACGTTTATCCGATTCCTAACTTGGCCAGGATCCCGCGCGCTGCCAATACTCCTGTAGCTGCTGCTACGTTTATGCCTCTTGACAGCCCTACGCCGTCTCCTGCGACGTATAAGTTGTCTACAACAGTTTCCATGTTTCTGTCAACAACTGCCTTCATGCTGTAGTATTTAATTTCTGGCGCGTAAAGGAGAGTGTTCGAGGAATACAGTCCCGAGGCAATATTGTCAAGTCTCTCAAGCCCCTCTATGAGGTCCGACACTACTCTGTACGGAAGTCCCATGCTTATGTCTCCTGGAGTTACGTCCTTTAGGGTTGGCTTCACAGTAGACCTGCTTATCCTTTCCCAAGTGCTCCTCCTCCCCTTTTCAAAGTCAATGAGTCTCTGTAGAATTGGCTTCTCTCCTCCTAGCCTAGTCATAAGCCTTGCGATGCTCTTGCCGTATTCTATCGTGTCCTCTAGTGGGTCGGAAAGTTTTATGGTAGCCAGGAAGGCAAAGTTAGTATTGTTACTCTTCTTGTCCACGTAGGTTTCTCCGTTAACTCCTATAGTTCCATCGTCGTACACCTCCTTCATTATGAAGCCTCTGGGATTTACACAGAAGGTCCTCACCTTGTCGTCGTATTTCCTGGTGTAAAGTACTATTTTTGGATCCCATACGGCCGATGTTAGTTCCTCCATGACGAAAGACTCTACCTCTACCCTAACCCCTATGTCTAGGGGTCCAGGCACCATGTCTATCCCGAGCCTCTTGCTTTGATCGTAGAACCACTTTGCACCAGACCTGCCTGGCGCTACTAAGAGGAGCTTGCTCTCCATTTCTCCCTTATTGGTCTTCAAGTTAAACGTCTCTCCCTTTTTCTCAATGGAGTAAACGTCCGTCAACTCCGAGATCTTTATCCCCTTCTTCTCTACGAAGTTGGTTATGTTTTCTATGACTTCGGGACTCTTGTCGGTTCCTATGTGCCTCTGGACTATGGGTATGAACTCGGCTCCTGCCTTAGCGGCCCTCTTTTGTATTTCCTTAACTTTCTCCATGTTAGGTCTGAAAAGCCTGTCCTTAGGTGCACCAAATTGTACAAATACCTCGTCAACGTAGTTTATGAGATCTTGAGCGGCGTCCCAGCTTCTCAAGATTTCGTGAAGCTCCCCGCCTATGTCTGGCCTTAAATTTATTATACCGCTGCTGAACGTTCCCGCACCTCCTATGCCGTAATTTATGTGGCAGGGGTTACAGAAGGTGCACTTTTCCTTGGGCGAGAGAAGCGGACAACTCCTCTTGGACGCTCTAACTCCCTTATCTACTAGAACTATGTTGTAGTTGCTACCGTCTTTGAGGTTCTTAGCTATCTCATAGGCTGCGAATAGCCCTGCGGGGCCTCCCCCAATAATAACTAGGTCGTACATTAGGCCTCACCTATTTTATCTTTCCTTAGGTCAATCATATCCAGACTGTCTTCTCCTGTGCCGATTAGGGTTACTGGAGTCTTCAGTTCGGCCTCTATTTCCTCAATCCACTTTTTCGCTTCCTGGGGCAACTTCTCGTACTCCCTGACCTTGTACGCTTCCTTAAATAGGGCGTCTATCTTCGTTATGGCCACTTGGGTAGCTGAGTTTATCCTTATAGCTTCCTTGGCTAATTTTACGTTAAACGGAGCGACCCTCCTTTTCCTCCCTGTCACTGTGGCTATCTCTAGGAGCCCCAGCTTAGCTGCCTCCTCCTCGCTCATCTCTCCCTCTAGGTAGCCGTTACCCACCCTAGTAACATAGGCCTTAAATACGACAAGAACTTCGTTTACGTACTTTGGGCCTATTCCTAGTTCGCTCAGAACCCCAGAAGACGTGCTATTTCTACTTGTGACATAAGGATACTCTCCGTGGTACAGGCTTAAGAACGTGCCCTGAGTCCCTTCTACCCAAACTAGGTTACCTTTCTCCAACTCGCCTATTATTAAATCGGGTACATTCCCTAAATACCTCTCTAGTTCCTTATAGTCCTTGGCAATCTTTAGTAGTCTGAGGACTCTCCTCATTTCAGCGTAACCTACACCTTGACCAGTACTCCCTACAACTTTCATTAAGTTCTCGTCGTTTCTCTCGTCATCTATCTCCTTTTTCGTAATTATTCCTACATGTGGATCAACAACGACTCTACCCTCGGAATTTGTTATCTGAATTTCGTAGAATAGCTGCTCTATTGACGTTAGGGCCCCAGGGGCAAGGGCCAACTTAGTTTTATTATTTACAAAGGCTGAGGGCAATATCCTAATTTTCCAGCTCCTACCCCCGAACACTACTGTATGGCCTGCATTGATTGAGCCTGTCCTAACAGCGTAAGTAGGTGAGTCCGCAATACCTAAGTAAGAAGCTACTTTACCTTTGCCCTCGTCTCCATAAAAACCTCCAACAAGGATATTTAGCATTAGACACCGTTTTGACTTATCTTGACTTATCGTATAAAAAAATATCCAACAAGAATCTATAATGTTAAATGTTCTTGATATTGGTGCATCGCCAGTCCCAGAAAACGATGGTTTTATAATTGCAATTATGTAGTAATTTTATCTAGTTCATTGTTATTTATTGCAGTCTTTATCTCTATTGCTATTCTCCTACCTAAGCTTATTGGCTTCCCAAAGTAGAGCTTAGAATACTGACTGCCTATTCCCATATAGGCGTTTGTCCCACCCCCTATTCTAGGGGCAACGTCAAAGACCACGAGTTCTAAATCCGGCGTTACGGTTAGCTGTAGGGTAAAGGGGCCTATTATTCCAGGGGGCTGGAGTTTCCTAGTGGCGTCCACAAAGGAGTAGCCTATCTCAAATACCTTTTCCAGTAGGCTTTCCCTTATTGTAGCTGGTTCATGACCTACTTCTATGAGCCTCGGGGTTCTGTTTAATTCAAGCTGGATGTCTGCGGGTAGCCTATAGAAGGAGTCCCAGTCGCTCTGTATTCTTCTGTCCACGCTAATTAGCTCTGTCCTATCGAAAAGGACGCTGTGGAAGTAGTTTACGTTAAAATACGCGCCAAGTACAAACTCCTCTATTACCATGTCCTTTAGGCTCTCCTCGTCGATTACTCTGCTCTTGAGGAGCTGATGGAGCTTGTTGTCGAAATCGTCTTTGTCCTTGGCAAAGAAGAACCCTCTCTCTACTCTTCTCTTTGCCTCAGGCAGTTTGACGATTACCGGACTGTCTATATTGTCTGGAGTGTAAATCCTAGGCCTCCTTATTTTGGCCTCATCAAGTAACTTGTAGTAGTTCTTCTCGCCGAGCCTTTCTTCCCACCTTAACATGAACTTGTTTCCAAAGAACTTAGTCCTCATCCTCTCTAAGTTATCGTAACCTAGATAAACCGCCATACTACGGTTAGGGACTACTACAGCATCGCTCTCTATCAACGTCTTTTGGACTTCCTCAGAGTATATCTCCTTGAAGTCGTTGAGAATTACGCACTTGTCCACAACAGCCTTGAACTCCTTATAAGGCCTCTCCCTCCCCTTCTTACAAAGAGCTATGGTCTCAAACCCTTCGTCTTTAGCCCCGTCGAAGACGTCAAGGGCAGAGTGACTTGCTAGTGCCGCAACCCTCATGTAGTTACCTCACTTAATCTCTTCCTTTCTATTGCCATATTTATTTCTCTTGCTATTCTCCTCCCAGTGCACATTGGTTCATCCCAATATAGCCAAGAGTAAGGACTACCGTTTATGTACAGATTAGTCCCAGCTACTATCCTACCGGAAAACTCGAATACTACTATTTCTAGTTCGTCCGTTACTACGGACTCTAGCGAGAACGGTCCTATCATCCCTGGAGGTACCAGCTCCTTTGTTGTGCTTACGAACTTGTCAGCGTAGTCGTAAGCTTTAGGCAATAAGCTCTCCCTAGCGACGACCGGTATGTTCCCCGCTACCACAAACGTAGGAGAAATCTCAGAGGCCCATGGAAGTCTACGTAGCCCATCTACGTTAGTCTCATACCTTATATCAATTCCCATGAGTTCTACCCTACACATGATAGGGCTATAGAAGAACTGGAAATACATTGGAATTCCTATGACGTACTCTTGGATTATTATATCTTCAACGCTTCTAATCACCTTTTTCTCCAAGAGCTTGTTAATACCTTCCTTTAGTTCGCTCTTGTTTCTGGCCAAGAAGTAACCCTTACCTCCCTTGGCTCCGGGAAGCTTGACTATGACAAGCCTGTCCACGTCCTCTACGTTCTCAAAAGCTTGTGGGACCTTTATTCCGGACTTCTCTAAAAGGCTCATCTTTTTCTTTTGGTTGGACTCCCATTCAAACAAGTACTTGTTCCCAAAAATAGGTACGCTAATTTTCTTCGCCCTTTCCATGCCCAAGTACTCTATTAGGCTTCCATGTGGGACCAAAATAGCATCCTTAAGCGAGTTTATGTGACTAAGGGCCTCATCGTAGCCCCCGTAAGGCAAGAATTCGTCTATAAAGTCAAACCGTCTGTAAAAGTTCTCCCTGCCCTTTTCGACTATTATTGCTGTTTTGAAGTTCTCCCTTTTAGCCCCCTTCAAAATCTGGAGAGAAGAGTGACTGCCTATTGTAGCTATCATCATCGTGGTATCTTAGGAAAAAGAAGTACAAATATTATTAAACCTTTAATTAAGCTTAACTTGATGGACGATATTTGCCCATTAGACTGGAGATACGGAAGCGAAGAGATGAGGAGGATATTCTCAAGGGAACACGTCATTGAGACCAGGATGAGAGTAGAGATAGCATTGCTCAAGGCACTAGCCAAGTTGGGGATTGCAAGCGAAGAGGACGTAAAGGTAGTGGAGGAGGCGTCAAAGAAAGTCACCATCGAAGAAATTGACGAGTTAGAAAGGAAATTAGGCCACGACGTTATGGCAATGGTAGTAGCTTTGGCGGAGAAGGCGGGAGAGCATGGAAGGTTTGTACACTTTGGAGCCACCAGTTACGACATAGTGGATACTGCATATGCTCTAATGTTTAGGGAAGCACTCACGATAGTAAAGGAAAAGTTAATAGCAGTACTGAACAAACTTGTAGAGCTCTCGGAAAGGCACAGCAAAACAATAATGGTAGGTAGGACTCACGGCCAACACGCACTCCCAATCACTCTTGGCTTTAAGTTTGCGAACTACGTCTACGAGCTCTCGAGGTCGCTGGAAAGGCTTCACGATACTGAAAAGAGGCTAGTTAGGGGTAAATTATCGGGCGCAGTAGGGACAATGGCGGCGTGGAACGGTTATGGCTTAAAGGTCGAGGAACTGGTGATGGAGGAACTAGGGCTTGAACCTCACCCCATTTCCACTCAAGTAGCGCCTAGGGATGGCTTTGCTGAGCTGATATCGGATCTCGCTATTCTTGGATCTCAGCTAGATAGGTTTGCCTTGGAAATCAGGGAGCTAATGAGGCCCGAAATTGGAGAGCTCAAGGAAGGGGTTGGAAATAGGGTTGGTAGCAGCACGATGCCACAAAAGGAGAACCCGGTGACAGCGGAAAAGATAAGCGGACTGGCTAAGGTTTTAAGAGGGCTAGTGGTATCGGAGCTGGAAAATATCCCACTCTGGCACGAGAGGGATTTAACTAACAGCTCCTCGGAGAGGATAATCCTCTCTCACTCATTGATCATAGTTGACGAGATGTTGAAAAGCACACTGGAGATCCTAGAAAACCTAGTGGTTGATGAGAAAAACATGGAAAGGAACCTTAACGTTACAAGGGGTCTCATCATGGCCGAGAGCCTCATGATTAACCTTACCCTGAAGGGAATGCCTAGACATAAGGCCCATGAAGTCATCTCAAGGCTATCCAGGGCCGCGAGGAACACCGGAAAGACCATGGAGGAAGTGGCACTAGCGGACGAGACTGTAAGAAAGTACATGACGCCAGACGAAATAAGGAAGTCCTTAGATTATGCCCAGTATTTGGGGCAGATAGATGCCTTAATAGGAAGGGCGGTGGAGTACTACCACAGAGTTCTAGGAAACGTTAATTTAAAAAACGTAGCAGTAAAATAAACTAATGCCGCTGTAGCTCAGCTGGTAGAGCGCCGGCCTCGTAAGGTTCTCTCCAAGGGAGCCGGCGGTCGCGGGTTCAAATCCCGCCAGCGGCTTTTCTAAAGTGGTAATCATGAACCTTGAGGACATCGGCGAGCACGAGTTCATAAATAAAGTAGTAAAGTCATACATAGGGAATAGGGTACTAGAAGACGTCTTCTTTAAGGACGGCGTTGCGTATAAGATAGATGGGTTTCAGCTTTCCTACCTTTTTCCGTTTATGGACTACTACGACGTTGGATGGAAGGCGGTAACAGGGGTAGTAAGCGACCTAGTGTATTCTCTTTCAATGCCAAAATTGCTAATGGCCTCTTTGGGACTTCCTGGAAAGATGGACGTTTATGACGCTGAGAAGCTGATAAGGGGAATATACGACTCCTCGCTATACTACAACGCTGAGTATGTTGGGGGGGACACAAACGGTAGTTCCTCCTCGGGCTGGATAGACGTAGCAGGTATAGGACACGTAGTATGCGATAGGGGAAACGAAGTAAAAGAAGGGGATAGGGTAATTTTAACAAACCCTGTAGGCCTAACATCTAACGTATTCATATCTTACCTCAACGGGTTCAAGATTCCTATCCTTCATGAGGCGATAGTTAAGGTAAAACACCCTGTAGTCAATATACACGTGCTTAACGTATTACGCGAAGTGTGTTTATCCGTTTCCTATTCCACTGACGTCAGCGACGGGGTTCTAGTCAGTTTGTACAACGTGGCGACGCGGTTTAACGTTGGCATCGAGGTCACTGATCTGCCTCTTGACGAAAAGGTGCTATCACATATGCGTAATTACGGTTATACATACTTAGATCTGTTGAGGTATTCTGGCGAGGAATACGAGGGGCTACTAGTAGTGAAGAAAGAAGGCTACGACGAGGTCATTTCAAAGCTAAGGCTAATAGGGATGAACCCAGTTGCATTCGGCAAGGTAATTAGTGGCAACAAGGTTATCTATAAGGGGAAGGAACTTGAGAAAGCAGGTTGGGACAACTTTAAAGGATGGTTTTAACCCAATAATCTGATTATCTGGAGAATATACTTAAATACGGCTTTGAAAGTAACTTATCCCTAAGATACGTATGGCTCAAGTAGAAGAGCAAAACAACAAGGGTTTTAGGCTGTTACCTGCACCTTCCAGGTACGAGAACGGGACTGTCAAGTTCGGTGATAGGGAAATAAAGATAGGAGGGCCACTACCCAAGTTGGCTTCAAACGAGAAGTTGATTAGAGTAACTCAGTCGCTTTGCCCAGCATGCTACAGACTCCTTCCAGCTACAATTTTCGAGAAGGACGAAAAGATGTATATAAGGAAGATCTGTCCAGAGCACGGCGAATTTGAGGATCTGTATTACGGAGACGTAGGGATGTACTACAAGTTCGACTACTGGGAGTACGAGGGAAAAGGACCTAAGGTTCCCTATGTTGATCTTAAGTCGCCCTGTCCGTTTAACTGCGGGCTTTGCCCAATGCACCATCAGCACTCCGCGCTAGTTAACCTAGTGATCACAAATAGGTGTAACTTGTCGTGCTGGTACTGTTTCTTCTATGCAGAGAAGGCAGGTTACGTGTTTGAACCGACTCTAGAGCAGATAAGGTTCATGGTCCAACAGCTTAAGAGGCAGGACATCACGCTAGTCATACAAGTTACAGGTGGAGAACCAACCCTGAGAGAAGACCTCGTGGAGATAGTAAGGCTCTTGAGAGAGGAAGGAGTTAAACACATACAGCTCAACACGTGGGGAGGGACTTTTGCGACGCTCTATATGGAAGATCCAGATAAGGCGATAAAGTACGCGGTAGCCCTAAGGGAGGCTGGAGTAAACACAATTTACATGAGCTTTGACGGGACTACGAGGAAGACCAACCCAAAGAACCACTGGGAGATACCCTACACGCTAGAGGTGTTTAGAAGGGCAGGGATGACAAGCGTAGTCCTAGTGCCTACCGTCATAAAGACTGTAAACGACCATGATCTAGGTAATATAGTCAAGTTTGCGGCAAGGAACATTGACGTAGTGAGGGCTGTTAACTTCCAGCCCGTTAGCCTAACCGGGATGATGAAGAGAAACATGAGGGCGAAGTTCAGGATAACCATACCCGAGGTTCTGAAGAACGTAGAGGAGCAGACTGACGGCGAAATAACTAGGGACAGCTGGTATCCAATAGGGACTTCAGTGGTGTTCTCTAGACTGGTAGAGGCGCTTACTGGCAAGGAGCAGTTCGAAATGGCCAACCATCCAAGCTGTGGTGCTGGGACGTATGTATACGTTGAGTGGAGGAACGGAGAGCCCCACTTTATACCCATCTCAAAGTTCATTGATTTAGAGGGGCTGTTAGAATACTTCAAGGAGAAGACAGAGGAGTTGAAGGAGGGTGCCAGCAAGTACTGGGTAGGAGTGAAGATGCTCGCTAACATAAGGAAGTTCATCGATAAGGAGAAGGGACCAAAGGACTTCGACGTTTACAAGATGTTGTATAACATAGTAGTAAACCACAACTACGACGCGCTGGGCGAATGGCATTATAGAACTCTCTTCTTAGGGACTATGCACTTCATGGATCTCTACAACTACGATGTACAGAGGGTCATGAGGTGCGACATACATTACGTAGTTCCAGACGGGAGAGTAATCCCGTTCTGTACATACAACGTTCTAAACGACTTGTATAGGGATAAAGTGCTAAAGGAGTACCAGATACCTCTAGATGAGTGGATAAGAAAGCATGGAGAGAACAGCATAGGAGACTCAATGAAGTACAAGAGGGTAGCCTCGACTTTGGAGAAAGGAGAGATATACAAGGAGACTTACAAATACTTCAGTTCTGCGTAAAAGCTCTTTATTTATTTTATTTGTTTTTAACTAAAACACGTTAAACATTATGCTCTTAAGGGCACCAATTCTTTAAACCAAACTCTTGCGTTGCATTTCTTTCTGAAAGAGCATTCCGTACAGCAAGAGTAGCATACGTTAATTTTCTTTACCGTACAGAACTTGAGAACCTTGGCTCTCCCACACGAGTCACAAATCTCCTCGTAAACCATCTGTTCTCAGACAATCTATGTTGTCACATACCATTTTAATGTTTTTACCCAGAAAGCTGAGCCTAGCATTTCCCACGAAAGCGAAGTCCCTAAAAAGAACCACTATTGACCCAGAAGTTGGCGCTCTCGTCCACAGTACCTCAAGGTCTTCTATTCTTTCTCTTTCTCTCCTAAGTTCCATGTAGACCTCGCATCCATCTAATCTTTCTTTTCCGCAAGTTCCATGCCTTAATCCAATAGAATCAGGCTCGTGAATTACTATACCTGCTCCAAAGAACCTATGGATACCACATGCACCACCTGCCGAATTCCTCTGGCAGTCGGTGAGGATGACGTACTTTAGTTTTTGCCTGTCACGAATAACCTCAATTACGCTCCTTATGACGTCTGTTAGAAATTCGCCGTTAGTGGAGTTTATAAGCACATAATAGTTCCCAAGATTTATTAGGTAACATACGTTCCTGTCGGGCAATCCTATCTTAAATACGTCGTTAGAAACCCTAGCTAAGCTCATAGGGTGAGCAACGCTATTACGTTAATAGTTTTTAAAAGGTTATCCAGTGCGTCCTTCTTTGACACTATTGCAAAGGCCATGACAACATCACTGCCTGCTTTTTTGAGCAGGTTAACTGAGGCCATTATTGTCTTTCCTGACTTTATTACATCGTCCACTATTATTACCTTATCCGACTTACTAATGAGGTCTTTCCTCAAGTACAGACTACTTACAACGCCCTCGCTCTCCTTAATACTCTCGTCGTAGTATTCCATCACTAGGCTATCTTTGTGCTTTTTAGCTATAATAAGCGGTTTATTTAGCACTGTAGCTACTATTGAGGCAAAGGGAATTCCATTGCTGGCAATTCCAAAAACCTTAGTCACAGTTGTAATTTCAGCCGATCTCCTTAGTGTCAGCTCTATTATTAACCTTAGCAAATTTGGATAGAAAAGCAGAGAAGACGTATCTATGAACCCGTCCTCGAACACTTTTATCCTATTTTTGATAAAGGATAGTAAAAATTCCTTGTTCCTTATCTTGTTGATGATGTTGTTGTACTGCACTTCGCTAGGCACTGTTACTCCGTTAACATACCTGCAGAGTAAGCTTTCTTGGATTCCCAGGAGTGAAGAGAGCTGTTTGTACGTGTAGATGTTCTTTAATTCCTTCAGTAAGTCAACTACCAGCAGCCTTTCTCTAAGCTCTCCGTCTTTTGTCTGCCTTAATGCCAAAGCTTTATACCCCCTTGGGCAAGTTATGCTAATAGATGTTCGAGTTTTTAAGTGCTGAAAAAGTGATGTGAAACCCACGCAGAGAAATCATATGCCCAATTTCTTCCTTATTAGCTCGTTTGTTAGCTGAGGGTCTGCCCTCTTGTTTGTCCTTTTCATGACTTTGCCTACTAGGAAGTTTATGACCTTTGGATCCCTTCTAGCGGCCTCCGCTGCATCTCTATCCTCGTTTATAACTTCCTCTACTACTTTCTCCAAGTACTCGGCGTCCTTGATCGCGGTGAGCTGAGAGGTCTTTATGAGCTGATCTGGGTCAGCTCCCTTAAGCACTATTTCTGGCAACACCTCTTTCACTATTTTGATTGTTATCACCCCACTGTCCAACAACTTGAGGAGCTTAGCTATGGCTTCTGGCGTAGCCTTAGATTCCGAAGCCCTAAGGTTCTTGTCATTCAGCCACCTTAGGTAGTCGTTCAGGATTAAGTTAGCCAGCTTCTTGTAGTCCTTATATAGGTTTGCCGTTTTCTCGTAAAAATCGGCCAGAGCTTTGTCCATCACTAGGATTGAAGCTTCCTTCTGTGAGATACCGTACTGTTCAACAAGTCTCTTAATCCTAGCGTCTGGGAGTTCTGGCATTTCTGCCTTTATCTTCTCTATTAGCTCTCTCCCTATAGGGTAGGGCGGAAGATCTGGGTCTGGGAAATACCTATAATCCTCTTCAGCTTCCTTTGTCCTAGTGGGCACGCTTATGCCCCTTTCCGAATCCCAGTGTCTGGTCTCCCTTTCCACCTTTAGACCCTGTATTATCGCGGCCTTTTGCCTAGCTATTTCGTATTTTATAGCGTTTTCAACGTCCTTAATTGACCCCACGTTCTTTACTTCCACTCTCTCCCCGCCCTCTACGGAGACGTTAACATCAGCCCTTATAGCTCCCTCTAGGTCGCAGTTACATACGCCTAAGTGCTCAAGTATAGACCTAAGCTTTTCCAAGAACTCTCTGGCCTCCTTTGGGTTCTCTATGTCTGGTTCTGTAACAATCTCCAGTAGACCTATCCCGGATCTATTGTAGTCCAATAACGTGTATTTGCTGGTCAACATAGAGCCCGTTGGGTAAGTGATTTTGGCCGGGTCTTCCTCTATGTTAATCCTCCTTATCCTTATCTTCTTGTTCGAGATCTCAAGCACACCAGACTTGGCTATTGCCATGCTACCTGGTCCATCGTACTGGGAAATCTGGTAGTTTTTGGCCATGTCAGGGTAAAAGTAATGCTTTCTACTGAAAACGAGTGTAGGAGCGATTTCGCAGTTAAGTGCTAGGGCTACCATTATGGCGTAATTTAAGGCCTGTTCGTTCAATACCGGTATGGCCCCAGGCAGCCCCAGGCATACAGGGCAGGTGTTGGTATTAGGATCCTTGTTAATGTAATCCGACGGACACGAGCAAAACAGCTTGGTCTTTAGGGTATTAAGATGCACGTGAACTTCAAGTCCAATCTTAGGCATTTAGCGCTCACCTAGTCTAAATGCATGTGGTAATATCTCGCCCAGCTTATATTTAACTATCTTATTGTTGCTGTCAAGAGTTATCACTTCTATGTCTTCCGAGAACTCAGCCAATACTTGCCTACACGCTCCGCACGGCATTATGCCCTTGCCTTCTGAAGTAATTACTGCGATTTTCTTGAACTTCCTTTCCCCAGAGCTTACTGCGTTGAAAACCGCTACCCTTTCAGCACATATGGAAAGTCCGTAAGACGAGTTCTCCACGTTACATCCCTTAAATATCTTCCCCGACTCGGTAAGTAATGCCGCACCTACGTGAATCCCGGAGTAAGGCGCATACGAGTTCTTGGTAGCCTCTAGTGCTATACTTATAAGTTCGCTATCCGAAGGCTCTGTCCCCTGCATCTCCAAGCCCCGGTACTATGTAGCCCCTTGAGTCTAGCTCTGGATCGACTGAAACAGTAAAAAGGTAGACGTCGGGGAACCTAGACAAGATTCTCTTTAGACCGTACTCTGAGACGATTACCGAAGCTATGTATATCCTTTTGGGGTTCTGTTTGGTTACGTAATCCAAGACCTTGAGCATTGTGCTTCCAGTGGCTATCATTGGGTCGGCCACTATCACGCTGTCCACTCCCCCTTTGATTGGGGGAATCTTCTCGTAGAAGATGTCGACTTCCATTTCCTTTGGGGGTTCCTTCCCCTCGAATTCCCTCCGCCTAGCCGTTACTACTCCTTGCCTAGCTCCGGGAAAAGCCTTAAGAAGACCCTCTACAAGGGGGGAGGCAGCCCTAAGTATGTTGACGATAACCAAGTTGTCTAAATCTACTATCCTCACCCCCTTAGTCTTTACCCCTAGAGGAGTCTCTACCTCAGTTATCTGGTAGTCTAACGTGTTTGCTATCGCGTACCCTATAATCCTACCTAGTCTAACTAGCCCTTTCCTAAACGTTATCTGGTCTGTGTTTTTATCCCTAAGCTGCGTCAAAATATGTAATTCATATGGGTCTGATAGTAAAAACAACGGCATCTCTTTACCTCTTGGTGGTGAGTTTCCTGGCCTCCCTTTCAGTCTCCCTAAGGATAACTATGTCTCCGAGCCTCACTGGGCCCTTGATGTTCCTTGTGAGTATTCTCCCCTTATCCCTACCCTCCAGTACCCTTACTCTAACTTGGGTTACCTCTCCAGTGACGCCAGTCCTGTCCAAGATCTGTATCACTTCAGCCGGGAACCCGAATTCCTCTATAATTGACGAAGTTTGAGTTTTCTTCTCGCTCATTCCACACCACTTACCTTATTTCCAGCAATTCCTTTAAATACCTCACTAAAAAAATTATGGTGAGCAAGAATGCCTTCAAGCCATACGTGTAGCTTCTGTGGAGCTACTATAGTCCCTGGTACTGGTATAATGTACGTTAAAAACGACGGTACAATCCTTTGGTTCTGTTCTAGCAAATGCAGGAAATACATGTTGAAGTACCATAAGGACGCGAAGAGGCTTAAGTGGACTACCTCTTACTCGAGGGTAAGGTAAATGGCCACGCAGAAGACCTTTGTAATGATTAAGCCAGACGGCGTAAAAAGGAGGTTAGTTGGCGAAATAATCTCAAGGATAGAAAGGAAAGGGCTTAACATAGTTGCCATGAAAATGGTTCACATGAGCAAGGATAAAGCTGAGGAGCTTTACGCAGAGCATAAGGGCAAAGCGTTTTTCCCAGAGCTCATCGCTTACATTACCTCGGGTCCAGTGGTCTGTATGGTAGTTGAGGGGGACGAAGCTGTAGCAGTTATGAGGAAGATGATAGGGGCTACCGATCCTAAGGAAGCATCGCCCGGTACGATCAGAGGCGACTTTGCCCTAAGTAAAGGGGAGAACGTTATCCACGCATCTGACTCTGAGGAGAAAGCGAGGAGAGAAATGTCGATATTTTTCAGCAGCGAGGAAATCCTAGAGCTGAAGGCCCAGCCCGTATAGAGGATCTGAAGTCCTTTTTATCCTTATAAGCTCTTTAATGACCTCCTTCATGTCGTCGGTAACTACGTCCTTGTAGTTCTTTAATAGGATCTCTAGATCTTCCTTCGGGACGTCTGTGTAAAGCTCATCTCCTTCATCTATTTGCCTGCCTACCATTACATTTCCCTTTATAGAGACCGCTACTTCCATGCCTTGTGACGCCCTGTCTACAGATTTCTTGTTATCTTGGATTTGGAGGACTTCGCCGACCCTCTTCCCCTCCTTGTTTATTAAGGGATACTTGGGCCTAATTATGCCCCCCAGAACCTTAACGCCTACAATTACTGGGTCGCTTCTCCTAAATACGTAACCGGGCAGTATCTTTATCTTCCCTGGTAGAACCAAGGTGTCTAAGGTCTTTCTCTTCCTGCTCTCCCTGACGTCGTTAATGTACTTTTCCACGTCGTCGATAAGCTGGTAAATTATATCGTTGTAAATTATCTTTACTTTCTCGCTCTCAACCCCTGGAAGGGGTTTAACGCGGAACGCGGCTATTATTCCGTACTCCTCTACCTCCTTTGCCGACATCTCTGCCTCTATTACGTCTCTTTTGCTTATTGGCCCTATGTCAGCTAGCCTTACCGGGATACCCCTTTTCTCTAGGGCCTCTACAAGTGACTCCAGCGCCCCTAGGCTATCTGCCTTCACTACTATCCCGCTAACGTTTTTCTGGAACCTTACCTTAGCTAACTCTTCCTCGATTGCCTTCTTGTACTCTCCCACTTTTTCCTCGCTTTCCACTGCGTATATGGGAGACCCAGCGACAGCGTATTCCAGATCGGTTGCTATGATCTTTACTCCAGAAGCAGCGTATACTTCGTCAACGCTTCTGTAACCCGTCTTTGAGATCCTCATGTCCTGCAGGGGCGCAGGCAGCAATAAGTTCCTCACTTTAGTCACAATAACTCCGTTAACTCCCCCCAAGACTATCGTGTCGTTTTTCCTGAGCACGCCGTCGTATATGATTACGTCAATCGTGTGCCCAAACCCCGGGTCTTCCTTCACCTCCAGCACCACTCCTTTTGCAGGTCCCTCTGCGAAGCCTATCCTTGTCCTTAAGTACCTCTGGGTCAGTCCTGCCAGTAAGGCTAGGAGTTCTGGAATTCCCTCTCCAGTTTTTCCGGATACAGGGACAATAGCTACGTACTTTGTAAAGTCTTTTACCCTGTCGAATCTTTCAGCGTTGAAGTTCAATTGCGCTAGTTGCAAAACCAAGTTGTAGATAGCATTATCCAGCCTCTGTTGTACAGCTGGAGACTGCTTCGCAAAGGAACTAAGAAAAGGTTCGTTCTCGTAAGGCCTCCAGCCTGGTATCTTGTCTATTTTATTTGCAGCTACGAGGAAGGGAACCTTTTTCTCTCTAAGTATCTCTATTGACTCGATGGTCTGCTTCTGGAAACCCTCCGTCACGTCAACTACCAAGATAGCTATGTCTGCCACACTACCGCCTCTCCTTCTCAAGTTCGAGAAGAGTTCGTGACCTGGCGTGTCGATAAATAGTAGGCCCGGTATTTCGAGTTTGATCGGTATAACGTTCTTTAATGGCTCAGCTAGTTTCTCTATGACTGAACTGGGAACGAAACTTGCTCCGACCTCTTGCGTCATCTCTCCAGGCTCCTTTTTCACGATAGCAGTACCCCTTATTTTGTCAAGGAGCGTTGTCTTACCGTGGTCAACGTGGCCCAACACTACTACTATGGGTTGCCTTAGCCTTTTAGTGGAGACAGTGGAAGTACTCATGTATACCACCTTGTGAATCTAAATCACAAATTCTCTTTCATTTGATAGTTATTATTTTTAAGCCACTAGTTACTTCTCATAGTGGGATTCTCGTGGTAGATTACGACAAGATGGCAATAGAGGTCGCGTCAAAATATAAAGGCAAGATCCAGATTATACCAAAGGTTCCGGTAAACTCTTTGGACGATTTCTCCGTTCTGTACACTCCCGGAGTGGCCGCTGTATCTAGGGCTATCCATAAAGACAAGAGCTTGTCCTTCCAATACACGTATCGGTGGAACGTCATAGGGATTGTGACTGACGGGACTAGGGTTCTTGGATTAGGGAACGTGGGACCAGAGGCTGCAATGCCCGTAATGGAGGGAAAGTCTCTTCTTTTCAAGTACCTTGGAGGGGTTGACGCGGTACCACTTACTTTGAATACCACAGACGCCGATAAGATCATAGAGACTGTAAAGATCCTGGAACCAGCATTTGGGGGAATAAACCTTGAGGACATAGAATCGCCAAAGTGCTTCTACATACTGGACAAGCTAAGGGAAGAGCTCCAGATCCCCGTTTGGCACGACGACCAGCAGGGGACTGCTGGCGCTACTCTTGCAGGTCTAATAGGCGCACTTGAGGTGGTAGGAAAGAAGCCCAGCGACATCAAGGTAATCCTCTATGGTACAGGGGCAGCTAACATAGCTACGGCAAGGCTCCTCTACAAGTACGGAATTCCGTACGGGAATATGATACTGATTGACTCTAAGGGGGTTCTGTTCAGGGGAAGGGACGACGAGGAGCAAATGAAAGAGGAGAACGTCTGGAAGTACGAGTTGCTTAAGCAAACAAATAAGGACAATATAACTTCAGTAGACAAGGCATTTGAGGGGGCAGACGTATTGATTGCCGCCTCTAAGCCCGGTCCAGGGACAATAAGTAAGGACTTGATTGCGAAAATGAACAAGGACGCTATAGTCTTCGCGTTGGCTAACCCCGTGCCAGAGATATGGCCAGACGAGGCCAAGAAGGCAGGTGCGAGGATTGTTGGAACGGGGAGAAGCGATCTACCCAACCAGATAAACAACTCCTTGATATTCCCAGCAGTCTTCAGGGGGGCTCTGGACGTGAGGGCTAAGACCATCACTGACGAGATGGTAATAGAGGCAGCCAGGGAACTAGTTGCCTTTGCTAGGGAGAAGGGCCTTAACGAGAATTACATAATACCAAAGATGACAGAGTGGGAAGTTTTCCCCAGAGTTGCAGCAGCAGTTGGGACTAAAGCAATTCAGCAAGGTATTGCTAGGATTAAAATGAGTTACGAAGAACTTTTAGTCAATGCTAAAAATATGATAGAGAAAGCTCGTGCTCAGATGAAAACGTTAGCTTAAATTTTTATATTCCCAGATAGATAGGCTTTTTATCACGATATTACTCTAGGTGTGTTGTATGCGTTCAGCTTCTAAGAAATTAGATCCAACAATACACGATCTTGTCCCTAAGCACGAGGTTCTTTCAGTGGAGGAAGCTTATAGGGTGCTGAAGCAGCTCGGTATAGGTCCAGAGCAATTACCGTGGCTAAAGGCAACGGATCCTGTTGCAAGGGCTATTGGCGCAAAGCCGGGCGACATAGTGAAGATCACAAGAAAGTCAAGGACTGGAGGGGAAATAGTTACTTATAGATATGTAATAAGTGGGTGAACTCATATGCTCTCAATTGAAGATAGGTGGAGCATAGTAGAGGCGTTCTTTAAGTCTAGGGGCTTAGTTAGGCAGCACTTGGACTCCTTTAATGACTTCATAAAGAACAAATTACAGGAGATAATAGACGAACAGGGCGAAATTGAGACAGAGATACCGGGGCTTAAGATAAAGCTGGGCAAAATTAGAATAGGGAGGCCTAGGGTTAGGGAGTCAGACAGAGGAGACAGGGAAATAACGCCAATGGAGGCTAGATTGAGGAACTTGACTTACGCCGCCCCAATCTACTTAACCATGATACCAGTAGAGAACAACATTGAAGGGGAACCGATTGAGGTCTACATAGGAGACCTGCCAATAATGTTGAAGTCCGTGGCAGACCCTACGTCAAATTTACCGGCAGAGAAGCTCATTGAGATAGGCGAAGACCCTAAGGACCCTGGGGGTTATTTCATAGTTAACGGTAGCGAGAGGGTTATCGTAACTCAGGAGGACCTAGCTACAAACAGAGTGCTAGTAGACACCGGGAAGTCAGGATCTAACGTTACCCACATAGCCAAGATAATATCTAGTACCTCTGGATACAGAGTCCCCATAACGATAGAAAGGCTTAGGGATTCCACAATTCACGTCAGCTTCCCCTCAGTGCCAGGGAGGATACCCTTCGCCATATTAATGAGGGCCCTCGGAGTACTAACGGACAGGGACATAGTATATTCGGTCAGCTTTGACACGGAGATTCAGAATGAGCTGATGCCCTCAATTGAGCAGGCCAGTTCGATAACCACTAAAGAGGACGCTTTGGACTTCATAGGAAGTAGGATAGCAATAGGGCAGAAGAGGGAGATGAGGATCCAGAAGGCGGAACAAGTGCTGGATAAGTACTTCTTGCCCCATATAGGCACCTCGCCGTCCGATAGAATAAGGAAGGCGTATTACATAGGTTTTGCGGTATCCAAATTACTTGAGCTCTACCTAGGTAGGAGGAACCCTGACGACAAAGACCATTACGCCAACAAGAGGTTGAAGTTAGCTGGAGATCTCTTCGCAAGCCTCTTCAGGGTGTCCTTTAAGGCGTTCGTTAAGGACTTGGTTTACCAGCTCGAAAAGTCCAAGGTAAGGGGAAGAAGGTTAGCCCTTAACGCCCTCGTGAGGCCAGACATCATAACTGAGAGGATAAGGCACGCTCTGGCCACTGGTAACTGGGTTGGAGGTAGGACTGGTGTAAGCCAACTCTTGGACAGGACAAACTGGCTCTCCATGTTAAGCCACCTCAGGAGGGTAATCTCCTCGCTAGCCAGAGGGCAGCCCAACTTCGAAGCTAGGGACCTCCACGGAACGCAATGGGGAAGGATGTGTCCCTTTGAGACTCCAGAGGGACCAAATAGCGGTCTCGTTAAGAACCTAGCTCTGCTGGCCCAGATATCAGTAGGCATAAACGAGAAAATTGTAGAAAAGAGCTTGTACGAGATGGGCGTAGTCCCCATAGAGGACATATTAAATAGGGCTAGCGAGGGTGAGGATCCCTCGCAGTACCTGCAGTGGAGTAAGGTTATCCTAAATGGAAGGCTAATTGGGTATTACCCTGATGGCAATGAGCTCGCTAACAAGGTAAGGGAGAAGAGGAGGAATGGCGAGATAAGTGATGAGGTAAACGTAGCGTTTATATCAACCGAGTATTACAACGAAGTTTACGTTAACTGTGATAGCGGTAGAGTGAGAAGGCCACTAATAGTAGTTAAGGACGGCAAGTCCCTAGTTACAGAAGAGGACATAGCTAAACTCAAGAGCGGAGAACTCAGCTTTAACGACTTAGTAAAGGAAGGAAAGATAGAGTTCCTTGACGCAGAAGAGGAGGAAAACGCCTACATAGCGTTAGAGCCTGACCAATTAACTCCTTCCCATACCCACCTAGAGATCTGGACACCTGCAATACTGGGAATAACTGCCTCAATAATACCCTACCCAGAGCACAACCAGTCCCCTAGGAACACTTACCAGTCTGCAATGGCAAAGCAAGCTCTGGGACTCTACGCAGCTAACTACCAGCTAAGGACGGATAGCAGAGCCCACCTACTCCACTATCCCCAGAAGCCAATAGTCCAGACTAGGGCCTTGGAGGCAATAGGCTATACAGAAAGGCCCTCGGGCACTAACGCTATCTTGGCCATAATGTCTTTCACCGGATACAACATGGAGGACGCAATAATTATGAATAAGTCGTCAGTAGAAAGGGGGATGTTCAGATCCACGTTCTTTAGGCTTTACTCCGCAGAGGAGATTAAGTACCCTGGCGGGCAAGAGGACAAGATCGAGAAACCAGAGGAGGGGTTAAAAGGGTATAAGGGGAAGGAGTACTACGCCCTCCTTGACGACAACGGGATAGTGCCTCCAGAGGTCGACGTGAAAGGGGGAGACGTGCTTATAGGCAAGGTAAGCCCTCCGAGGTTCTTACAGGAGTTTAAGGAGTTGTCCCCAGAGCAGTCTAAGAGGGATACGTCTATAGTGGCCAGACACGGCGAAAAGGGGATTGTAGACCTAGTACTCGTGACGGAGACCTCAGAGGGGAACAAGCTAGTCAAGGTTAGAGTAAGGGATCCTAGGATACCTGAGCTCGGAGACAAGTTCGCCACTAGGCATGGGCAGAAAGGAGTGATAGGGATGTTGCTGTCCCAAGCTGACATGCCGTACACTGTGAAGGGGATAGTCCCAGATATAATACTCAACCCGCACTCCCTTCCCTCTAGGATGACCTTAGGGCAAATCATGGAGGCTCTTGCAGGCAAGTACGCTGCGCTTTCGGGACACGTTGTAGACGGTACCCCGTTCTATAATGTGCCCATAGAGGAGCTCCAGGAAGAACTTTTCAAGTTCGGATATCTCAAGGACGGCACAGAGGTGGTCTACGACGGGAGGACAGGTCAGAAGTTAAGGAGCAGGATAAACTTCGGGGTAGTGTATTACCAGAAGCTCCACCATATGGTAGCGGACAAGATGCACGGAAGGGGGAGGGGTCCAGTGCAGATACTCACTAGACAGCCCACAGAGGGAAGGGCTAGGGAAGGAGGCCTAAGGTTTGGGGAAATGGAAAGGGACTGCCTAATAGGTTACGGCGTTGCAATGGTGTTAAAGGACAGACTATTGGATAACTCTGACAAGACTACGGTATATGTGTGCGAGCAGTGCGGTTACATTGGGTACTACGACAGGAATAAGGGCAAGTTAGTCTGTCCAATCCACGGTGACAAGAGCAACTTATACCCCGTTACGGTGTCATACGCGTTTAAGCTCCTAATTCAAGAACTTATGAGCATGGTTATTTCTCCCAGGTTAATTCTGGGAGATAAGGTAAGTGTAAAAGGTGACCACAATGAGTGAAAAGGTAATAAAGGGCATAAAGTTCGGCATTCTGTCCCCTGACGAGATAAGGAGAATGTCGGTAACTGCAATAATTACCCCAGACGTATACGACGAGGACGGAACCCCTATAGAAGGAAGCGTAATGGATCCTAGGCTTGGAGTGATTGAGCCTGGGCAGAGGTGTCCTACGTGTGGTAACGTGTTAGGCAGCTGTCCAGGTCACTTTGGCCATATAGAGCTAGTTAGGCCAGTTCTACACGTTGGCTACGTAAAGCACGTGTACGACCTCCTCAGGTCTACATGTAGACGGTGTGGAAGGATAAAGCTCAGCGAGGAGGAGCTAGAGAGGTACTACAAGATTTACAACGCTATAAAGAACAGATGGCCCTCAGCCGCTAAGAGAGTCATAGAGTATGTAAAGAGGACTTCAATGAAGAACGACGTTTGTCCTCATTGTGGAGAGAAGCAGTTCAAGATAAAGCTTGAGAAACCGTATAACTTTTACGAAGAGAGAAAGGACGGAGTTACTAGGCTTACTCCCTCAGACATAAGGGACAGATTAGAGAAGATCCCTGACCAGGACATAGAACTGCTGGGCTATGATAAGGAGCACAGCAGGCCAGAGTGGATGGTACTCACTGTTCTGCCCGTACCGCCAATCACCATTAGGCCTTCTATTATGATAGAGAGCGGAATAAGAGCTGAGGACGACCTGACCCACAAGCTAGTAGATATCGTAAGGATAAACGAGAGGTTAAGGGAGAGCATAGATGCAGGAGCGCCCCAGCTAATCGTAGAGGACTTGTGGGACTTGTTGCAGTATCACGTGGCAACTTACTTCGACAACGAGATACCTGGGTTGCCCACTTCCAAGCATAGGTCTGGAAGACCATTGCGCACTCTCGCCCAGAGATTAAAGGGGAAAGAGGGAAGGTTCAGGGGGAACTTATCTGGAAAAAGAGTGGACTTCTCCTCTAGGACCGTGATATCTCCAGATCCCAATATAAGCATAGACGAGGTTGGCGTCCCAGTGGACATAGCCAAGATCCTGACGGTTCCGGAGAAGGTAACAAAATGGAACGTAGATAAGCTGAGGGAACTAGTCATAAACGGCCCGGAGAAGTGGCCTGGCGCTAATTACGTCATAAGAAACGATGGAAGGAGGATAGATCTACGTTATGTGAAGGACAGGAAGGAATTTGCGTCGACTCTGGCTCCAGGGTTTGTAGTGGAGAGGCATCTCATGGACGGGGACATAGCTATATTCAACAGACAACCCTCTTTACACAGGATCTCCATGATGGGGCATAAAGTAAGGGTATTGCCCGGTAGGACATTTAGGCTTAACCTCCTAGTTTGTCCACCCTATAACGCAGACTTTGATGGAGACGAGATGAACCTACACGTCCCGCAGTCCGAGGAAGCCATATCGGAGGCCAGAGAAATAATGATAGTCCACCGCAATATTTTGACCCCCAGATACGGAGGCCCCATTATTGGTTCAGCTCAAGACTACATAAGCGGTGCTTATCTGTTGACTGTTAAGTCTACCGTCCTAACAGAGGAGGAAGTACAGATAATCCTTGGAGTAGTTGACCTTCAAAAAGAGCTAGGCGAACCTGCAATCTTGGCGCCAAAGAGGCTTTACACTGGGAAGCAAATTGTTAGCCTGTTTATCCCAGACGACTTCAACTTCCATGGGCAAGCAAACATATCTAGCGGAGCTAGGACGTGCAAGGATGAAGACTGCCCTCATGATTCCTATGTAGTAATAAAGAAGGGCAAGCTCTTAGAGGGCGTTTTCGATAAAAAGGCAATAGGAAACCAACAGCCCGAAAGTATCTTACACTGGCTAGTGAGGGAATACGGCGAAGAGTACGTACTCTGGCTGATGGACAACATGTTCAAGGCCTTTATAAGGTATATCGAACTCCACGGTCTGACAATGACACTAGACGACGTCACCATACCTAAGGAGGCAATCGAGAAGATAGCTGAGAAGGCTAGAGAGGCAAACAAGGAGGTACAAGGACTCATAGAGAAGTACAACAGAAGGGAACTAGAGCCCTTACCCGGTAGAAACCTAGAGGAGAGCTTAGAGAACTACATCTTGGACGCGCTAGACAAGCTCAGGAATACTTCAGGAGAGATAGCCACTACGTATCTTGACCCCTTCAACAATGCCTATATAATGGCCAGAACTGGGGCTAGGGGGAGCGTGTTGAACATTACGCAGATGGCCGCAATGTTAGGACAACAGTCAGTTAGGGGAGAAAGGATCTATAGGGGGTATTCCAACAGGACGTTACCTCACTTTAAGCCCGGCGACATTTCCCCGGAGGCCAGAGGCTTCGTGTATTCCTCGTTCAGGAGAGGTCTTAATCCAATAGAGACGTTCTTCCACGCCGCAGCTGGTAGGGAAGGCTTAGTTGACACAGCAGTCAGGACATCGCAAAGCGGTTACATGCAGAGGAGGCTCATTAACGCTCTAGCTGATCTAAGGGTAGAATACGACGGCTCAGTAAGAACTTTATACGGTGAAGTAATACAAACGTTATATGGTGGAGATGGAGTGCACCCAATGTATAGCGCACATGGTAAGACTGTAGACGTAGACAGGATAATAGAGAGAGTTGTAGGTTGGAGGAGGTGAATCCTCATGTTGTCGGAGGAAATGGAAAAGTACCTCGAAGAAAAAATCTCACAACTAAAGGACAAGGTCCCTGATACAGTATTACAGAAACTAAAGGACAGCGCTAAGAATTACCCTATAGAGCTCACCAAGGACGAAATAGACAACATAGTTCAGCTAGTGGTTGAAGACTACAAGAACTCTTTCATAAATCCTGGTGAAGCCATCGGTATTGTAGCAGCCCAGTCAATAGGCGAACCCGGCACCCAGATGACGTTGAGGACTTTCCACTACGCAGGCGTTAGGGAGCTCAACGTGACTTTGGGACTTCCTAGGCTCATTGAGATAGTTGACGCCAGGAAGGTTCCATCTACTCCCATGATGACCATA
Organism: Sulfolobales archaeon; assembly: GCA_037444045.1. GTDB lineage: Archaea > Thermoproteota > Thermoprotei_A > Sulfolobales > Sulfolobaceae > Aramenus. Next base: position 5,437 of record JBBINF010000002.1, on the reverse strand, counting down.
TACTTAGAGGACGAGTACAAGGGAAGCAAGGAGAAGGCCACCGAGATCGCCAGAAAGCTTGAGTATACCAAAGTAGAGAACGTAGTCGATTACACCAACATAGACATGGCCTCCATGTCAATTGAAATACACTTTGATGGAAATATGTTGAAGGACAAGGGAGTCTCGATAGATGACGTAGAAAAGGCGATTAAGAAGCTCAAAATAGGTGAGTACACTCTTGACAGACCCGACGAGCTCACTTTAGTAATAACTTTCACTAGCATAGACAACATAACGACCCTTTTCAAGGCCAGGGAGCGGATCTTGTCCACCAAGATCAAGGGAGTTAAGGGCATCAAGAGGGCCATAGTCCAAAGGCGTGGCGACGAGTACGTAATAATAACCGACGGGTCCAACTTGGAGGGAATAATTGGCATAAAGGGCATCGACTTCAAGAGGGTGGAAACCAATAGCCTACACGAGGTAGAGAGCGTATTAGGAATAGAGGCTGCCAGGGAGCTCATATCTAGGGAAATCAAGAAGGTCTTGGACGACCAAGGCCTTGACGTGGATGTTAGGCATATAGAGCTGGTCTCTGAGATAATGACCAGAACTGGGGAAGTGAGGCAAATAGGGAGACACGGAGTAACAGGGGAAAAGACAAGCGTGTTAGCAAGGGCAGCGTTCGAGGTTACAGTAAAGCACTTATTAGATGCCTCAGCTAGGGGGGACGTAGAGGAGTTCAAGGGAGTAGTAGAAAATATTATAATCGGGCAACCCATTAAACTTGGAACTGGAATGGTAGAGCTCTTGATGACGCCTACCTTGAGGTGATCGAATGTCCCAAAATATAACGGTAGAATCCGAGATAAAAAATCTTTTAAAAACAGGTAAGGTAGTAATTGGAAGCAGGAGGACGCTTAAAAAACTAAAACTTGGCAAACTAAAGGCAGTGATAATAGCGTCTACGCTAAAGAGCGACATAATGGATGACATAATACATTACTGCAAGGTATCTGGGGTACCGTTCTATAAGTACCCGGGAAGCGGCTGGGATCTTGGAACATTAGTTGGAAAGCCCTTTATGATTTCGGCAATTGGAGTGGAAGACCCTGGTAGCTCAAGGATACTTGAACTACTGACTCAACAGCAGTCCCGATGAAAGAGGTGTTGTGTTTTTGCCGGAAATTAAGCTTACGCAAGAAGAAATGAATTACATGTCTTTATTCCAAGACGTGACGAAGGTAACCGTAAGGGACTGCATAATAGACAACGAGAACAACAGGATTATCTTCCTAGTAGACCCTATGTTTATGGGAATCGCGATAGGCAAGAACGGGGCTAACGTAAAGAAATTGAGGAAGATAATTGGTAAGGACATCGAGATAGTCGCTTACAGCGAGAACTTAGAGGAGCTAGTGAAGAACTTAATGGCACCTGCAAGGGTTAGGAGCGTTAAGGTGGTGGAAAGCGACTCGAAGAAGGCCATCTACATAACTGTAGACCCTCAAGACAAGGGTCTAGCAATAGGCAAAGGAGGTAAAAATGTAGCTAGGGCTAAATTAATTTTAAAAAGATACATGGATATAGACACAGTAGTAATAGTCTAGGGGTGCAAAATTGCCGGGTAAGTCTCCAAAAGGTTTGTTCGCAGCTAGGAAGTTAAGGCTCAAGAGGTTAAAGTTTAGGTGGAGCCAGAGGTCCTTCAAGACTAGGATGTTGCAGCTAAAGAAGAAGTTCGACCCACTAGAAGGTGCTCCAATGGCTAGGGGAATAGTCCTTGAAAAGGTTGGTATAGAGTCGAGGCAGCCAAACTCTGCAGTGAGGAAGTGCGTGAGGGTTCAGCTAGTTAAAAACGGTAGGGTAGTTACAGCCTTCGTCCCTGGTGACGGCGGAGTAAACTTCGTGGACGAGCACGATGAAGTAGTGATAGCAGGAATAGGAGGTACTCTAGGAAGGTCAATGGGCGATCTGCCAGGGGTCAGGTATAAGGTGATAATGGTAAACGGCGTGTCCCTGGACGCGCTGTACAAGGGTAAGAAGACTAAGCCAGTTAGATAGGCTAGTTAAGGCTATTTCCTCTCTTGTTCCCTGTCTCTTTCCTGTTCTTCAACCAGTTTTCTCTTTACAAATATTGGTTTATTTGTGATCAAGGCGAGGTATATAGCGTGGCTTGGTATCATCCTTTTCTGGATTATCACGCCGTCGAACTTTAGCTCAACTGTAGCTACGTAAACCGTGTCTATCATGTCGTCTATGACGACCTTGTTGATGTGTTTGGACAACTCCTCAGACACTTCAGGGATAAAGGAGATAATATCGTAGATGGTCTCCCTCTTGTCGAGGCTTGCGCTCTCCTCGCTCTGTTTCTTAACCTTATTTATGGCGAGTACAATGTCAGCAGGCACGTAAAATAAGTTAAATTCCCTCCCGTCCTCTAAGTAACACACTATGACAGTTACCCCATTTAATGGGTAGAAGAAAGCATCTACGTTGTTTACCCTTATGTAGTCGCTCTGCTCAGACATTAAGATATTATGCTCAAAAATAACTAATAAACAAACATGAATAGATATATAACCTCCTTTTGTATTAACTGTCAAGAACAGTTATGGAGAACGAACTAAGCAACCTAGATATAAAGATATTCGGCAAGTGGGACACTAAGGTTGAAGTTAGGGACCCAAGCCTCAAGAAATACATCTCACTAATGCCGGTCTACCTGCCGCACTCTGGTGGCAGGCACGAGCACAGGAGGTTCGGCAAGTCAAGGCTGAACATAGTAGAGAGGCTAATTAACGAGATGATGAGGCCAGGTAAAAACAAGGGGAAAAAGATGCTGGCCTACAACATAGTAAAGGCCGCCTTTGAGGTAATCAACGCTAGGACTGGGCAGAACCCCATCCAGGTTTTAGTGAGGGCAATAGAGAACGTAGCGCCCAGGGAAGAGGTAACGAGGATAATGTACGGTGGTATAGTCTACTACGTCGCTGTTGACGTCTCTCCCCAGAGAAGGGTAGACCTAGCGTTGAGGCACATAGTGGAGGGGGCCAGGACAGCCTCGTTTAATAACCCTAAGCCCATAGATGAAGCTTTGGCTGAGGAGATAATCGCTGCTGCCTCTGGCGACACCAAGAGCTATGCCTTGAGGAAGAAAGAGGAGATAGAAAGGATCGCTTTGAGCTCAAGGTAAATAGCTAAACTTTTATTAATCCTATTCACACTAAAATGCGTTGAGGAGTGTGTAAGGGAAATGTCTCAGAAGCCACACCTTAACTTAATAGTCATTGGTCACGTAGACCACGGTAAGAGCACATTAGTTGGAAGGCTACTAATGGAAAGAGGATTTTTAGACGAGAAGACGATAAAGGAGGCAGAGGAGGCCGCTAAGAAGCTAGGGAAGGAGTCAGAGAAGTACGCTTTCCTGCTAGATAGGCTGAAGGAGGAGAGAGAAAGAGGCGTAACAATCAACTTGACCTTCATGAGGTTCGAGACCAAGAAGTACTTCTTTACGATTATTGACGCTCCCGGCCACAGGGACTTCGTAAAGAACATGATCACTGGTGCGAGCCAGGCCGACGCCGCAATACTGGCAGTCTCAGCTAAGAAGGGTGAGTTCGAGGCAGGGATGAGCGCAGAGGGACAGACCAGAGAGCACATAATCCTGGCAAGGACAATGGGTATCGATCAGATCATAGTTGCAGTAACTAAGATGGACGCTACTGAGCCACCGTACGACGAGAAGAGGTTTAAGGAGATAGTAGACGTGGTAAGCAAGTTCATGAAGAGCTTCGGCTTTGACATGAGCAAGGTGAAGTTCATACCTGTCGTCTCCATCACCGGCGAGAACGTAACTCAGAGATCCAGCAATATGTCTTGGTACAACGGGCCTACCTTAGAGGAGGCCTTAGACATGTTACAGATCCCGCCAAAGCCGGTAGACAAGCCATTGAGGATCCCAATCCAGGAGGTCTACTCTAAGTCCGGCGTAGGTACTGTACCAGTGGGAAGAGTAGAGAGCGGAGTCCTCAAGGTCGGAGACAAGGTAGTGTTTATGCCCGCTGGGAAGGTAGGAGAGGTAAGGTCTATTGAGACTCACCATACAAAGCTAGACAAGGCTGAGCCCGGCGACAACATAGGATTTAACGTGAGAGGTGTAGAGAAGAAGGACATAAAGAGGGGAGACGTCGCTGGTCATACTACTAACCCACCCACCGTTGCTGATGAGTTCACCGCCAGGATAATCGTAATATGGCATCCCACTGCTATAGCTGTTGGCTATACTCCAGTTCTACACGTCCACACCGCCAGCGTGGCGTGCAGAGTGTCTGAGATAGTGGCTAAGATAGACCCCAAGACTGGCAAGGAAGCCGAGAAGAATCCACAGTTCATAAAGCAAGGTGACACAGCCATAGTAAAGTTCAAGCCAATTAAGCCGCTGTGCGTAGAGAAGTACAACGAGTTCCCGCCGTTAGGAAGGTTTGCTATGAGGGATATGGGCAAGACCGTAGGAGTTGGAGTAATCACGGACGTAAAGCCAGCCAAAGTAGAGATCAAGTAAGCCTTTTTTACACGGTGTTATCCTTATGCCCACAAAAGCGCGAATAAGGCTTTGGAGCACTAACGTTAACGACCTTACCTACGTCGTAAACCAGATTAAGGCCATCGTAGACAAGACGGGAATAAGCATGAGGGGACCAATACCTCTGCCAACAAAAAGGATGGAGGTGCCAGTCATGAAGTTGCCGCACGGCGAGGGAAAGAAGAAGTGGGAGAAGTGGGAGATGTCTATCCATAAGAGGGTCATCGATATAGCAGCTGACGAAAGGGTAATGAGGCAACTTATGAGAGTTAGAGTCCCAGAAGACGTTTACATCGAGATAGAACTTATATAAAGGTTCGTGGCAGTTTTATTATAGTGCCGGGGTGCCCGAGCGGACCAAGGGGCTGGCCTGGAGACAAGGCTGGTCAGCCAGTGGGGGTTCACCCTGCGCGGGTTCAAATCCCGCCCCCGGCGCCTCAGCCTTTTCTGAAAGTATAGGACTTAGAGGACCGTCAAGAGGCTATTAACAAAAGTTAAAAGGTAGTGAAGTTCGTACTCTTCAGTAAACTTTAAATATCCATTGTAATAATTTTAAAACGCCGCAGTAGTCTAGCCCGGTCTAGGATGAGGGCCTGTCGAGCCCTTGACCCGGGTTCAAATCCCGGCTGCGGCGCCTCTTTTTAAGTAACTGAAGTTGTGTCTTTTGTCCTTTGTGTTATGCGTGCTATTGTCTTACATGGTTCTTATCCTCAATTATTTAGGAGTGTCACAACGTTTAGTCAGAGCATTAACTTAGCCCTATTAATAATAAGGTATTGTGAAGTAAGTTTTTTAGTCCCACTTCGAAGTTTATTTTAGCCGGGTAGTCTAGCGGCCAAGGATCCAGGGCTTTGGCCCCTGGGACCCCGGTTC
>JBBINF010000001.1:23877-41109 GCA_037444045.1 Sulfolobales archaeon | reverse complement strand
TCCATGGAAATGCCGGAGCCCGTCTCCTTAATTATGATCGGCACCGCCAAGGACCTGGAGATGTCCCTCAACTTTTCAAGGATCGACATAGGGTACTCTGGCTCCCCCTCGGGCTGGAAAAGCTCTTGGGCCGGGTTAAAGTGTATGGCTATCGCGTCTGCCTCTATCATTGAGACGGCTTTCTCTACCTCCTTTAAGCCATACCCCCTGGCTAACTGGGGAGCACCTAAGTTGGCAACCACTGGGATAGTTGGCGCGTACTTCCTCACTACCTTAAAGCTGTCCGCAGCTGACTCCTTCTCTATGGCGATCCTCTGGCTCCCCACTCCCATAGGTATGCCAAACTCCTCTGCAACTTCAGCTATTGTCTGGTTTATCTTACCCAGGAACTGGGTTCCCCCAGTCATCCCGGTGACCATAAATGGGGCTGAGACCTTTTTCCCGAAGAAGTAGGTAGAGGTATTGACCTCGTTGAACGAGACACCGGGCATGGCCTTGTGTACTAAGACCACGTCCTCTAGAAGGGTCGTAGTGTAACCTTCCACGTCCTCGTAAAGGCATATCTCCACGTGTTGTACCTTCCTGTTGCTTATCATCCTTCCGCCTCCACAACCGTGCCTACTATCTCTCCTCTCAAGGCCTTATATACATTAGTCGGCCTACTCCCGTTGAAAATCAACGAACTGACCTTGTACTCCAGTATCTTCTTCACCTTCTCTACAATTCCGCCAGTGACGTCGTACCTTCCCCCTCCTATATCGACAACGCCCTCAAGAGATGTCACCTTGTCCCTTACCTTTTCCCCCACTATGACCCCGTCTACATCTACTGCGAAAAGGGCCCTAACCTTGAAGTGCCTGGCCAAGGTAAGGGTAATGTCGTCCCCAGAGATTATGTTACCGTTTGGCAGTATGTCGCCGTAAATTACAGGGACTAGGTCGTTGTCCAGAACCTCGAGGACCTTGTCCAAGGAAAAACACCTCCCCGGCAGGGGGAAGGCCGCGATACCCTCTTCTAACAGCACTCTAGTAACCCTCAAGTTTAGGTCGTGCATAGCTATTGCAGTCCTAGTCCTTCTCAGTGTGTCCTCCCTACTTGCCTCGTAGTGGCCAAAGCTCCCCCCGCCATGGACTAGGATCACGTTAAACCCCTTGATCTCCTTGGCAATCCGCCTCACTACTTCCTCCTTAAAGGAGTAAGGGACTCTCTTGTCGGTGATAAGGGATCCGCCTAGCTTGAGAACTCTATAATTGTCGCCCAATTCAAATCCCATATCACTTTCCAGTTATTTACGTAAGGGACTCGGATAGAGTAGAGGGAATGCCAGATCCCATTTTCAAGATCCACCAGCTCCTGCGTTATCCCCTGGGCCAGCTTAATGGGAATAAGGCCTATTGTGTGAATTACAGAGTTGTCGACGTCGTCTTTAACCTCTATTGGAAAACTGGCTATCTTCCTGACGCTTATCTCTGCTAGGTCAACAGCCACGGGGTCTTCGTTGTCCCTATAGAGCAGGCTTGAGTTAAGCCTCTGGGCCGTCCTAAGGGCCCTTATCAGTCTTGAGTCGAAGAGGGCAGCGTCTATGAGGCTCAACGTCTCGAACTTCTCTTCCTCAGTAATGGGTATTTCGCACTTCTCGACTGCCCCATCCACCAGTAGCTTTGTCAGATAGACGTAGTAAGAGGAAAATGGGATGTCCCCTTCAACGTCTAAGTCGAATCTGCAATCGAACCCCGTAGCCTCCTTAAATAGGGATGATATGTCGACCTTGGGCTTACTGACTTTTAAGGACGCGTTGACCTTGGCCATTACAACCAAGATTGGGTTATTTGCCTTTACTGCTACTCCAGAAAAGGGGACTGGGACTTTAACTACCGAACCTCGCTGCAAGGTATCCCACAACTGAGCTCTTGTCCCCAGACGTGTCCCCAGACGTGGCGTGCTTTAAGATGTAAGCTCTCTTCCCTAGCTTCTTGGAAAGTATCATCGACACCATTATTGGCCCGAAACCGCAGAGGGTCACGTCCTTCTCTTCAACGACCTCGTAAAGCCCCTTGTAATCGAGGCTCTCTATCTTTTCTATGGCCATTTGATCCTTCCTATAAGTCACGTCGTATGGGTCGTAGTGATTCATGTCGCTACTAGAGAGCACCACTATGTCCAAATCTGGATGCCTTTCCATTACTTTCAGGATCGCATCTGCAATGAACTCAGAGATCTCCGGGGTCTGAAGGCCTATGACTATCGGCACTATTTGGAAGTCCTTGAAAAAGTACTGCAGGAAGGGAAGCTGTACCTCAATTGAGTGCTCGTATAAGTGGGCCCTCTCGTCGATGTCTATGACCTGCCCGAACTTCACGAGTTCCATGGATATCTCCTTGTTTACCTTTACGCTCCCTAACGGGGTCTCCCACTCCCCCTCTGGCCATATTGAAACGTAAGAACCTAGGCCAGTGTGATTAGGCCCAAGGATTATCACAACGTCTGGCTTACCCTCTGAGACCAAGTAGTAATAAGAGTGGGCTGCGACAGGGCCACTGTAGATGTACCCAGCGTGAGGGACTACGAAAAACAAGTTGTCCCTTCTCCCCTTAGAGGGCTCGGGTAGTTTGCCCGGCCCAACAGCGTGTTTGAAACTCCATTCTATCCTCTTTTTAAGGTCCTCTGGATCGGACTCGTAAAAAGAGCCTGCTACTGCAGGCATTCGTTTCATTAAGATAGTTTCACCTCAAACTCCTCTACCTTTACTGGGATGTCCCCATCAGGCGGTATCTCCTTCCTCTCTCTGAGGATCTGCCTAGCGAGGATCCAGTACAGCAACGCGAGGGACTTCCTCCCCTTATTGTTTGCCGGAATGACTAGGTCTACATAGTCTATCTTCGCATCGGTGTCTGCAAACGCAACAATAGGTATCCCAACTTCCGCTGCCTCCTTAATAGCCTGGATATCAGTCCTGGGGTCGGAGATTACGATTACCTCTGGTTCCATGTAGTACGATAGGTAGGGGTTAGTTAAAGTCCCTGGGACAAACCTCCCTGTTATCGACTTACCCCCAACTACTTCTGCAAACTTCTGGACAGGCGTAAAGGCATAGGGCCTCGCCGCAGTCGCCAATATCGCGTTACCGGGGAACCTAGAGAGGAACTTTGCTGCTATCCTTAATCTCTCGTCTATTTTCCTGACGTCGAGGACGTAAAGGCCTTCTGGCCTTATCCTATAGATGAACTTCTCCATGTACTTCGTACAGCTATGCGTACCTATGTGTATCCCAGAGGATAGGTAAGTCTCAAGAGGTACGAGCAGCTCTATTTCTGTACCCTTCTCCGACCTCTTAAGCTCAGACTTCTCCTCCTCAGACAGCTCCGTGCTCTTGTTCTCTTCTTCCGAGGACATAAGCTACCACCTAAATAGGTCTTGTGTAGTTTATAACTTCTTTTATTATGTCCACGTGGCTAATTAGCATCCTCCTACAACAATACCTCCTTACTCCTAGGTCGTCAAGGACTTTTCCAGGATCCTCTCCAGCACTGACCCTCGTTACGAACGGCTCCCATTTGTCCGCAATAAGCGAACCGCAAGTAAAGCACCTTACTGGGATGATCAAGAGGTCTCACCTATAGGACTTCTGCCTCCACCTTCTCGCGCTGTACCTCATCCACTTCTCTGACTCGGTCTGCCTTGGGTCTCCGGCCAACATGGTCCTATCATATGCCTTGTATACGTTTTCTATCTCCTTGCTTCCAGTAAATCTGACTATCGCCCTAGCCAATGCCATTCTCGCGGCGTCAGCTTGCCCCATAATCCCGCCCCCCTTGGTAAAGATGTAGGCGTCTAACTTGGAGGCTATGCTCTCACCGGCCAACAGTAAGGGTTCCATTATCTTGAGCCTTACTACCTCCACTGGAATTAGCTCCACTGGGACGTTATTCACGAATACCCTTCCCTTACCTGGGTAGAGGTAGCACGTCGCCCTAGCCATCTTTCTCCTCGCACTAGTGATTATTGTGTTACTCTGCTGGCTTGACATACACCTTCCACCCCATCTCTTTGGCTAATTCCTCTACAGTTATGTACTTACCTTTAAGCCTTTTCACGTCGGCCTCCTCGAACCTAATAGCCTGTTTGCCCTCTAGGTCTTTTGGCGTCCCCACAAACACCTTTACGTCCCTTAGCATCCTCAAGCCCTTAGGTGTTTTCGGCAACATCCCCCTAATTGTCCTCTTAACGATGTTTATTGGACTTCTGGGCCTCCTAATCCCCTGCTTGTATGGGTTAAACAGCGTACCTACGTTGAAAAGCAGTTTATAGCCCTCAACCACCCTCGCCTTTGGTCCGCTTATTACTGCCTTCTCGGCGTTTATTATGTATACCTTCTTTCCTTCCTTTAGTAGTCCAACTACCTTACTACACATCCTTCCCAAGATCTGATTCGTCGCGTCAATTATCACTACTTCAGACTGGCTCATCCCTTCATCAACCTCACGTTCTTAAAGTCCTTTATCTCCTGTAATGCCTTATACAAGCTCATGACCTTACCTCCAGCCTTCTCTATCTTGGCCTTAGCCTGCTTTGAGAAGTCAAAGGCTGCGACGGTAACTGGGTGGTCCAGGCTGCCTATGCCTAGTACCTTCCCTGGAACTATCACAATATCTCCGCTCTTCGTGTACTTGTTTATCTTGTAAACGTTAACATAAGCCCTTTTCCTAGAGGGGACGTCCAACTCTTCCGCTACAGCCCTCCAGATGTTCTTCTTCTGCGACTTGAGTTCATCTATTAATTTCCTCAACATCACGTTGGTACTTCCGGTTCTCTTCATAACGCCTTCACCTTTTCTTCGAGCTCTTCAAGCTTACGGGCTATACTTCTGTTGGCCTCTATTAAAATTCTTTCCACCTTAAGACTTCCGACTCCCTCTACTTCAAGGATGTACTTGTTCTCGACGCTACCTATCTTTATGTTCTTACAGTACTTTAAGCACTCCTCGCACAAAGTACACGCCAACTCTTTCGCCACAACCAGCTTACCGTCCTTAAGCTCGAACACCTTCTCTGGACACGCATTTACTGCCTCTTCACAGTTCCCCTCTACCCTTACCTCCGGGTAATACCTTACCACGGCAACTGACACTGGGCTGTACTTTATGTGCTCCTTACCGTAACCTAGCCTCAGTTTAGCCTCTAGCGTGAGCTTCTGGTTCTTACCCAAAAGTACTATCGGTATGTCCTTGCTAATGGGCACTACGTTTGGGTCATCCCCCTTAATGTCCCTCGTGTAGACCATCTTGGGGGAGTCCTCTGCCGTGACATCTATGTAGACTTTCGTAAAGCACCTCTCGCAGTTTTCAGTGCAGTTCTCACACTCTTCAGGGCGCCTATAGAAGTCTATGGCGTCGTCCGAGGAAAAGGGTATGAGCCCCAGCCTATGCGCTAACACTTCGTCGTAAAGGGGGCTGTTGTTCTCTATGATGTAGACCTCGTCAATAGCCATTACTGGGACAAAGAGAATGCAAGACCTCCTTAAGGCATTGACGAACTCTAGAGGGTAGTCCTCCATTACTAAAGAAATGAAATTGCCTTCCTTCTTGAGCAGCCTTATGGGCATTTAGACTCTCCTTCCTCTCCTTCCTCCTGGCCTCCTAACGCTATCGTGAGGTATAGGAGTCACGTCCTCTATTCTTCCAATAATGAAACCAGACCTCGCCAAAGACCTTATTGCGGGCTGCGCTCCTGGACCAGGGGTCTTAGGCCCAGACCCTCCTGGGGCCCTCACCTTTATGTGGATGGCCATAATTCCCTTGTCAAGCGCCTCAGAGGCAGCCTTGTTAGCGGCTAACATCGCCGCATATGGGGAGGGCTTTTCCCTGTCTGCCTTTACCACCATCCCTCCGCTAGCCCTAGATATCATCTCAGCCCCTGTTATGTCAGTGATGGAGATTATGGTGTTGTTCTGCGATGCGTATATGTGTGCAATACCCCACCTAATTTCACGCCTACTCGACATTTACCTCACCACCGCTCTCCTGTGAAGGGGATTGGGCGTTCTGAGTAACTACCGTAGGAGGATGACCTTTAAACGGCGAAGTAGGGTAGAAATCTATTGTGTCCTCCTCATCCCTCTGGACTAGATACCCGGGAGAGGTCACCCTAGTCCCATTCACGACCACATGTCCGTGGACTATTAGCTGTCTAGCCTGATAAATAGTCCTCGCTAGCCCCTTCTTAAACACCAAAGTCTGAAGTCTCCTCTCTAGCAAGTCTTCCTCCTTTAGCCCGAGAATATCGTCTACTGTAGACTGCTGCGACTTTAGTAGCCCCATCTTGTACAGTTTGTTGATCAGCTGTTTCTCCCTAACTGCCCTTTCTGCAGGTGGCAAAGCCAGAAGACCTCTAGCCATGTGCCTAAACTTCCTGACAATAGTCCTAGCAAGCCATAGCTCCTTCTTGCTTCTCAAGCCGTACCTTCCCAGCAGTTCTTGTTCCTGCCTAAGTACCTCCTTAATCCAAGGTAAACTTGGACCTTCCCACTTTTTCCTCGATTTCCTAGGATCGCCCATTTAGCCCACCTCACTTGTTAGCTTGACCGCCTGAAGAAGAAGCCTGCTGGGGCTGTGCCCCCTTAGACCTCTTCACGCCAACCGTGGTTCCAGTTCTCCCAGTTGTCCTAGTCCTCTGGCCCCTCACCTTTAGGCCGTACATATGCCTAACTCCCCTCCAACTCCTGATCTTCTTTTCCCTCTCTATGTCGTTCCTGACGTAAAAGATGAGGTCAGAAGTTACCAAGTGCATGTCCTTCCCGCTGTCGTAGTCTTTCCTCCTATTGTACATCCAGTTGGGTAAGTACTTTAGTGCGTGGTCGGACAAAGCTTCCTCGATCTTCTTTATCTCGGAGTCCGAAAGCTCGCCAAGCCTTCTGTCCTTATCAATGCCCAATTTCATCAGTATGCCTCTCGCCGTGTTGTAGCCAATCCCCTTTACCATGGCAAGAGCGTAAGGGGTTTTCATTGTCCCGTCTACGTCTTGACCGAACAGCCTGACTATGTACCTAAACTGTTGCTCAGACATAATCGACTCAACTGTAACTGCTATACATTAACCCCTTTTTAAGTTTTTCAATGTCAACCTCTTCTTTTCCATGGCCCCTCTACTAGCCTCGTCGAGCCTTGTCTTGAGCTCGTCTAAGGTATATGGGGAGTAATTACCTATTACCTTCTTTACAGGGGTATAGGGGCTCTCCCTAAACCTCGGCTCTAACCTCTTGCCGGAAGTGGTCACTATTGGGTACCCCTTGAAGTGGTCAACGTAGCCTATTTCCTTTACCTCGACACCCGCCCCCCTTAACTCGGCTTCAAGGTCACTTGAAGAGGAAAAGATCAACAGGGAGTCAATTGACACTCCAAAGGGATCCACATCGAGGGCGTTGAACATGTCGAGGACCCTCCTGTTAATCATCGACAAGAACTTGTCCTCGTCTATTACAAAGCTGACCTTGGACACCTCCGATACCTCTAGGGCGTCTCCCCTTATCCCCCCGTTTGTGACGTCTGTCATCGCCTCGACCTTGTCCAAAAACCTATCGTTTATTACCTCGGCTGCAAAGAGCTCGTCTACCTTTAGCGTCTCCTCTACAATCTCTGGAAAACCGCTGTAAATTGCTGTAGCGCTCACTGTCCCTCCGCCGTTTCCCCTGGTCATGTATATCCTCATCCCCTCCCTTACTTTAGCGCGCGAGAGGAACTTCCCCCTTAACTTACCTACTGCTCCCACCCCTCCACTTATCCTCTCCCCTATTACCATGTCGCCACCAATCCTCAAAGTGCTCCCAGCTAAAACCCCAACGCCCAGAGCCTCTGCAACTGTTGAGACCCCAGCTTCAAAGTCAAACAGATACGACAAGTCCGCATCGTCTGCTAAGTGGATGTCGACAAAGACCCCCAAGGGCTTAGCCCCCTTTACCATAACGTCCCTTAGGCACGCCTTGGTGGCGTGGAAGCCTGCTAGAAATGGGAAATAGGAAAGCCTTGAGTGTATTCCGTCCACCGCCACAACTAGGTCGTTGATTACGCCAGCGTCGTCAAAGGTGGATGGCTTTCTACCGCTTATCTCGAAAAGCTTAAGGTGGATTAAGTGGTCTCCTACTCCCCTTGATCCAAGCCCGGCATCCCCTGCCTTAACCCCCGAAAGTATGGGCTCATACTTTGAGGCCTTTCTCGAGTTCTCAACCTCTTGAATTATTGCGTCAGCCAACCTCTCGTTGAGGTCTCCCCTCTTCCCCTTGTAGAAGTTCAGCCACTCGACTATGACTTTCCTCCTCTCCTCTCCTTGGAGCCTCCTCGCTATCCCCTCTAAGTCCATGGGCTATATAGGCTTTTTAGCAAAAAGAAACTTTGTGTAAAACATGAAAATTCTCTCTAAGGAGTTTAGGATCGAGACAAGGAGTAGGTTCGAGAGCATAGACATAACGGAGAGAGTCCAAGAAGTAGCTGAAGGAGTTAGAGATGGGGTAGCATACGTCTTCTCAAAGCACACCACATGTGCCATCATAGTAAACGAGGGAGAGAGCGGGCTCATGCAGGACTACCTAGATTGGGCCAAAAGGTTAGTCCCTCCCAACGGCGAGTTCAAGCACAACGTCATAGACAACAACGGTCACGCACATATTATCTCTTCAATTATAGGCAATTCAAGAGTTGTGCCTGTTAAAGAAGGAAAATTGGATTTAGGTACATGGCAGAGGATAATTTTGTTAGAATTTGACGGGCCTAGAGTGAGGACAGTTTATGTAAAAGTTATGGGAGAATAATAGCTTTTTTACTCCTTTAGTGTATAATTTGTTGGTAGAATTGCCTCCCGGAACCTTCTCAATTCTCGACAAAATAAACTCCTGTGAAGATAGGAGATGCATAGAAAGGGTAGTTGACGAATACCTCTCCTCACTTGTCAAGGGAAGGGAAGACCTAGTCCCCAAGTTCAAGCTCTTTGAGGACGAAAGGGCAGTCGACGAGAAGGCGGTTGCGAACTCCTACCTTTTCACAGAGTTCTTGGTAAGTAGGCTAATAAGCGCTGAACTAGACGTGGACGTAGTGGTAAAAGACCTTGAGGAAAAACTGGGGAGAGACCACCCTGTTATTCTCTTCCTTAAGCACATCAAGGACGAATAGGAGTTTTTTAACTTCTTCCTGGCTTTTTATTCTGGGGAAGATTACTTGCAAGATAAGCTCTCTCTGATTACGAGAAACACGCAAGAAATTGTAACACTGGAGGAGCTACAAAAGAAGCTAGAGGCAAAAGAGAAGCTAAAGGGGTACATAGGGTTTGAGCCCAGCGGGCTTTTCCACATCGGCTGGCTCATATGGGCACAGAAGCTAAAGGACCTAGTTGAGGCCGGGGTAGACATGTCAGTATTGGTAGCGACGTGGCACGCAATGATTAACGACAAACTTGGAGGGGATATGGAGCTGATAAAGCTCGCGGGCAAGTACTCCATAGACGTGCTTTCGGCGTACGGTGTGGACATGGGAAAGGTCAGAGTAGTTGACGCCGAAGACCTAGTGAAGGACAAGGACTACTGGGCCTTGGTGATCAAGGTTGCGAAGAACACTAGCCTGGCTAGGATGAAGAGGGCTTTGACCATTATGGGTAGGAAGTCGGAAGAGGCTGAGCTAGACACCTCGAAGCTCATATACCCAGCGATGCAGGTGAGCGACATATTCTACATGGACCTAGACATCGCACTGGGAGGGACTGACCAGAGGAAGGCACACATGCTGGCAAGGGACGTGGCAGAGAAGCTAGGGAGGAAGAAGGTAATAGCAATCCACACGCCCCTACTCGTAGGCCTGCAAGGGGGACAGAGGATGGAGGGACCTATGGAAGAGGACGACTTCATGGCGGAGATAAAGATGAGCAAGTCAAAGCCTGAAACTGCCATATTCATTAACGACTCTCCAGAGGAAGTGGAGGAAAAGATAAGGAAAGCCTACTGCCCAAGGGGGGTTGTGGAGAACAACCCTATTCTGCAGATCAACAAGTACATAATCTTCGCAAACCCCTCTACAACGTTAAAGGTAGAGAGGGACGTAAAGTACGGTGGAGACGTCGAGTTTAAGTCATACGAAGAGCTCGAAAGGGCGTTCGCTGAAGGAAAGCTCCATCCAATGGACTTAAAATCCGCAACAGCTAGAATGTTAAATAAAATCCTAGATCCGCTTAGGAAAAAAGTTCAAAACGAGGAGTACGAAAAAATGGTATTAAGAATATCCAAAAAGGTAACAAGGTGAAACGTCTTGAAATACGTGATCAAGTTAACCTTTGAGGTCTCCGGGATAGTGGACAAGCCAGACGTCATTGGGGCAATCTTCGGACAAACTGAAAACTTGTTCGGAGAGGAGTTCGACCTCAGGGAGTTACAAGACAAAGGCAGGCTAGGGAGAATAGTAGTGGAGATGAAGACCAAAGGAGGGAAGAGCGAAGGCTCCATCGAGATACCCTCAAACTTAGACAGAGTGGAGACTGCCCTCATTGCGGCGATGGTAGAGAGCGTGGAGAAGGTAGGACCATACGAGGCTAAGTTCGAACTAAAGGAGATCCAAGACGTAAGGGAGGAAAAGCTAAAGAAGATCATAGAGAGGGCAAAAAACATACTTACGACGTGGAACAAGGGCAAGACGATGGACATCAAGGAGGTGCTGAACGAGATAAGCAGCTCAGTGAGAACGGGCGAGATAACTGAGTACGGGGTTGACAGACTACCTGCAGGACCAGACGTCCTAACTGACCCGAACCTCATCATAGTCGAAGGAAGGGCTGACGTAATCAACTTATTGAGATATGGCTATAGGAACACCGTAGCGGTGGAAGGTGCCAGCGGGAAGATTCCACAAGACCTCATTACTCTATCAAAGGAAAAGAAGACTGTAATAGCGTTCCTGGACGGAGACCACGGCGGAGATCTAATACTGAAGGAGCTAATGAGCGCTGGCGTAAAGATTGACTTTGTAGCGAGGGCGCCGGTTGGTAGGGAAGTTGAAGAGCTCACCGGCAAGGAAATAGCAAAAGCACTATCCAACATGCAACCCCTGTCCCAGTACTTGAAGAAACAACAGGAGGTACAGACGTCAGTTAAGGAAGGACAGCAGACCGTAGTAGTTGTAGAGCCAAAGGAGGTTCAGAAGGAAGTTAAACCGCAGATAGAGATAAACGTCCCTCAAAACGCCCTAGAGGAAATCAAGAAACTACCAGGGACTTTAGAGGGAATAATGTTTGACGAAAATTGGAATGCAATAGAGAGGGTTCAGGTTAGAGATATCATACCTAAACTAGAGGCACTTCAGGACAACAAGGTAGCCTACATAGTCTTTGACGGTGTTATCACGCAAAGGCTATTGGAGTTAGCGGCGTCGAAGGGGATAAAGATGCTGATAGGTGTCAGGATAGGCGGGATATCTAAAAGCCTCGATAACGTGAAGATACTGACGTTCCAGGACGTTTTGGCTTAAACGTCTTTTTCCTTCTTTTTTACTTTTTGAAGAAGCTCATTATGTCGAACCCCCCACCCTTTAACGCAGTTTCCTTTACTCCAAAGGGTTCAAGTATCCTCATGGCCGCGGGGACAATTTGTTTGTCCACGTAATAGTCTACGTCTATCTTCGCTGGGTCTTTAACCATGAAGTAAGGCTCCGCCCTGTCTGAGACCTTACCAGCACCCTTCACAATGACGTAACCTATTTTACCGCCCTTGAATATGGCGTAGCCTGCCTTTATTGCCTTCTTTGCGGCAATTACGTGGGGGGAGTTAACCTCATACTCCTCTAGGCTCTTGTCCAACGACTTCCAGATTATTAGCTCCTCTATCTTAAACTCCCTCCTCCTCAGCCTCATTACAGCCTCCCTCACTAGCCTAACTGCGTCGTCTACGCTCGACAAGAGGATTTTCTCTATGACTTCCCTCTGTATTTCCTTGGCGAGGTCGCACCAGTCCCCCCTAACAGCCTCGAACCCCACTACGTCTATTTTACCGTCAAACGTGAGCCCAGCATACCTTTTCTTGTTCTCCGTAAAGAACACCTTCTTGTACCTCTTATCTACCTTGATTTCCAAGTCGAAGTTGGAGCTTATCTCGTTGACTAATTTCTCCACTTTCCCCTCGTCCCCCTTGACGAAAATGGAGTCCGTGTCACCGTAGATCACCTCAAAGCCCTCTTTTTCAGCCAATTTCGCTGACGCAGATATTATCTCCCTACCCCACGCAGTAACTGCCTCCGCCCCCTCCTTGCTGTACCACCTTGCTCCAAGCCAACCCATGTAGCCGTAGAAGGCGTTCGTCATCACCTTTATCGCCCTCTGCCTCTCGTCAAGCCTTCTCCTCGTTACCTCGTCCTTGGCCTCCTCCATTGCCTTCTTCACCTCTTTCCTCTCTTGGATTAGCCTCTGCAGTATCCTCTTGTAGAACCCCTCAGGGCTCTTGCGGAACTTGTGCCCAACCTCAGGGGCTACCCAGCAGTCCTCGCACTCTCCCCTCACCAGGGTGTCTGGGCCGATGTTGTACTTTATCATTATTGAGGGGTACATTGAGGAGAAGTCGAGGACAAAGACGTTCTCGTGAACTCCCTGCTTTGGAGAGATAACTAGGCCTCCCTTGTAGCCCTCGTACTCCCTCTCCTCCCTGTTGGGGATAAGCTCGTTGAACTTAAAGGCCTCCCTCATGAGTAACCACTCCACTCTGTAGCCGACGCTAGCCATGGCAAGCTGGTCTAGGGGTAGGCCAACAAGCATAACCAGTTGCTCCCCAAATGGGAGAAAGACGTCTCCCAAAAGGTAGGTGGACTTGGCGTCGTCCATGTTGTACCTAAGAACCAGTTGCCTCTTCTCCTTGTCGTTCCAGTACTCCGGGATTTGGTACCACTCCAAGTTAACCCTCTTGCTCTTTGGCATTACCCCAAGGTAGTCGGCCACGTTGTCGAGGCTCTTTACCTTCACCTCCTCTATACTGGATGCGAACCCAATGAGGTCTACGTGTAGCCTCCCAGTCACTGATATATGGCCGTAAGTGCCCTGGCTGGGCTCGGAGTTGACCTTCCTACCCACGTCCAGCTTTACGTTCCTTACCTTGACCCTCTCCAAGAGGTAGGGCCAATCGAAGCCACTAGTGTTGTAACCCAGGATTACGTCTGGATCATACTCTTGGACGAACTTCATGAATTCCCTTATTACCTTTAGGTCGTCCCCGTCCTCGTTAACGAACTGCTTTCCTCCCTCCTCAGTCCACACACCTATTAGGATCACTGGATCCCTCCTGGGGTCTGGGAAGCCGTACTTGTTGTACACCTCTATGTCAAAGGACATCACCCTTAACTTCGGCGGGGTGTCCTCAAAGACCTTCAGCAACTTCACCAAGTTATAGGCGTGCTTCACCCTAAACTTGTTGTCCCTAACTTCTTCAACCTCAGCCTGGAACCAGTAGAAGGGCCTTATGCCGGAGTCTATTGAGTACCTCAAGTAAAACCTTATGTCCGCTTCAAGAACCTCCTTAACTCCTCTAATCTTAGCCACGCTCTCCCTGTAGACCCTCACGTAAGCCGGTATTACGGTCTCTATCCTCAACGCCTTCACCGGGTTCCCGTAATACTTCTTTTCCACCTGTTCTACCTTTGTTATTGGGGACTCTGGTTTGCTCAGCCTCCTCACTTCCTCAGCTATAGCCTCTGCGTCCCCCTCTATAACCGCGTAAAAGTAAGGTCTGAAGTTCCGTTCTAACACTACTACCCTGTTACCCTCCCTGTCAATGCCCCAAATGTAAATTACGGGCTTCCCCTCCTCAACGTCGTAGGAGAAGTCCAACACGTAGAAGTCCTTGATCATAACTAGAATATCGCTAGTAAAATTAAAATGTTTCACTCCAGGCTCTTGTTGAGGAAAGGCTTTACCATAACGAACGCGTGCTTCCCCCTCCCGTAGTAGTTCTTCCTGGTGTAAGTGACTAGGTAACCGTTCTCGTTGTAGAACTTTATGGCGTCCACGTTGTCGACCCTCACCTCTAAGTAGGAATAGGTGCACCCCCTCTCCCTGAAGGAGTTTTCGAGGTGTCTTAACAGCTGTGTCCCCACCCCCTTCCTCCTGAAGTTTTGAGAAGTGGCTATAGAGACCACGTGTCCCCTCACCCTGTGCTGTATTATACCTATGGCGTACCCAACTACTTGGCCGTCCTCCCTTGCCACTATATACACGTTGGCTAAGTAAAGGTAGGCCTTCAGCAGGGAAAAGGGATAGGGGCGGTCAAAGCTCTCCAGCTCTATCCTGTAGATCTCCCCGAGGTCGTCCTCCGTCGCATCAGATATAATTACCACAAAGCCTCTTACACTGTACATAATAATGAAAGTTTTGGAATTCGACGAGAAGAGAGGCACAATCAAGTTACACGTTGAGGACGAGGACGACCTCTGGCTCCTCCACCTAGTGCTCCACAAGGGAGACGAGGTAATTGCTAGGACCACTAGAGACGTGAGCTTAGGCGACGAGGGAAGGAGGGTACCAATGGTGATAAGGCTAAAGGTGGACTACACGGAGTTCCAGCCCTTTACCTCAAGGCTCAGAATACACGGCATAATAGAGGAGGCACCGGAGAGGTTCGGGATTAAGGGGGCACACCACACGGTAAACCTCGACATAGGCGACGATATAGTAATAATCAAGGAGCAGTGGCCCAAACACGAGCTCGAAAGGATTTACGCCCAAGCTGAAAAGAGGAGCAAAGTCCTTATAGCGCTAGTGGACTTCGACGAGTACTTAATAGCAATCCCAATGGCCCAAGGGATAAAGATACTCTCTGAGAGGAGCCTTCAGACCCCCAACAAAGAAGACGAGGGGATTATAGAGGAGAACGCAGAGGAAGTGGCTAAGGAAATAGAGGAGTACGCGAGGCAGTACTCCATTGACTCGGTCATCCTGGCGGGCCCTGGCCCCTTCAAGGAAATAGTGAGGGAAAAGCTCAAGTTCAAGAACGTCTACCTAGACAGCGTTTCTTCTGCCACTAGGGCGGGCTTGTCCGAGATAATGAGGAGGGACGTCGTAGACAAGGTAATGAGGGACTACGAGATCTCGCAGTCAATAAGGGAAATGGACAGGGTAATGGAGCTCCTCTCTAAGGACACTGGACTCGTGGCTTACGGCCTTGAGGAGGTGAAAAAGGCGGCCCAGTTTGGGGCCGTTGGTACCCTCCTGGTCACCTCTGACATGGTGTCCTCCTATAACGAGGAACAGAAAAGGGCGGTGGAGGAGGTAATGGAGGAAGTTGAAAAGAAAGGGGGAAAGGTAATGATAGTCCCAGAGGACTCCCCAGTGTACTTCCAAGTGAAGAACTTGACCGGTCTAGTGGCCATCCTTAGGTTTAGGATAGAGTGACCTCTCCGATATCCTAAGACCGTAGGGCAACTCCTCGACTATCCTCACCTCATCCACCGGTAACTTGCTTACAATTTCCTCCACTAACTCGTCAGACACTGCGTAGCCTTCCTCTAATTTCTCGCCGTAGTCGTCTAGGTTTGCCTTTGTCTTCACTATTGCCCTCACCACAGTCCCCTCGCCCGTGTACCTCTCGTACGACTTTGCAGTATAGCGCAGAGTCCTCAAGAACCTAGTCCTCGTCTCAACTACGTCCTTGTACACAGAACTGCAGTAGTGGACTAGAACCCTGCTGTCTTGGAACCTCTCAACTACCTTTATTGCTGTCTCGGCGCTCCCGCTGGCCCCGGCTAAGCCATGGGATACTCTAAGCCCCTTAGCGTTTAGGGCTAGGGCATTCCTCTCGGTTATCTCCAGTTCGTTGATATTGACGAACTTAACCCCGTGGGACTCAGCCCACTTTATTAGCTCCTCAAGTTCCCCCTCTCTCCCTGGAATAGAGGGAACTTCTAGCCCTACCTCAAAGCTGTAATTTAGTGCCTTCTCTACTGCCCTCAAGTAGTCAGCGTTAACTGGGTGAAACCTTATCTCGTCCACTCCAGCCCTCTCCAGCTCCCTAAGTACGTCGTGGGTAACGTACCTGCCAGAGGTGTATAGGTGAACGTGGAAGTCCTCACCGAACTCGTCCTTAAGTGCCCTAGTTACCTCAACTACCACGTCAAGCCTTAAGATGGGGTCTCCCCCGGTTATCCCAGCTCCCAGTGCGTTCATCCTATACGCCTCGTACACGAAGTCCATTGGCGACTTAGCCACTTTCTCGTTAGCGTAAGCCACGTCCTTTCCGAACCTGCCCTCGCTCACTGGACAATAGTAACAGGAGTCCCCACACTCCCCTGTTATGAACACTACTAGCTTTCCCCCGAGCCTACAGAGCTCGCAGCCCTTCGGAAGGCCGTTGTAGAGGGCTATATCCCTATTTCCCTTTAACATGTCCCAATACCCACTTTCTCACTTCCTCCCTTTTAATTTCTTCTAACATCTCCTCAAGCTCCCTCCTAGCATCTTCCTCGTTTAACGGCTTGTTCCCCTGCAACTTTGGAGCCCCCTCGTTCCCTCCCTCTGGGTAGTACCAGACTTTAAACCAAGTGAACCCGGCCCTCAGCATTGAGAAGCCCAGTGGGGTCTCAGCAGCGTGGTAGCCCTTAAATATCATTTCCTCGGTCTCCTTGTCCTTTTCGTAGGTCACAAAGAGCCTGCCCAAAGGAGGGAGGAGGTCGTAAAAGAACTTAAATAGGTCTACCTCTATCCCTTCCCTTCTGGGCCAGGGGTCGTAGTCGAGCTCTATCCAAGGTACGTACTCCCCCCTGCCAGTAAAGTAGTGGCACCTGCCCAAGAACTTATCGCCCAAGTAGAGCTCAAAGTAGTAGAGCTCCCTTATGTGAGATCTCCTCACGTTCCTAGAGCTCAGCCTATACCCCGAGATGACTCCTTCAATCATTTACCATCTTCCGAAAGAACTTGTTGTTCTTGGATAATAAAACGATGGAAGACTCGAAGCTCTCCTCCTCCCCTAGGTCGTACCTCAAGAAGACCCCAGTCCTACCCTTCTCCATCCTCTTCGTCAACAGCTTCTCCCTCTCTAGTATTGTGGACAGCGACACCTTGAGGAGCTTTGCCGCCAACCCCTCGTTGCCCTTTAGCGGGATCTCGTAGTGGCCCCTCTCGGTGGGAATGACGAGCTGTAGCCTCTTGTTAACCCCGGGAACCCTCTCCTTCTTCAGTATACCCTCCTCGTCTATGAGCCCGCCAAAGCGGAAGAACTCCTCCTCGTCCCTCT
>JBBINF010000001.1:0-23855 GCA_037444045.1 Sulfolobales archaeon | reverse complement strand
AGGGGAAAGGTTATGACTTCCTTCTCCTCCGCGTCTAGGGAAATGTAGGCCTTGGGAGTAGAGAACGGCGTAGCTTGTATGATAAACCGGTGGTCCGCCTCAATCATGTCTAGGTTTAGGATGTTGGGGTTGAACACTACTACGTCAACATCGCTGTCCTCCCTTACGTCCCCCCTAGCTACAGAGCCATAGACGTAGCCTCTCATCCCCAGGGACTTTAGCCTCTCCAATATGGCCAAGGCCCTTTTCCTTTTCGCCTCCAATAGCTTCCAGTGCCCGTCGTCGTACTCTATTTCCACAACGGTTTTATTTCCACGGTCAACTTTAATCTTGATGGTATCTTCTGTTGAGTGGTTTGGAACAGGAGTCCTAGCTTTCTGGGCAGTTATCTACGCGTTTAAGGGGAGCTTGGAGAAGAGGGGGTTTAAGGTTTACCCGTTCTTCCTCATGTGGAGGAAGGGCACTAGGAGCGAGTGGTTCCCGAGCGTGGCCAACAGCAGTGCCTACAAGAGCTTTGAGAAGATAGCCGTTGTCCTAGGGATACTTTCAATGGCTGGAGGGATCTTCCTGATCTACTACGTCATCTCTGGCTTACTTGTAAGGCCAACCGCTACCGGGGTTAGGCTTGAGCCCATAATACCAGGGGTTACAATAGGACTAAACGAGGCAGTTTACGTATTGCTCGCAATAGGGGTATCTGTAGTTGTCCACGAGCTCATGCACGCAATTTCCGCTACCTCCAACAAGGTAAACGTGAGGGGCGGAGGGTTCATACTGATAGGCATCTTCCCCGGTGCCTTCGTGGAGCCAGACGAGGAGGAGTTCCAGAGGAGCCCCACTTACGCGAAGCTCAAGATCATAGCCTCTGGGATAGCAATGAACCTAATATTGGCGGCAATATTCTTTCCGCTGGCTGCCTACCTTCCCAGTGCCCTTTCCCAGGGAGTAGAGATAGTGGGAATACTGCCCCACTCCGAGGCGTACAATATATCCCTACACGCTGGGCAAGTAATAGAGGAGATAAACGGACAGGCAATAAGGACTTTCTCCCAGCTGGGCAACGCCCTAGACAGCTCAACTCACTACGTCATCGTAGTGAAGAACCCAAACGGCACGCTCTCCTACTACAACGCTACCTCCAGTAACCACTTCCTAGGAGTCGAAGTCACGTACAGTCTACCTGCATCAGTGTACCCATTCTTGGAGTTCTCAACTTGGATGTTCGTGGTCAACTTCAGCTTGGCCCTCTTTAACGGGGCACCCTTGTTCATAACTGACGGGGGGAAAATATTCACGGAACTAATAAAGAGGGTTAGTTCAAGGTACGGAGAAAAAGTCTCGTACTATATACAGACGTTGCTATTAGTTTCCTTCTTGTTCGCCATACTGCTGTCCATTAGTCTTCCTCAATGACCTTTGAACTGAGTATTGGGAACGGTATTACCTCCTTTATGCTCTGGTTGTTTGTGAACAACATGACCAGTCTGTCAATGCCTATCCCCAGCCCACCTGTAGGCGGCATCCCATAGGAGAGGGCACGCACGAAGTCCTTGTCATAGGGGTGGGCTTCCTGGTCCCCCCTACGCATCATCTCCTGCTCCTTTTTGAAGAGCTCGTCCTGTAACACTGGGTCGTTGAGCTCGGTGTAGGCGTTGGCGAACTCCATCCCGGCGATAAACAGCTCAAACCTCTCTACGAAGCCGGGCTTGCTCCTGTGGGGCTTGCAAAGGGGAGTAGTCTCTATTGGATAGTCCGTAATGAAGGTCGGCTGGATTAGGTTTGGGGAAACTAGCTTGTCGAAGAGCTTCTCTATCATCAGACCCCTCACGTACGAGTTCCCCCTAGGGGTGAGCTGGTACTTCCTCAGCAATTCCTTTAGCTCGTCATCGCTCATGGTCTCGACGTTCTTGCCAAGGGCCTCGCTTAAGGAGTCCAACATGGTTATCCTCCTGAACTGGGACAGCTCGATCTCGTACTCCTTGTCCCCCACCTTGTACTTGACCTTGGTGTCTCCCAGTACAGCCTTGGCTACTGTGGATATCATCTCCTCCGTCAACTTCATAACGTCGTTGTAGTCCGCATATGCCCAGTAGAGCTCCAGAAGGGTAAACTCGGGGTTGTGGGTAACGTCTATGTCCTCGTTCCTGAACACCTTGCCTATCTCAAATACCTTATCGAAGCCTCCGACTATGAACCTCTTCAGATAAAGCTCTAAGGAGATCCTGAGGTACCACTCTTCATCTAGGTAGTTTATCTTTGTCTTGAAGGGCTTTGCCAACGCCCCGCCGTAGACCGGTTGCAGTATTGGGGTCTCAACCTCTATGAACCCCTTAGAGGAGAGGAACTTCCTTATCTCGGATATAGTCTTGAACCTGACCTCCATTGCCCTCCTAGCGCTGTCGTTGTAGAGGAAGTCCACGTAGCGGTGGGCGTACCTGAACTCTGGGGATAGCTTGGTCCAGTCTGGGGGCTCAATAAGGGCCTTTGCGAGCATAACGTAGTCCTTTACCAAGAGGGAGAGCTCTCCCTTAGCGGTGTAGAACAGATCGCCCTTCACTCCTATTATGTCGCCCCTACCGAAGACGTCAAAGAACTTGTTGTACCTCTCCCCGAGCTCGTTAACCCTCAAGTAGAGCTGGAGCCTTTCGCCCTCGTCGAATATGTCGACGAAAGACGCCTTGCCGTGCCTCCTTATGTTGGCTATCCTTCCCGCTGTGGACACGTTGAACATAAAGGGGTCGTGAGGTTTGTCCTTCATGTCCTTTACGGCGTTCTTGATGTCGGGGATTGTATGGGTTAATTCGTACTTCTGGGGGTACGGATTTACGCCGTTAGCCTTTAACTCCTCGACTATTTTGAGCCTCCTTTCGTCCCATTTCACACCATGAAAACGAAATTCTTAAGTTATATTTCTTTTTGCCAAGCAACGCACTTAAACGCCGAGTTCTCTGATAGCTTTCACACTAGGTATGGGACAACTGGAGCTAAAGGCCTTTGTTGTTGAACAGAAATAATTTACCTTTTAAAATATAATGGGCCCACGGGGACTCGAACCCCGGACCACTGGGTCTCTCCGATTTCCAGATGCCGCTCATCCCCTTTCGGGTCTCTAGACCCAATGCTATTCATCTGGAGCCCAGCACTCTACCTAGCTGAGCTATGGGCCCATTAGACTTCATCTAAAATAACCTTCTTTCGGAGGAGTAATAAAGTTTTTTAGTGAAGAACATGCGTCTGGCCTAGCGTTGAGAACCACGAGACATAGGGTAAGCGTTAGTTACCATACTTACAAGCTTTATCTCAAGTTTTTCCAACTCCCAAGCGTTTGTGTACCAGTTGTTTTGGACGAAGTTAGCTCTTTGCGTCTAACACATTTCACTTTTCTTCTTTTACTCAGGGAAGGCATACCCTTCTAGCTCAAGCGTACTACAACTTCATCCTATGAGTAGAATGCGCCGCGGGAAGGATTCGAACCTTCGACCGCCCGGTATCTGCCAGAGCTAACAGCCGGGCGCTCTTCCAGCTGAGCTACCGCGGCACAATACAATAATAACTACAACGGTTTTTAACGTTTTCTTGATACCCTAAAGTAGATAGCACAAAAATCCCGTAGAGAAATAATTTCAATAAAAGTTAAGATAATGGAAAACAAAGATAAGGCAAAAAACTCGGTTTACTTCGCTTTTCCGGTTACTTCAGAGATCCTCTTCACCAGTTCGTCTAACTCGTCCTTTGCCTGACCAGGGTCTACTATTGCCGCTGCAGCTGCGCTTACTTGTAGCCCACACGCCTCTCCGATCTCTTTCTTAGAAGGAACGTACACGTAGGGAACTTTCTTTTCTTCGCACAGCGCCGGTAAGTGGGCTACAATCTCCTCTGGCTGTACGTCCTCCGCTATTATAACCAGCTTGGCTTGACCTCTCTCCACTGCCTTAGTTGTCTCGTTAGTGCCCTTCTTTATCTTACCGGTCTCTTTAGCCTTTTTCAATACCTCTAGGGCTTTGCTCGCCAGTTCCTGTGGAACTTCAAACTTTACATAAGACGGCTTAGACATGCGCGTTCATCCTCCTCTTATTCGTCACGCAACTAGAGATATAATAGGTGGAATTAAAAAGTTAATCATGGGCGAATATTGCCACTACTCCTTCCCTTGAAGTGGCGTCTATCCTTACGAAGCCATACCTAATGAACTGCACTACTTCCCCTTCACTTAACTTACCTATTGCCCTCTCCCCTTTGCCCCTCTCCTCCACTAGGTCGCCCTGGGGATCCGCTCTGATCACCCTCACGTCCACAGCCTCATCGGACTTGACCCACTGGACTATCCTCGCGTTCATCCTCTTAGCGTCCTCCACTCCTTTGCTGATGAACTTAAGTGTCCCTCCCACTACTTCCACGTTGCATAGCTCCAAGAGCCTTAACTTGGAGCCCTCAGTAGCGTCGTCCTTGTTTAGAAGCACTTTGTCCCCGGGCTTTACCGCTATTTCCCTGTACTCGTCGGAGTTCGGCTTAATCGGTATCCTGGCAGCCATTTCTTCAGGGATGTCTAAGGTAAACTCCTTGTAGTCTTTGACGTACATAAGCCTCTTCGCTACTTGGTCTAGCTTCTTCCTGTTTATTGCCGCCAAGTTATCGAAGCTTATAGTGGCGTCGGAGCCCTTTACCCCAACCTCTAGGATAACCTCTATCACGGTCTCTGGGAGTATTCCCCTCCTCCTTAGCCCCGCAAGGGTCGGTAACCTAGGGTCGTCCCTGCCAGTCCCCTTCTCTAGCATTCCCCTTATCTTGGACTTGCTCATCATAAAGCCCTCAAGCTTCAGCCTCCCGAACAGGGTAACTTCTGGGCTCTCCCAGCCCATGTAGCTGAATATCCACCTCTGCTTCTCTCCGTTGGCCATGTGTTCCTTTGCCCTAAGTATGTGGGTTACCCCAAAGTCGTGGTCGTCAACTGCAGAGGCGAAATTATAGGTGGGCCAGATGAAGTACTTTGAGCCGACCAGGGGGTGAGGGTTCTTCTCCGTGTCTACTATCCTCAACATGACCCAGTCTACCTTAGAGGGGTCTGGGTCGTCCAGCCTCGTCTTAATCCTGACTACCGCTTCTCCTTCCTTGAATTGGCCAGAAAGCATCCTTTCCCAAAGCTCCAAGTTCTCCTCCGGTGACTTCTCCCTGTTTGGACAGGGCTTCTTTGCCTCTCTCATCTTCTTGAACTCCTCTTCACTGCACAAGTCGACGTAGGCGTAGCCCTTGGATATGAGTTCCTTTGCTACCTCGTAGTACCTCTCTAACCTACTAGAGGCAGTAATCTCTGCCTTCCAGCTGAAGCCCAACCACCTGAGGTCCTCCCTTATCCAGTCGTAGGCCTCCTTAATAGGCCTCTTTACCTTGGGGTCAGTGTCGTCAAACCTAAGTATGAAGTCCCCCTTGTACATCCTGGCGTACTCGTAGGAGAGGACAGCTGCCCTAGCGTTACCTAGGTGGAGGGGTCCGTCTGGGTTGGGGGCAAACCTCGTCACGACCTTTCCCTTTACGTTTGGCAATGGAGGAAGGGTCTTCTTGGTCTCTTCCTTCTTCTCCTCTAACATTTCCGGGTACTTCTCTCTGAGCTCCTTCAGTTGATCCTCCAAGCTCATTGAGTTTACCTTTTCTATTACCCTTTCGACGTCCTTTACCAATTGCTTGGCGTTGGACTTAAGCTCAGGCCTCTCTCCTAAGACCTTACTTACCACGGGGCCAACTTGGGCCCTGCCGCCGTGCTTGACCGCGTTCGCTAAGGCGTGCTTGTATATGATCTCCTCTAGTTCCATGTTACACCATCCAAGAGCGAACTAATGAATTCTTTTACACCATCCCCGCTCTTAAGGTTAAGTACAATATCTGCCTCCGCCTTTAGCTTCTCGTCCGCGTTACCTACAGCTACCCTTAACCCTACCTCCCTGAACATCTCTAGGTCGGTAAGCGAGTCGCCAATTGCTGCGACCTCCTCGGGCTTAAGCCCATGGAGCTCCACTAACTTTCTCACTCCAACCCCTTTACCTGCAGGCTTCATAGCGACGTGGACTGCATAGCCGCTGCTACTAACGTAAACTCCCCTCTCTTCTGCCCACTTTAACATCTCGCCGTTTAGGTTTGCAGGTGTGAAGCCGAAGTCACAACACCTAAACTCGTTCTGCCAGCTGTCCCTTAGGCTAAACTTTCTCCTGAACTCCTCCAGTATCCCCTTTTCCATCCTCTTGCAGACCTCCAACCTCATTCCCCCGTAGAACACCACGCACCCGTTTTCTGCGACTATTCCACCGTTAAACCCTAGGTAGTTGTACAGTCCTCTCAGAACCGGATAGGAATTCCCGCTCACTAGGGCTACCTTTATTCCCGCGTCCTGTGCCTTCCTGATAGCCTCTATTGCCCCAAGGTCTAACCTATAGACTCCCCTGTCCTCGGTCAATGTGCCATCTAGGTCGGTTAGGATGAGCTTTATCAACTAAGCACTTCCCTCGCTTTCCTTGAATACTCGTAGTCCACGTATACTTTCTTCATAACTATGTAGTCTGGAATTTCGTGGAGGAGGGTGGACGTGTAGTCCTTAAGTTTCCTCTCTCTGTTTTTCGAGATTATCCTTATCTTGCTTTTGTCTATGATAGAGATCTTTTCCTCGAAGGCGTATATTGAGTCCTCGGGAATTCCCAGCCTTTGGAGTTGGTCAACTACGTCGCTTATGTAACTCGACTCCCCTTTATACGCTACCTCCTCGTACACTACCTTAGGCCCTCTCCTGTCCAAGAAGTTCTTTATCTTTGTGGTCACCCACTGGGGAGCGGACGGATTACCTAGGCACTCGTACATGCTGCTGTAGACCCACTCGTCGTCCCAGTAGGCTATTAGGCCGTTGTCAACCATCTCCTTTATGTATGAGGCTTCCTTCAACTCGGGCTTACAGTATTCCACTACGCCGGAATAGATGTTCCTCAGGAAAAGTTCGTAGCCGAGGATAGTCTTATGGTAGTAAACCGCTTGATACATGTGCAACCTCGATATGTAGAAGTTCTCAAGGCTGATTATCCCCTTGTCTAGGATTGAGATTCCGTCTTCCCTATAGGTAACTGTGTCGAGGAGCCTCTCTAGGTCAATATTTCCCAATTGGACGCCCGTGTGTCTCGAGTCCCTGACCAAGTAGTCCAGCCTATCTACGTCCACCTCGCTGTCTATTATAGTAGAGAGGATAGAGTTCCCATTGTATACGTCGAGTACTTTCCTTGGGTCGTAGCCGTGGTCGTTAATAACGTCCCTGATGCCCGACCTAAGAATGACGTACTCCCTCAAGTCCTTGTTGCCAAATTCCTTGGGCAAGTAATAGCCCTCAATTGAGTGACTGAAGGGAAATTGCCCTACATCGTGTAAGAGAGCGGCAAGCCTCAAGTACCCGTACTCCTTGTCGCTCATGTAGCTTGACCTAAGTAGTTTTTGCCCTAACTTGTCCGCCAAATAGTAAGTTCCTAGTGAATGACTAAACCTGGAGTGGGTAGCTCCAGGGTAAACTATGAAGGCAAGGCTGGTCTGTTTTACCCTCCTAAGCCTCTGGAAAATAGGAGAGTCAATTAGCTCTACTTCAGCGTCTCCTAACTCAACGTAACCGTGTACCTCGTCGTATATCTTTTTCATCATGAGAAGAAATCTGAAACAAGAAATATAAATGTCCATCCCGGCTTGGCAGGGCTGCGGGCCCTTGCGGATCCCACGGCCCTGCCAACGTGAGCGGCTTAACTTCCGGGTTCGAGATGAGTCCGGGTGTTGCCCCCCTACTATGGCCGGGTGGACAAACTATCTTATGCATATTTAGTATAAAAAATTATTTCTTCTGTTGTTGCGTAGTACTCTCGGCGTAAATTCCAGCAATGTAAAGTTGTCCCCCGTCTTTAGGGCACTGCCCCACGATCTTGGGGACGAAGTCACCCTGCTGGAAGTCCCTAACTATCTTGTAGTCGCAAGTCATACACCTGATCTCAGTCTTGACCTTGAGCTGTTCCTTTGACGACTCAAATCCCATTGCCATGTAATATCACTGGGCTATTCCCGCTGTGTTGCCAACTCCAACTAGTACTACAGTGTCCCCGGGTTTCGTCCTCTCAAGGATTAAGTTCTTGACGTACTCAACGACCTTGTCCGCAGCTTCGTAGATCTCCTTCCTCATCTCAGTTATGGCCTCCTCCATGCTCATCTTCACTATTACCGCATCTATCGGTATGTTGTACTTTACCGCTACCCTCTCTATTGCTATCTTCTCTGGACCGGGGTCTCCCATCGCCACTCCCATTCCTTCAGCTATCGACCCGGTCTCCTCACCTTCCAACTTCAACGCAGCGTCCACTGTTATTATCCTAGCAACCTTGCCTTCCTCCTTCTCTATTACGTTTTGGACTGCCTCTCCTGGAGTACCCACGGTGGCCATTGGCCCCTCTGCCTTTACCACTATGAGCCTCCTCTGCTCGAACTCCACAGTGCCGGCCACGGTGTCTTGACTGACCGTCCACTTCTGGCTAGCCTTCATTAAGAACCTCGAAGCAACTAGGGGCCCAAGTCCGTCTCCTACTGGTATGCCTTGTAAGAACGTCTTCTGCGCCTTGTCGTAGGCCTCAGCCAACTTCACGTATATTGGGGCTACCATCTGTAGCTGGTACATTATCATTATGCTGTTCAACTTTTTGGCTAAAAGCAGGTAGTGCCTTATTATTTTGTATATTTGGTTTAGCGCAGTCGTGACCTCGGCCGACACCTCTATCTGGCTCCTGCTCACCGGGTCTATGTTGGGGTTAAGCCTCGTTATCATCTCCCTCACAGTGTTCTCGTTGCTCCTCATTAACAGCTTCATCCTCGCTATTATATCGGTGGGCTCAATGCTCACTGGGTCGATCACAAACCTCTCTATCACCCTGTTCAAGAACGCCTTTGGATCCGGAATTCCCTTGTCCTTTAACAGCTTCTCGCTGACGCTCTTGGAGTCCTTTAGGTAGTTCTCTATCATGGAGAGCTTCTGCTCCACGTCCCTGCTAATGAACCACAGCTGGGATCTCTGTTGGAACCCGGGGAAAAAGGCTAAGACGAAGGAACCTAAGAAGAGTATATATATTATAAAGTACAGTAGGTTTGCTCCCAGGCTATTAGAACTACTGCTCGAGGACTGGGCTAGAGCTATTACGCTAAATACATCTAAACCCATTGTAAACCCTTCAGTATAGTAACGATTTCCGCCAAATTAAACTTTTATCCCAATCCCTTTATCTCCCGCGTAAAAGGAGTTTAATTCAAAAACGTTTTTAAGGTAATGGGCTTATTGGGTTACCACGATAGTCTCGTCTTTCCCCACGTAGACAGTGTGCTCAAACTGGCTCACTATCCCCTTCTTAACCTCTATGAGGACTGGATAGGACACCAAGGCCTTCTTTCTCACAAGGGACTTGAGGACGCTCTCGACTTCCTCCTTTTTCCCCATGTCGGCTAGCCACCTCTCCGAGAAGGGCAGCGTGTTAAACCTTTCCTTAATTACCTCCAAATACCTCGCCTCTACGTCGCTTAGCCCCTTCAAAGAAGGGTTCCTAAGGGAGAAGATGGTCTCCGCCTTCCCATCCACTACCATTCCACCCCCATCCGTGGCGAAGGGCTCTATTGCGTATACGTTATCGCTCATCACGTTGCCCACGTTCCTCTCGTAAACGTTTGGCACGAAGACGCCAGCGTGGAGCTCGTATTTCCTTATTAAGTGACCTCCCAGGTTCCTTATTGGCTTGTACCCGTTCATCTTAATTGCCCTCTCTATCACTTTCCCTATTTCTCCTAGAGCGACACCCGGTCTGAAGTTCTGGATTGCCGCGTTAAGCGCGTCCCTAGCCGCGTCTAGTAGCCTAGAGTACTTATCGTTAAAGCTCACGGTGACTGCGGTGTCCGTTATTATGCCCTCTATGTGGGCCCCTATGTCTAGCTTTACCACAGCGCCCTCCGGGATGACCTTTTCGTCGCCTATAACTGGACTGTAGTGGGCAGCCTCCTCGTTTATGGACAAGTTGCACGGAAACGCCGGTTTAGCTCCCTTCTCGACGATCGCCTTCTCCACTGCTTCACAGACGTCTATGACCTTCACTCCGGGCTTTATCAACTTGGCCCCTAGCTCCCTCGCCTCCGCAGCTATCTTCCCAGCCTTTAGAAGGGTCTTCAGCTCGTCCTCTGTCATAAGATGTAGTGATTGGTGGAAATTTTTATTTCTACTTACTAACAATTTACCCATGCCCCAACTTAGGTGGTTAGGTCACGCAGCAGTAGAGCTTAGCTTGAATGGTAAGAAGGTAATAATAGATCCGTTTATAAAGGACAATCCTTTAGCCCCCGTAAAGGTAGACTACGCCTACGACGCAGACGTCATTATTGTTACTCACGACCACTACGACCACTTGGGAGACGCAGTAGAGATAATGAGGAACTCGACAAGGCCGGTCTTAGTAGCTACCTACGACCTAGAGGCCTACCTCAATGAGGAGCACAAAATACCTTGGGAAAGGATGGTGCCAATAAACGTTGGGGGTTACGTGGATGTGAAAGGGGTAAAGGTGGCCCTCACTCAGGCTATACACTCTAGCAGGCACAGCGACCCCACTGGAGCAGTTGTAAGCGCTGACGGGATTACTGTGTATCACGCTGGCGACACAGGCTTGTTTGAAGGAATGAGGGTCATAGGGGACGTGTTCTCCCCTAGCTACGTCCTCCTTCCCATAGGCGGCAGGTTTACGATGGACCCGGTTCAAGCTTCCATTGCAGTTGAGATGTTGAGGCCCAAAAAGGCAGCCATACCAATCCACTACAACACGTGGGACCTCATAAAGGTAGACCCAGGGGAGTTCGAGGAACTCGTCAGAAAGAGAGGCTTCAAGGCAATAGTGCTCTCGCCGGGGCAAAGCATAGAGCTCTGAGGAGTCGTTTACAATGCTAAGCGAACTAGAACTCAAAGTCCTTTCTTTTATTAAGGAAAAATCTATCACGTCCTCTACTGAGATCTCAGCTGGCCTTGGGTTACCAAAGAGCTCGGTCTTTAGCATAGTCTATCACTTGGCCTCAGAGGGCTACGTGAAGGTACTCAGCACGAAGAAGGAGAGGAGGTTAGTCCTCACAGAGGAAGGGGAGAAGAGACTAAGGGAGGGATTCCCTGAGGAGATACTAGTGAAGTTGCTGTCAAAGGGGCCAATGAAAATACAAGAGGCTAAGGAAGCGTTAGGAAGCGACTTCGAAATTGCGGTGAGCTGGGCTAAAAGGAGGGGGTTAATTAACATACAGAGGGGAGAGATAGTCCCATTGGTGCAGACATACAGAGCCCCAGAGAGGGAGATGCTAGAGAAGGTAAAAAGAGGGGAAGAGCTTGGGGGAAACGAACTGTCCCTGCTTAAGTCCAGGAACCTAGTGGAGGAGAAGGAGGAGACGGAAGTAGAGGTGGAGTTCCTCAGGGAGCCGGAAGTGAAGAGCGCGTTGCTGTTCCTCACCCCTGAGCTCATAAAGAGCGGGGAGTGGAGGAACTACGAGTTCAAGAGATACAACGTAAGGGCTCTACCGCCGTACGTGCCAATTGGGAAAAAGCACTACTTTAGGGAGTTCATAGAGAGGGCAAAGGAGGTAATGGTTAGCCTGGGCTTTTCAGAGGTTAAGAGCGACTACGTCGAGATGGAGTTCTACAACTTCGACATGCTCTTCCAGCCCCAGGACCACCCTGCTAGGGAGATCCACGACAGTTTCAGGGTTGAGGGGAGGGGAGAGGTCAAGGACAAGGAACTGCTGAGGAGGGTAAAGGAGGTGCACGAAAGGTGGTGGAACTACAGCTGGGATCAAGAGGTTGCCCTAAGGCTAGTGATGAGGAGCCAGACCACGGCGACTACGGCGAGGGTTCTCTCAACGAGCCCGAAGCCTCCAACTAGGGTCTTCACAATAGGGAAGGTGTTTAGGCCAGACGCAATAGACGCTACCCACTTGATAGAGTTCCACCAATTAGACGGCTTAATAATTGAGGAGGACTTCAACTTCAGGAAGCTCCTAGGAGTGTTAAAGGAGATATTTGCGGGGCTTGGGATAAAGGAGATAAAGTTCAAACCAGCTTACTTCCCCTTCACAGAGCCGAGCGTGGAAATATACGGCTGGATCGATAAGCTGGGCTGGGTGGAGATGGCTGGGGCTGGGCTACTTAGGCCAGAGGTCACCGAGCCAGCTGGGGTTTACTCCCCTGCAGGGGCGTGGGGGCTAGGGCTTGACAGGCTGGCGATGCTTTTCTTGGGTGTAAAGGATATAAGGGATCTGTACTCTGATGACATTGAGTTCCTCAGGAACAGAAAGGTCGAGCCGCAATGGTAACAATTACCTTGAAGAAGTCGAGGCTGCTGGAGAAGTTAAAGGTAACTGAAGGAGAGCTGGAGGAAATCCTGTTTAACCTCAAGTCGGAGATTGAGCCAGTAGACCAAGAGAACATAGCGATAGAGATCAACGCGGACAGGCTTGACATGTTGAGCCTCGGCGGTATCGTAAGGGCTGCTAAGGGCATCATGGGCGTCGAACTGGGAGAGGCCAAGTACAAGGTCGTCGATACAGACTACGTCCTCGAAGTGAGGAGGGTCGAGTCAAGGCCCTACGCCCTTGGAGCCGTGGTCTACAACGTAAATTTAGACCAAGACAAGTTGAGGGAGCTCATCCAGTTCCAGGAGAAGCTACACGACACAATAGGTAGGAGGAGGAAGAAGGTAGCCATAGGGATCCACGACTTGAAGAAGGTAGACGGCAAGAGGGTAATCTACTCCACAATCCCGTTGGACTACAAGTTCGTACCGCTCAACCAAAGCGGCCCCATGACTGTATCTGAGGTATTAGAGAGGACGGAACAGGGGAAAAAGTACGGAAACATATCGGTGTACAACGGAAGCTCGCCCGCAGTCCTTCAGGAGGACGGACAAGTCCTAAGTATACCGCCAGTGATAAACTCAGACAAGACAAAGATAGAGGAGGGAACAAAAGACGTTTTCATAGACGTAACTGGGACGAACCTACAGGCCGTGATTGAAACCCTCGACCTGCTCGTGACAAATCTAGCTGAGGAGGGCGGAGTTATAGGGAAAGTAAAGGTAGTGGGATCAGTTGACGTGAGCTCTTCTCCAGTTCTTAACCACAGGACTGTTGAAGCTAACGTACGTAACGTCTTGAAGAGGATTGGCGTCGAACTCAGAGGAGAAGAGGTCGTTAGGTACTTGTCGATGATGAGGATGAACGCCGACCTTGAGAGCGAGTCGTTGAAAGTAATCACACCACCGTATAGGGTGGACGTAATGAGGGACGTAGACTTAGCGGAGGACATAGCGATGGCCATTGGCTATAACAAGATTGAGCCAATCCAGATAGGGGCAACGAGCTTCGGCAGGTTCCTTAAGGAGACGTCCGTCTACAAGGTGTTCAGGGAGCTGAGCGTGGGCGGGGGATTACAAGAAATATACTCCTTAGTATTGGCAAAGTCCACCAATCTAGAAGGGGATTTCGTCAAGTTGTTAAACCCAATTTCTGCAGAGTACGACGCCGTTAGAAACTCCCTGGTCTGGACTACCCTTAACTTCCTCTCAAAGAACCAGAAGGCTAGGTTCCCAGTAAAGGTATTCGAAATAGGCGAGGTAGTGGTTCCCTCAAGCTCAGACACAGGGTACAGAAACGACCTCAGGGAAGTAATGGCCATAATGGACAGCAAGGTAAGTTTCGAACAGTTACAGTCTCTACTTCACCAAGTTATCTTCAACGCTACGGGTATGGAACCAGAGTACGTGGAGAACGAAGAAAGTCTCTTCATTCCAGGGAGGGGAGCTACCGTGATCCTAAAGGGAGAGAAGATAGGAATAATAGGGGAAGTCAACCCGGAAGTGTTAGTCAAGTTCGGCCTCTTGTACCCAGTTGTGATAAGCGAGATTTATTTGTCAAAAATAACAAATCTTGTGTAATGCCCTTCGCAATTCTCGACGACGTAAAGTTGTACTATGAGGCCTATGGAGAAGGTAAGCCAATAGTTTTCGTCCACCACTTAGCTGGCTCTTACAAGAGCTGGAAACTAGTTAGCTACGAGTTCGCTAGGAATAACCGGGTGATAGTGTACGACTTAAGAGGGCACGGTAGGTCCTCTGTTCTTCCCTCGCCTTACTTAATAGAGGACCACTCACGCGACCTAAAGGGACTGCTGGAGTACCTTCAAGTAAAGGACCCAGTAGTAGTGGGTCACTCCATAGGTACTCTCATAGCCCTGGACTTCGCCCTCAACAACTCCATAGAGAAGCTAGTCCTGATAGGAGCCCTATATAAGGCACCAGATCCAGAGCCCTATAGACGCTACGTCTCAATCGCGACTAGCTTCGGCATGGAGGCCCTAGCTAACTACAGGAAGATGCAGAGGGAGTTCTCGCCAACCTTGACCGAGAACCCCTTAGCGTGGAACTCCCTACTAGAGGTTTACAGGGAGAACACACCTCTAGGCTACAAAATGGCCGTGGAGGGCCTCCTTTCTGCTAAAAACTACGAGGGATACCTGGAGAAGCTAGACGTACCGACCCTCATCGTTTATGGGACAAACGACAGCCTTTTCAAGAACTTACAGACAATGGAAAAGATCCCAAAACACACCACAAGGGTCTTGGAGGGCTACGGCCATTTCCTTAACTTCGAGGAACCCCAGTGGCTCACTAAGGTCATTACTGAGTTCTTATAGTCCCGCCAAGTTCCTTGGCGACTTTAATTATTTCTTCCTTACAGGACTTAATCCTCTCCTTTATTTCTTCGGGGTTTTCACTGCTCCCAGCTATCTGTATCTCAAGGGTAGGGTTGGAGAGCTCGTATCCCTTAGGATGGGTCTTTATGTACAGATCGTACTTTTTTACGAGCTTGGCAATGTAGGGCGCTATCGCGGACTCCATAACCCCGTCAACTATAACGTTGTCCTCAAAGTAGGCGACCCTTGGCCTCTGCTTTAGGAAACGCGATACAAAAGTCTCCAGTACGGCCTCCATCTCCCTGGGTACTCCGGGCGTAGCCAAGATCTCTATACCCTTATACTGAAGGTATATACCAGGGGCTATCCCCTTATCGTTCTCCACCGGTATGGCGCCTTCTGGCATTAACGCCATTTTCTTTCTCTCCTGAGTCAGCTCTAAGTTGAGCTTCTCGTACTTGGCCTTTATTTGCCTTAACGCGTCTTCATTGTAAACTAGGTTAGCCCCAACGGCCTTTGCCAACCCTTCCGCAGTCTTGTCGTCGTAAGTTGGGCCCAGACCCCCTGTCGAGACAACTAGGTTTGGGCTGCGGGAAAATATCTCGGAGAAGGCCTTCGATATCTCCTCTAGGTCGTCCATTACCGTAGTCATCCTCTTTACTGTAAACCCCAAGGAGGTAAGCCTCCTAGCTATGTGAGCGGCATTGGTGTTAACTGTCCTCCCGCTGAGGATCTCGTTTCCTATGGTAAGTATTTCGGCTACGTACACAAACTAATAAATACCTTCTCATATATTAACAGTTATGTCAAAGTGGGAAAAGTTCCTCTCCAAGGACACTTCCCTACTTAAGACTTCGGAAATAAGGGACTTACTTAAACTGACCGAGGGAAAGAACGTAATCAGTTTTGCCGGAGGGCTCCCAGACCCCTCCACCTTCCCGGTTGAGGACATAAAGAACATCGCTGAATACGTACTCGCCAACTATGCGTCAAGGGCCTTACAGTACTCTGCAACTGCCGGAATTCAGGAGTTGAGACAACAGTTGGTCAACCTCTCTTCCCAGAGAGGTATATCTGGCATAAATGAAGACAACGTTTTCGTCACCGTGGGAAGCCAAGAGGCCCTCTTCATGCTCTTCAACCTGCTTGTTGACCCCGGCGACCACGTGTTTGTGGAGACTCCGACGTACTTGGCAGCACTTAATATACTGAGGGCCAGAAGACCCACATTTCACGGCGTGCCTCTGACCGAAAACGGACCAGACCTCGATTCCATGGAGGCTGAGCTGAGAAAGCTAAAGTCGGAAGGGAAGACGCCAAAGTTGCTTTACATCATACCGACAGCCCAGAACCCAGGGGGCACGACCCTTTCCCTGGATGGAAGGAAGAGAGTGCTGGAGCTCGCGTCCCAATACGATTTCCTCATAGTCGAGGACGACGCTTACGGTTTCCTCGTCTTTGACGGTGATAGCCCACCTCCAATAAAGGCCCTAGACAAAGAGGGAAGGGTGATATACACTGGAACTTTTAGCAAGATCCTCGCCCCAGGATTTAGACTGGGCTGGATAGTCGCAGACAATGACATTATCCACGAGGTTGAACTCTACAAGCAGAACGTTGATCTGCACACCCCTTCCTTCACCCAGTTCATAGCCGCTGAGGCTATTCGGAGGAACGTGATCCAAAACAACCTACCCAGAGTGAGGTCGCTCTACAGGAGGAAGAGAGACGTAATGCTTCAAGCAATTGAGGAGCACTTCCCTAATGACGCTAAGTGGAGTAAGCCGGTAGGAGGCATGTTCGTGTTCGCTTGGCTCTCGCCGAAGATAGACACCTTAAACCTACTCTCAAAGGCTCTAGACAGGGGAGTTGCATACGTCCCTGGGTCTAGCTTCTACTACGACTACTCTGGAAGGAACACCATGAGGATAAACTTTAGCTTCCCGACCGAAGACCAAATCAGGAGAGGAATAGAAATCCTAGGTCAGCTACTGAGGGAGTAAAGCTCTACGCTCTTTTTCAAAGCCTTCTTGACGTCCACGATGACTGCGTTCTTCGAAGTTGGGATTGCCGAGATCACGTCGTCTGCGTATCCTACGTTCTCTTCAAACACCTTACTCGTTACTTCCCTGTTTATAAAGGGGATTACGTCGTCCCTTGGGAGTGGGGGTATAAACAGTGAGTTCTTTGGGACAATGGCAGGCCACGAGTTGAGGAACTTCGGAATGACTACCTTTCCGTTGTCCTTTACGAGTAAGTCTGCGACAGCCCTAGCCCATCC
Source organism: Sulfolobales archaeon (assembly GCA_037444045.1). Lineage (GTDB taxonomy): Archaea > Thermoproteota > Thermoprotei_A > Sulfolobales > Sulfolobaceae > Aramenus. The sequence continues at coordinate 6,819 of JBBINF010000001.1, read as the reverse complement.
CTTCATGGTAGATATTACCACTATATCCCACTTCCTGTCGCTTTTCTTTATTTTCTGTGCATAGGGGAACTTGACGTCGTCATCTGTGTACACGCCAATAACTGCCGAGTCCTTAAGGGCTAAGTAAGTAAATAGAGCGGTTAGCCCAGAACCCACGATCAGTACTTCCTTACCTTCTGCGTAGTCCTTAATCTGTAAAGCGAGAGAGGCGAATGGGTAGAGCAATAGCTTGTCTGGCGGGTTTTCCGGCAAAGTCACTATAGCGTCTGAGGGAACGTTAGCCCTCTCCGCCAGGAGGCCGTTTATCTCAGTCCCTATGCCCCCATACCTAGGAGAATAGGGCAAGACTAGGACTGTCCTCCCCTTCAATCCCTCGTCCACTCCAATCCCTACATCTTCTACCTTCCCGATCCCTATACTACCTATTATCGTCCACGGCTTAACCCAGAGGAGGCCAACGAATATAGAGTTCTCTATAGAGCTCAGTAGTACCCTGTCTGGAATGACCGACACGAAGTCTTCGTCAATAGGCCTCTCCACAACGTCGGCGGGAATAATACCCTGGTTGAACAGAATTGATATCATCCATTTGAAATCGATTGGACATCTTTTAAGTTTTGAGGGATTAATTAGGAGTGTGAAGGCCATACATAACCTCAGCAAAGAGGCTAGAGAGGAGATAATCTCCATACTTCTGTCTAACAGGAGCAAGAAGACCTTAGCTGAGGAACTGGGCGTAAGTCCAGCAGCGATTTCTAAGTTCACGTCAGGCAAAACGCACCCAAGCGACGATACAATACTCCGGGCCTTGGAAATCGCAGACGATGACGAAAGGAGGAAAATTCTCCAAGTTGTCGTAAACGACCTGATCACGAGCTTACTGGAGGTAATAGGGGATAACCCTAAGGTGGCCGAGGAAAAAATAGAAGACCTAAAAAGGATAGTCGATGAGCTCGATAAAAGGCGCCTAAGCTCTCTTGGGTTCGTATAGCGGGCAGGCTATGCATAGGCCGGGGAACTTGGAAACTAGTACCCTCTTAGTGCCGTCTTGGTTGAACGATATAACGTCGGATGGTATACCCACCTTCTCAGGGTCGCTAATGTTCCACGCGTTACATGTCTCGTTAGCTGCGTGTTTGCACGTTCTTGACTTCCATACCCCTTGAGACTCCGCTATCCTCAACCAACTGATTGCCTTGTTTATATTGTTCAGCTCCTCATGGATCTTCTTTAGCGAATCGAGGTCTAGCTGCTCGTGTGACCTTATTTCCTCCTCTATCCTCTTTATTTCTTCCTCTAGCTCAGAAGTAGACACGAGAACAACACTTGGTTTTAAGTTTTCTTCAACACTCATGAGCCCTTGCTTGTTTGGTATCCTTTTTAAGGTGAAACACATATAGATTCATGGGTAAGATATGGTCAAGGAGATCTATAAGGACAGAATAAAGACGTTGACCGACATCTGGGGGATAGTGGTCACAAAGTGGAAAGATTTAAATAGAGAATCACTTGTAGGAATTTTGAAGGAGAACTACGAAAAAAACAATATAAAGCCCTTTAGGGGCTTCAAGTCAACCAATCTGTACGAGAAGGAGCTCATTAGCCTTTACGTTGTTGGAAAGGAGGGACTAGGGCTTTACGAAGAGTACAAGGAGCTGTTTGACACCCTACTGTCTCCAGAGGAGAAATACGAGGAAATAGCTAATGCTATACAAGAGTCCCCTGAGAAATCGTTTGAGATGGCAGGGCAGGACAAAGACGTTCTGGCCAGAGCGCTTAGGCTGATCTTCACGGAGGTCATATTTTCCTTTGCTGACGAGGAGAAGCTCATAAGCGCGTTGAAGACGCTAAGCTCGTCCCAGAACGACGCGATACAGCACACTGCCAAGAGCTTCTCGCGTTTCTACACAGCGTTCAAGCTGGCGGAGGAAATAGCTGAGGGTGTAATAAGGGACAAGATGAACTACATAGCCATGAAGAAGGCTATATCAATAAAGATAGGGTTTGACTACCCCCTTCCGAAGTCCAATTACGTGGCATTGATATCGCAGGAGGTCTTCAACGTGAGGCCTAAAGTCATAAAAAGAATACTCGAATTATCTACATTACAATGATAGAAGTTTTTAAGTATTCTAACTAATTATAATTTTGTATGCAGAATCTATCAGCTACTCAGAGAGAGATACTTCTAGCGCTTACCGAGCTTTACAACAGAGAAAAGAAGATGATAAAGAGCAAGGAAGTAGCTGATATGATAAACAAGGACGAGGGTACTGTAAGGAACATAATCCTAAGCCTTAAGGTACTTGGGCTCGTGGAGTCCAAGCCAGGGCCCAAGGGGGGTTATTTACCCACTCTAAAGGCCTACGAGTTCATAAAGAACCCGTCAGTGGCCCCAATTATGGATAAGCTAAGCCTCTATAGGGGAAACGTGGAGACGGACATAAAGGTGGACAACATAGAGCTCCTCGACATAACTAACCCATCAGGCAACAAAGTGATCTTAAAGGTGAACGGGGATCTGAGAAAGATCCGGCCTGGGGACTCACTAAGGTTCGGTCCAACTCCCTATAGCAGGCTTGTCATAGAGGGCGTGGTCATACACGCGGACGACATGAGGAAGGAAATAGTGATGGACGTAAAGAGGATGATAAGTGTACCTAAGGAGAAAATAAAGAACATTATTGGTAAGAAACTTGTCACCTTGAAGCCGGAGATGCTCCTGAAGGAGGCTTCTATGGTCTTGTACAAGGAGGGAATAAGGGGGGCGCCAGTGATTTCTGAAGGCGAGAAAATCGTGGGGATAATAACTACTGCAGACATAATAAAGGCGTTCTTTGAGGGCAACTACGAAGCTAAGGTCAAGGACTACATGAAGACCGACGTGATAACTATTAACGAGGACGAGGACGTACTAGAGGCTATAAGGAAGATGGTGATCTACAACGTGGGTAGGCTACTCGTAGTGGACTCTATGGGAAGGTTAGTTGGAATAGTAACGAGGACTGACATACTAAAGTCGATAGCGGGACTGGAAGGGCTATGGGGAGTATGAAAGAAAGATGCGGAGTAATTATAGGTAACTCCTTTTACGAAGTTAAAAACGTCTCCCCAAAAGAAGAAGAGTTCGAGATGGATCCCCAACAGCTCTACTATTTATTAAGTAAGGGAGAACTTAGGGCGATAGTCCACACCCACAGTAACTCCTGCGAACCAAGCGCTAAAGACGTAGCGGGGATGACTGTCTGGAAAGTACCGTGGATCATAGTAACTAAGGAATGCATTAAGGCCTTCCAAGCCTCAAGCCTCGGTGTACTTGAGATCGATGTTGATTCCCTTCTCTCTGAGAAACTCCATCACCTTGTTATGGAGCTTCTTGAGTAACTCCCTCTTGTCCTCAGCCAAGACTACGTCAGCGTATTCCTTTATTATTATACCGTGGGCGAATGGACTCGGGATCTTGTTGGGACCTATGATCTCTACCTTCAAGTTCCCGCTCTGGACGTCCTTCACTATTTTAATGGCGTTTTGGATGTCCATGTAGTCCTCTAGGATCTCCCTTATGGTCTCCTTTAGTACCGGAAAGTCCTTGTACTCTTTGACCACCTCGAGTAGCGTCTCGGAGTTCAGTTGCCTCCTATCTGGGTTTGTCTCCTTGCCCTTATACCTCTTCAGCAGCATAAAGGATCTTTCCGCCGTCTGCCTAAACCTCCTCTTCAACATCTCAGTCCTAAGTATAACCCTACTCAGTAAGTCGTACATTTCTTCTGGCCTTATCTCGTTGAATATGCTCCCAATATCGTAGTCCACGACGTTAGGTAAGGTTAAAATGAAGCCGTTGTCTGTAACCGAAACCCTTACGTCTGTCCCTAGCTTGTCGCTTAACACTGAAGCTAGTGCCCTTGATAGCGCGTCAAGGGCTCTCCTACCGTAAAGAGCGTGAAATATAAAGTTCCTTCTCCCCTCTTCGTCGTCGTAGATCTCTATTAATATTGTCCTTTCGTTGGGCACCTTACCGCCTGTGAAGTAGTACTCCTCTAATACATACTCGTAGATGGAATAGGCTGCGGCCTTACTAACGTTGTAACTCTTGGTGATATAGTCCGTTATCTCTTCCTCGCTTTTCCCCTCCTTTATCATCTCCGCAATCTTTCCCCTAAAGGCGCTCACCTCGATCGCTGAGTCTATTGCCAAGGGCAACATCTCCGAGAACCAGCTAGGTACAGTAGGCCTCTGGCCCTCTGCCGGTTTGACTATGACTTTATTCCCCCTACTCCCAACGAACTCGAAGGTCCTGCCTCCAAGGACGAAAATGTCCCCTGGGGTCAGTATTTCCACGAACTCCTCCTCCAGGTTCCCCACGTATTTGTTCTCCTCAGTGAAGACTGGTATGAGGGGTTCGTCAGGGATTGTGCCGCTGTTCGTGTAGAATATCATCCTCACTCCCCTCTTGGGCTTTAACAACTCCCCATCTTCCCTCACCTTTGAGTAAACGTTCTTGCTCTCCAACTCGTACCTACCAGCAAGGTAGTTGAGGACGGTCTCGTACTCTTCTATACTAAGGTCAGAAAAGCTATACGACTTCTTTAGGGCGTTGTACAGTTCGTACTTGTTTACCGCGTTCATGAGCGTTGAGGCTACTATTAACTGAACTAAAACGTCTAAGGGCTTCTTGGGGATGTGGACTTTGTCTATTTTCCTTTCCCTAGCCAGTTTTGCCAGTACTGTACACTCGACTAGGTCGTCCCTGTCGACTACTATTATCCTTCCCTTGCTAGTGCTCCTTATGTGGTGCCCTGCCCTCCCAAGCCTTTGAAGGAGTCTACTTACGCTTTTTGGGCTACCGAGCAAGAGCACGAGGTCTATGTACCCAATGTCGATTCCTAGCTCTAGGCTTGTAGAGGACACGACTACCTTGAGCTTTCCCTCCTTTAGCTTGTTCTCGATCTCCAGTCTCAGATCCCTACTCAGGCTACTGTGATGTGCCCCCACCATGTCGGCGTCAAAGAGCTTCTCCTCCTCAATCATCTTCCTAAGCTTGTAGGAGACCCTCTCTGCCGCGCTCCTCGTGTTGGTGAAGACTAGGGTAGTCCTGTGCTTCTTTATCTCGTTGAGCATGGTCTTGTATATCCCTTCGCTTATTTCGCTCTCAGTTGCGTGAACTAAGTCCTTTACAGGGGAGATTACCTTGATGTCTATTCCCTTTACGAACCTAGCGTCGACTATCTTGCATTCTCTCCCGTTGCCTACTAGGAACTTCGCCACCTCATCTAGTGGAGATATAGTAGCGCTTAGCCCTATCCTTACAACCTCGTTTTTCGCTAGGAAGTTCTGATAAAGCTCCAGGAAGCCGGACAAGTAAGCTCCTCTCTTACTCCCAGCGAGCTCGTGTATCTCGTCAACTACTATCCACTTAGCTTCGCTAAGCCTTTGACTGAACTTAGGCGAAGTTAAGGAAATGGCAAATGACTCCGGGGTAGTTATCAGTATGTGGGGAGGCTCCTTAATCATCTTCTGCTTCTGATATGGGGTTGTGTCGCTAGTCCTAATTCCCACCCTGATCTTTTGCGGTAGGTTAACCCTTTGATAGATCTCGTTTAATGGCTCCACCAAGTTCTTGTACATGTCGTTGTTCAAGGCCCTCAGAGGAGAAATGTAGATCGCGTATACCTTATCCTCCAGTTTTCCCCCTTCAGCCAACTCCAGCAAGCTATCCAAAATTCCCAGGAATGCGGAAAGGGTCTTGCCAGTTCCCGTGGGACTTGAGATAAGCGTATTGATCCCTCTCTTAATAAGGGGTATAGCACCTTTCTGGGGAGGAGTGAACTCCTTGTACTTTTCCTTGAACCACTCGGCTACGTAGGGCCTCAAAAGCGAGAAGACGTATTCGTTATCGTAGTGCTCCTTCACGTACTCGATCATTACAAAGAAGATAACTTACCAGCAAGATAAAAAGACTTGTACTTACGGATGCTTCACTTAGTAAAGAGCTCGGAGAAAAACGTGAAAAGGTATCCTGCAGAATAATAGGCGAGCCATAGACCGGTTATAAGCTCGTGTTTTAACAGGAAGGAAATGGACGCAATGAGGAAATAAAAGCCAAATACGCCTATAATGTAGATCGCCTTTGTTCTGGTTATTTTCCCTTTCGGCGTAACCACGTAAGTCCTCCTCTTGCTGAACGCCTTAAATATGCTCAGTAAAATAAAGGGCGATATGGAGACGCTGAAAGAAGACACCTTTCCTAGGCTCCTCAAGCTTTCCACTAGCCCCAAACCTAACTTCTTGGCTACGTAGACGAAGCTGTAAGCGTATAACGCCAAGGCCAGGAGCCAAAGCGTTATTACTGGTGAACTAAGGGGATCCCCTTTCCCTATAAAGGCGTATATCGAAAGGGCAATCGCTGATAGGAAAGTCGTGGCGAAGGGGAAGTACTGCATGAGGAATAAGATCATGTCTATCTTCCTTAGTATCCCCACGTTACTCTTAGTTAAGTCGTGAAACCTCCTTATTAGGACTTCAGTGCTACCCATGGCCCACCTGGTTTGCTGAACGTAAAAGGCGTAGAAGTTATCGGGTACCTCCACCATGACAGGGGAATCAGAGGAACAGATCCTTTTCCCCCTCCTTATGAGCCTAGCCCCGATCTCTAGGTCGTCCTGGATCATCGAGTAGTCCCAAGCTCCTACCTCCTCAATCGATGTTCTCTTAAACATAGTACCGCAGCCAACAGGAAATACCTTAAATCCGGCCCCATCCCTCCCGTTGAGGATAGCGTAATCGGCCACGAGTGTTGACACCAGAAGTCCCTTAGCCAAG